>JAQFVP010000018.1 GCA_027942475.1 Simkania sp. | reverse complement strand
GGCAGTGCTTTTTGTCCCTGCTCTGAGAAGGGGGCTCTGAAGCGGTCATGTGCACTGCAGGTGGAAAAATTGGCCCTATTTTGATTTGGCTAATAGAAGAAGGCTGACACACAGAATTGGTTACCTCAACTTGTTTTCGCTTAACTTTGCTGCACTTAAGTAAAGATACTTACAGTGTTACACACTATTTGTGACAGCTCTGACAGCAATCCCCTTAATCGGGATGGGAATGCCGCGTGTTTTCAAAAATCATATAAAATATTGCAGCGCAGCGACAAGTTTTTTACGCACAATCAAAAATTTTTTTCTTTACTCAATACCGTAAGGCAGGTTAAGCAAACAATGTTTTAAGAAAAGCGTGAGGGACATATCTTTCCTTATGAAAAAGAGGCAAAAAACTAGAGAAAAAAGGGGGATAAACGACTACGCCAATAATATTTTCCGTAATCATAGGTCAGCTGCGTTCCTTTTGGCACAAATGCGTTTGTAAACACAATAATGCGAGTAATTCCTTTGCAAATCACCCAGCGAGAATTCATATTTGGCGCATAGCTATGGTTGATAAAACGGGTAAAATTTCCTTTTTTTTCCGCATCAATAATGAATGGGGTATTTTTGGGACCAGCCATGTGCCCAAATACGTAATCGTTGAGACGGATCGCTTTTGCGCGGCGTTGCTTTACCACGCCCGTGTACTCCCCCACATAAGTCAGAGCGGAAAGGTCTCGGTTGGCAAAAACGCCATATCCAATGGAACGATCGATATAACCAATGTAAACATGATCCTTTTTCGGATGCATAATTCCTTTTTCATGCAAGGCCAGCGTCCACCGGTTCATTTTGCGAATCCGTTTCTTTTGCATCTGCTTGTATGCTCTCTCTACAGTCCACCTCAAGTAACTGGGGCGTTCAAATTCAAGGTGCTCGATGTATTTGATTCCCAGTTTTTTTTCAAATTCTGCAAGAGAAATGTCATGTGTTTGTTTATCCCGATTTCGATAAACGGTAATCAGGGGAGCCTCACCTTTTGGCTGCAAGAAGGGCAAAAAATCGGATCGTCCCAAAAAGTAGGCTAAATCGGTGGGGGTCATTCCCCACACATCGGCCCGCTCTCTCGGTGCAATAGATCGACTTAGCATATCTATTTGATCCAATCTGTTTTCAAGAACGGCAAGATGCAAAAGTGTCTGCCCTTGCGTATTTTGGAAAGTATTTATATTTTGCCCTTCCCGCCTACACCGCTCGAGTTCTAGGTCAAATTGGGGTTTTCTATAAAAGTGCCAGCGGTATAAAGAGGGGCATAAATATCTCATGATACTAAAAGAGCAGGGTCGGTTTACTATTGATTTAGTATATGTAAAATCGCTTGGAGTTATTCTAAGGGGCAAAATTTTTAAAAGCAAATTTCTTTATGCGATCTTTTCCCTAAAGGATAAGGAAAAATGGAATAGTTATATTAGACTTTACAGACTTAAACATGATGTAATGAACTTTCCGAGGCGCACCAAAGAGCATAACGGGCGTTGCGCTCTGATTATACCTTGATGCCCATATCGAGCGGAGTATCACTGAGGTCTAAGAAAAGGGTTTGAATCCCACTCCCCTCGTAACTGCCCATTTTTCTCTGATGGTGGAGCATTTCAAAGGTCTGACGGAGATGAGCGGCCCCTCTCCTACCAAGCAGGTCGATCCACGTGAGCAGCGCCTTTTTTTCTTCTTGATCGTATTCGAGCTCCACATTGAAAAACCGCGCTTGTGTCACGGCGTAGAAAAATTCGGGGGTAGGCTCTATAAAGTCCCCGACCGAAAAATCTCGGTTCCAAAAATCGTACAGGGCAACTTGTATTTTTGGATGAGCTCTGCGTTCTTTGTGTAGCTTTTTCTTCCAAAAGGGGATCTCCTCTTTGTGTAAAAGCAAAATTTTTAGATCGGGACACGCTTTTGTCCGATCTTGAATCACAAGCGCTTGGTAAAGAGGGGGCTGATTTGCTCCAAATGGCTCAATCGCATGAGCTCGAAAAACCCACCGATTGTCTTTTTGTTGGGCAAAGTTTTCAGACACAAAGAGGGAGTTGCTGATCGACTTTTCGAGATAAGCGAGATTTTTTCTTGTTTGTAACAAGGAGCGCATAGAGTAGATGGGCACGGAAGATGAGATCGATCGATCGGTGGGGCGACCTATCTGAAAGTACTGATCGATATCGTAGGGATCGAGCCTGTCTGGCCAAGGATATCCATAATGGGGCTTTTGTTTAGGTAGTACTTTCGATGGATCGGCCAACTGCTTTTGGAGTTGAAGCGTAACATCTTGATTTAGGTCGATGTTTGTTTCAGATGCAATCCCATTTTCTGACTCTTCAATTTGATAAACACTTTGGTCGAGCAAAATAGGGCTCTGCTCTCGATGCTCCTGCCCTTTGTACATGTGCACGTTTTTCTTTGCGCGGTCGAGCGCTACTGCATCCAACCTTTTTTTGATCTGCTCTATTTCAGTGGGAGAAAAAAGCCCGTTTTTGCGGATCTTTTCAAAGAGACACTCTTTGTAACGGATAAGTGCACATGTGGGATCGACATCAAGATCAATGCCACCGTACGCCTCAAAAGGGTCGGTTATGTTCTTTACCAAGAAAATATCCCGATTTTTCCGCATCACCTCGACCATTTTAGATACGGTCGGCTGGTTTCTACCTTTTTTATCAAAAGCCTTACGGACGATATCGTGCAGATGAAAACGGGCGGCCAGGTAATACTCGGAATCGAGGTGCTCCTCCTCATTTGCTGCGGCCAACTGGATAATCTCCCTCATGTTCGGCACGTGCTCAGCATCGATCTGCAAGCGCGCAGAAATTTTTTCTTGTGCCTTTTTTGTCATAACGACAATTACCTGCTGTTTGCCCCTCCTTACGCCTCTCATTCTATTAAAGGCCTGCGCTAAATTGGTCAATGTGATGTTTTCCCCCACCGTGAGAACAGCTTTGGCCTCTTCTATTTGGGGAATATCAGATCCCGTTGTTTGGGTCTGAGAAAAAATAGAAATGCGGTCTTTTTTTGGAATGACACTTCGCTCAAAGGGAATGGGTGTTTGACTCCCTTTTTCAGCGATGACGAGGTTTTTATCGCGATCAAAAAATACGATCCCCCCGAGATGGGGACGCTTGTCTTGCATATAGAATTGAAATAAAGAGCAAATCATTTCCCCATTCATGTTGTTGCAAATCGGATCGAGATCGATAAAGGCAAGCATCTTGCAGTCGGCGTGGAAAAATCGGAAAATCATCTCTTTTAAGGCGGGCTCGGGGTCACTTGCGTCGAGGACATGGATGGAGTCTGCTCCCACTTTTTTTTCTAAAACATGCACACTCTCTCCGAGGGTGCCAGGATGTCGAAGAATCTGGGTGTGGGGGGAATAGTTGCGTTGATTGTTCGGGGTGCCCGTACGTGAGCGCTCCCCTTTTCCGAAAAGGGAATGAAAATTGGCAAAATTAGATGATAAAAAGGAGGGGAAAAATTTGATTTGGGGGGCAATGAACACCTTGGCATAGAGAACGACCGCCCGATCACTTCGATGTAAGAGAGAAAAGATTTCCGCTTGATCAGACGGCCTAAAGGTGTCAATCTGAAATGCGTGGCAATGCTGCGCAAAGAATTTTCCCTCGGGCGTCTGTGTTGGTGATATAGCACTTCTTTCCCCCCCTTTTTTCGCTTTCTCTACCAGGTACTTGAGCAATTTTTTGAGCTGCTTATTACTTAAACGATTTTGCAAGAGGCGCATCACCGTTTTAATGTAATTAATATCCGGTTTAAGGTCTTTCGAGTCTTCGAGAGGGGAGGTATTCCCTTCCGCAGGTCGCGTAAATTCCTCCCATTGTTTCTTTTGAGAAACGGTAAAATCGACATTGATTACAGAGCTAAGTGCATTTTCTAACAAAATGGTAACGCACCCCTTTGCTTGCCCGATTGCTCGACGGTTGGGATGCTCTTTGACAAAATCTGGAATCGATTGTAGCTCTCCCCTTAAATAAGCGGAGAAAATCTCTTGCTCCTCTTTGTGTATATTAAAATAGTCAAGCGCGGCAATCCAATCAGCAAGCGGCTTTTTGATGTGCGCTCGATAGGTTTCAACGTTCAGCTTTTCGGGGCGCTTAGCCTTGATCGTAATATAATTTTTGAAATCAGGCGCTGTTACGAGAAAGAGCATGATCTCACTGATGATGTAGACTTGCTCTTTTTCGAGCACAAGCGCTTGTCCCGCGGGGAAATTCAAAATATTTTTATTAGGTTCATCGAGTTTGTGTTTTTCGTCCGAATTTTCTAGTCCATATTGTTCTAAAAGATCGATGCACTCTTTATAATATTGCTGCCTTAGCTCCCACTCTTGAGCTCCATACTTTTTTAAGAAGTGCCCCTTTTCATCCAAGCACTCTTCCAATCTCATGAGGTCTAAGGCTTGCCAATCTTTTTGCGTGGCATTCACATACTCTCCGAGGTAAATCGATTTTTTGAGCAAGAGTGTAAGCGCTTGCAGCTGCTCTGTTGTTTGGCGTTTCAACCGATCGAATCGTAAAATCGTGCCATTTTGATCAAACGATTTTTTTGTACTAGAGATAAAAAAATTGAAATGGGAAGGAGCGACAGAACTGATCACTGTATTACAGACAAGGGTTTTTCCATCGGCAAACACATGATCTGAAATCGGGAGTAAAAATGTTTTTCCCGTCCCCATAATCTGTTCGCTTACCGCTTTTTTCCCCTCTTCAAGTAAGAGACGATCTAGTTGATCAGATTGCAGATCAGTCTGGTAGAGCATAAACTCTAAAGCTATTTCATAAGAAAGCTTGGCTCGCAAAACAAGCTCTGAAACTTTCTGATCTATCTCATAAGCAGCGCGTCTCTTGAGCTCAAGGGCAAGCATGTGCGCCGGGGCGTTTTGCTCGACTAAATTGAAAAGCAAATTAAACCGTCTACGCACGATTTGATACAAATAGAGTCGCTTTTTCAAATCTCTAAAATTCTCCGGATCTATCCCCACTTTTTTGATAAAGGATTCATCGTCCGCTTTGGTAAAAAGTGTGTAGATCTCGCGAAATATCAGGGGTTCTTTGCTGCATTTCCACCCCCTTTTGAGTATCCCCTCTGGATCACTCTCATTTTGCATGTTCCGTTTTCGATTTGTCCAAGCGGTGATCCCCTTTTCCTCTTTTTCGATAAAGCAGGCCATCTCTTGCGCGAGCTCTCGCACCCTCTCTACAAAGAGATTCTCATTTTTCCCCTTTTTTATCCTCACTTTGAGGCGCGTTTCTTCTGTCCTTTTGTAATATTCGTCTAACTCCTGATTAATCTGCGTAAAAGCCCTTTGCAGGTTAGCATCCCCCAAGGCTGTTTGATACCTTTCGACTTGCATCGATGCAATGGGCCATTTTATTTCCTTACTATCGAAGAACTCGTCAACTAATTGATCAAACGCAGAGTCGATCTGATGGGAGCGCCATCTAAGGAGGGTAATCATCTCCGATTCCAAGGGCTCTTGCCCGAGTTTTGAGCGACTTTTTGAAGTAACCAAATCGCTCGGCTCTCTGCTTTTTACCGATTCCAGCTCAATGCTCCGCTTTAGGGTCCATAGTTTTGGCAAATAAGGTACCGTCTGCAGAAAACATGTTGCCAAATAATACTCAGGACAAACTACGCCCAATGCAAGGCCGCCCACTTTGGCGGCAAGGCACATTCCCCGATTGAGTAGGTTGGTATCTCCATTTAGAGCAGAGCTAACAAATGATTTGGTTTGATACACGCATTGGGCAGCTGCAAGGGTGGGAGGAAGCAAAAATCCAGGCGTCCAAAACATAGCAACGTCCAACCCTTTTTTTGCTCCGCTCCATACCCTAGCTTTGATGTTAGAGGCCCACTGCTTTTGATAAAAAGCGCATAAGGGAGGAAGAAACCGATTGATCAAAAATGTGGAAAATTCGCTCTTTTTTTCCCGCTCCTCGATGATGGCATTTTCCAAATCGTTTGCCGAAACAAAGGGGAAGGAGTTGGTTTCGCGGGCAACTAGCTCTAGCGCTTCCCAAAGCAGACTCATTTCAAATGATACATACCCCCGCGCGAGTGCGAGAGTTTTAATGAGTTCCTCACGCTTATTTTTAAAAAGGGTCTGATCGGCATTTGGCCGAGGTTCATTTTTCACTAGGCGGTAGTAAAGGGGAAAGTAGCGCATCAAATTGTTTTGATCAAAATCCCAAATGGCTGTCGGCAGCTGAGACAGATCTAAATCGAGCACAGCCTGTTGATAAAATAGGGGGGCAAACGGAGCTCCATCTATAATATTAGTTCGGAAAAACCTTGAAAGCGCCAATTGGAATAAAGCACTTTGCTTGGCTTTTTCCACACCTCGAAAAAGCGCATCTAATCCTTTTGCCAGATGGGATTGATCTGAGCTCTTTGATATAAACGCATGATTTATAGCTTGTATCATCAGACCTCGAGCCCCATCAGTTAGCTCTTTGGTGACCCCTCTGTCTGTGTCGAGCTGCAAGCGCAATTCATGGTACCTCTTTGCGACAAGTGGGGAAAACAAAAAGCTTTTTGCAATGCACAAAGGAGCCTCAAGCCCTATTTTCCTCCATTCATTTAGAAGAGAATCTGACCGATTTGACGCGTGAAAAGCGGTTTGAAAAAACCTTTGATTTTCCTTGCCCATCTCCATGAGAAGAAAGAGCTCTTCAAAATCGGTGAGAATGGGGACAAAATCACCTCCTGCAGCTTGCATGGTCTCTAAATATTTTTTGTATTTGACTTGGAGTAAAGCCCATCGCACACCTGTTATGAACTTAAGGTGCTTAGGCAAAAGCTCATGGGTTGGCCCCCTTTGTATCAGTCGATTTTCTGATTGCATCACTCCTAAACGGAGCGCCATTTCGGAGGAAAAGCGACCTTGAGATAGGAGCAGCGGAAAATACATCATTTCAAAAATAGAAAATATCGCTTGGGGAAAGGGGTGCTTTTTTCCATATTCTTCAATCATGCAAAAGTAGCGCAGGCTCTTTTCATTTTCTTTTCTGACCAGATGAAAGAGGGCCAAGTACGCAATTCCAACGGGGTCTGAACTGCTCAAATTGCCTTTGCTATCTAGGTCGAATGTCAAAAGTTGGGATTCTGCCCCACTCATATGCGCACCCAATGATTCGATGTAAGAGTCAACAAGGGGGGATAGCTGCGGCCGATCCGCGCTATGAGTAAAGAAATGGATCATCAAATGATACATCGGCTGAGTCAAGATACATACTTTCTTATCCCCAAAATCATTTTCCATAAGGAGGTATTTTCCATATGGAAGCAAAGGCTGATAGCGCTGTTTTTTTGATATAAAATATCCAGGACCAGGGGGCCCTTCCAAGGCAAGTGCCTGCAACTGCCCACGGTGCTTTTTGATTTCAAAAGAAAGCCCCCATTTTGGCAGTTTGATAAACGCGATCTGATCGGGCTCGGCAATTTTTGCATACGCTTTGATCTCGGATAGATCCGTGAACCAAGTTAAGAGCGCTAAACCATGAGATTCGACAAAGAGATCGACCTGTCTAACGAGTACTTTTTGCATGTCATAGCATTGGTAACTTAAACGGAAAATAGGTTTGCCATTTTCCCCTTCTGTTTGTTCGACATACCACTTCCATTTTTCTTTTTCCCCTTGCATGCAGAGCAGTTCTCGGTTGAGTTTGCTCGTTTGCTCAAGCCATAATATGTCTTTTTTTTCTAGATCGAGCGGCTTACTTGATGTGAGAAATTCGAGCCGATCAAAGGGCAGGTATTCATATTTTTTTTCCCCCAAATCTCTGTAAATAGTGGCGGCAACCCCCCTTTCACAAATTTCCCCCACAAATGTAACAGTAATGTTGTAGTTAGGGAAAAAAAAGGAATTATTTCCCAAACCGATCCCTTTGCCCAGCTGTAAACCGACTTCTTTCCCTTTTTTTCTAGCCATATCCATCGAAATATAATGGCTGCATGTTTTTTGCTCGCAGTCGAAAGATAGTTGACCATTTGTAAAAATTGGATAAGTACCCCTCCACTTGTCCCCTTTTTCAAAAGTCCACTCTTCCCCTGCATCGCGAAGTGCACGCTCAATGCACTCTTTTCGAAAGGCGGGGTCCTTTTCCATAGCATTGATTACGTAGGGCTTCCAGATAAAAAGGGTTTCATCCACCCTAAGCATAAGTGTGGATTTCGTATCTACGCTGCATGTGTCGCTCCTATCTTGTATCAGGGTACAAACTAGGGGCGCGATATCTTTGATGGCGCACTCTTTCTCCCGCAAAGTCATTTCTCTAGCCGTTTTAAACCCATGCGAAAAGGCCAAATGTTGGTAGACCAAAAGGCGATCGGAGGGAGGCGCATCTTTGAGCTTAGGCAGGACCACATCGCGCAAATGGGCACGAAAATCGGGAAGTGCCCCCCTTTGCTGGGGGGAAAAAAATTGCTCTATAATCTGCCCCATTTCTGTTACAAAAAGGCAGATCGACAGTTCTTCGACTTTATGCCCAAATCGATCGAGAGCCTTTTCAAAAAAATGGGCGATTGCTCGGGGCACCGTTTTATGGGAAAAAGAGATGCTGAGCCGATTGATGTGCAGGGAAAAAAGGAGTTGGAAGCGAGGCTGTCTTAGTCGGTCTATATTTATATTGAAAAATCCAATTACTTGCTCAATGAGCTCCTCTTGTTCTCCGTGATTGATCAACTCAAGTAGGCGCGCTTCGTATTCGGATACCCCTAAAATATGCAACGGATCTTGGGTCATGACTAGATTGACTGGGCGGACATTTTTGTCGTGAAAAAGCTGCTTTAAGGTCAGAGAGTCAGACCATGTGATCTGGGGTAATCTTCCAAGCTGCTCTCTTCCCCGCTGACTGGTCTTTCTTGTGATCTCATCGCAGCGTAATTGATCGAGGTCAATGGGGAAAAACCCTTTGCCCGATTCTACATTAAATGTCTGCTGTCTAAACATATCCCACGTATAGCGGTGGAAAGAGTGACAAACCCGATCGATCATGGGGTGTATACTCCCCCTATCAGAGGGAGCCACTTGGAAAGAATGCGTCATGCCCTTTGTTTCTTTGAGCCAATATCTACTTCTTTGATCAATTTCCAATAGCATGGCAAAGGGCTCGGGAAGCATTGTTCGCGCAGATGCAAAAAGGATGTTAAATTTTTCCCAGTCTGAGGCTTGCTCGCTTATTTTTGCCTGTCTCAGCGCTTTTTGTATCTTTGGTGTTTGCAAAAGTCTTCGATAATACTTTCCCTCCTTTGAATACCAAAATCCCGTGTGATGGGCTGTCCACTGATCTTCAGAGCTTTTAAATCCTAGAGATGTAAACCACTTTTTACTCTCCCTTGCATAATGAAAAAAACATTCCATTCGACATTGATCGATCTCTTGCTCGGAGTACTTTTTTGCGATCCTAAATCCGAAATATGCGAGCGTTTCCCTGAGTTGTTTTCGCGTATCTTCTCTGATCACACTTATCGCCGAGCTCTGCATACAAAGGGCTAAATCGCACCCATTTGCCTTAAGACGCTCCCCTTCCGCCCAAGCATCCGGAATACGGCGGGCTAAGTGATCCATAATCGCATAGATCGTATACAAAGTGGTCGCAGTCTCGACAAATTCATCAGAAGAAAAGTGGTAGTGAGCACTGCTTGTGGCAAAGCTCATGCAAAGGCTAGCCCTTTCAAGGAGCCTCATTGCATGCAAGGGATCGATTTGATCCCACATTGTTGTTTGTGAGGGGAGCGGGAGGTTACGAAACTGACGGTTGAGATAAAAAATTGCTCTTGCCTTACCTACCTCCTGATCTTCTGTCTTCTTACGTATCCGATCTGCATTTTTTTCCCAGCTGCATAGCTCTTGTTCGAGTTCATATTCCGAGATATCGGTGGCACTCGGTGTCGGGAGGGTAGCTTTTTGTCTATGCGGGCAAGGGGTTTTATCCGCTTCGACCATAATGAAGCTTTCAACCGGTCTCACTTTGAAATACTCTTTTTTTTCATTGCCATCATGGGAAATTGTATAAGAAAGCTCTCCAGAGCGGGTCATCTGTTGATGCACATTTCTCGCTTGAGCAAATAGTTTTGCTAATCGCTTCTTTCCGATTGCAATCCGAACTATTTTGCCGAGAATGAGCGCAGTCAAGCGGGATTGCACGTAAAAACAGGCCTCTTTTGTGAGCTGGTAAGCGGCGCTAAACGGCTCATACAAAGCGTGGGGCAGTACCGGCTTTAATAAAATAGGGCCAAAACAGACAAGCGCTTTTGCAACCACTGCCACGCTGATCATCGGATGGTATTCCATAATATGGGGAAAAGCGGTCAAAATGAGCAATTCGATCAGTTTGGCGAAGATTGCGGCACTTACCATTTCGCATACTATCTTCGAAACGTCCACATAGAGCGAGGTGAGATCCAAAGCGGACAGGTGGAAGTTTTTAAGACAGGAAAAAACCCTCGTTAACCTGCTCGATATTTGGCCGCGATGCATAAACTGCTTGTTAAGCTCATCAGAGGTAAGATCGGGAAATAGATCCAAAACCGTTTGCTCTACTATCTCTTTCGCTTGGAGGCCATACACATCTTCCGCTATTTGTTTGATGAGTTCAATGTGCTCTGGCAAGGCCTCTTGCTCTAACAAGAAATTTTTGAGCATTTTTTGCATAATCGGTGGAACTACCACAGAATTGATTGGTGATTTGGGTGGGGACGCAGCAAATAAAACCTCGTTGACTTCTAGTGCTGTGGCATGCAGAGCTTGGAGCTTTTCTTTTGATAATCTTTTGTTTTGGTACAGCTCTATTCCTTGCTTTGTGAGCATCGAAAAAGCGGATTTCAATTGCTTGTATGATCCACCCTCAGGCATCTCTTCTTCCCGCTCTGCCCACATTTTTGCAAAAGCTTTGACGCGAAGCTCATAGAAAAGCAGGTTCAATTGATCTGCATCCACATACTCATCAGGTTGGAAATAGCGGATGATTTGTTTCCACGCAGTCTCATTTTTTAGCTCCTCTAAAGGAACAAATGTATTTGGCGTTGCCTCATCTGGCTCCTTTTGCAAAGAGGCAATCAGCCCTTCGTACATTTGCCCTATGTCAAAAGAAGCATTCGCATCCCACTTGGGCATTGCCCGATAGGAAAAGAGGGCATAAAAAAGGGATAAATCCAGGTCAATATCTGAATAAACCAAAGGGAGTAAAGCTCCCTTTTTTTCTTCTCTTTGTTGTTGTGGATGAAAAGAGGTGGAAAGTCCCTCGGCAAACAAAGCAAGGCGAAATTTTCCATTTTTTTGCTTTTCAAAGGCAAAACATACCTTTTCTTCTGACTTCAAAAGTCCTAATGCGGACAAAATATGCGGGCCTCCCTCTGCAGTGGAAGAGATCACTTCGTGATTGATCTTTGCTACTCGCTTGTCGAATTCCGAGCGGACATGCTTGCACGCATCTAGCAATATGTCTTGGATGGTTTTTTCCACTTTCTCTTCCTGCAGCTTTTCCCAAATCTTTGCTCCGAGTGAGCTTGCTTGCTCTTCGTTCATAAGCCTCGCAAAAAGTTTTTTGCCTTTTTTCCCTAGGCTATTTTTGATCCTATCTACCTTTTTTTTAGAAAGTGCTGACAGGGCCTGTTCGGGTAAAGCGCAGTGCTTTCTATCTGTGGCTGTTGTTCCCCACTTTGCTCGCAAATAGTTTTTTCCACTCTCAATATGCTCTTGACAAGTTGTCTCTATGTCATCTGTGGACAAAAGATCGGAAACAGGTTTTGGCATATGCTGTAATAACCCCTTTTGTATGAGGTTAGCGTTGCGAGAGTCTACACCACCGAAGAGGAAATAGAGTGTGCCCGGGTTTAGTTGGTCAATTGCGCGCTGCGTTTGTTTTGCAAAAACGAGAAGCATTTCCTTTTTTTCTGCAAGTGTGCCTTTTTCTTTTAATACATGAGATCGAAATACATGTTCCCAATCGATCGCCTGTTCAAGCGGTTTTAAAACGCGCTCATGAAAGGATTCTGAAAGGCCAGCCTGAGATAGGATTTTATGCATATGATCGGGATCTAAACATAGGCCTGCTTGCTCAGAAAATAGCGCTGCGAAAAGCTCTCTATCTATGGGCTCCATATCCAATTGATCTCCTAAATAGGCCACATGTGCAGATCGATCTTCCGAATTTACTTCAATCACTTGTTCCATGGACAACTGCGCTTCTAGCTGCACAATCGGATTATCCCGGTCCAAAGACTCTTTTTGAGCAAGTTGCCCTGTCCCCTTTGCAAAAGCCCTTTTCAATCGGTATGTTTGAGAATGTGCACCGAAATAACGCTGCACCTTTTTGCACTCTGTCCCTCCCCTCTTTTTGATAAAATAAAGCCCATGTTTTATCTGATTAAAGAGCCCCAAAACTTTTGAAGAAAAAAAGCTTTTGTCCGCTTTTTGCAAAGAGTTTGCATCCAATAATTGAGTTTTTTTTGATGCAAAAGGGAATGCAGGGGGAATTTTTTCCTCTAAAGATTCTCGATCTGTATCTTGAATTATTTTTTGGTATCCAGACATAAAATAAATGAAAGTTTTTAATGAAAGATTATATATAGATAAACTCTATAAGTAAATAAGGTTTTTTTAAAAATTTTATACATTTAATTGATTATGTTGAAAAAAAACTTCCAAAAACTCTTTAAAAAAGAGAAACTTCTTTTCTAAAATGCAAAATGGACATTGATAAAGAAGCGCTTATCCAACCGCTTCTTAGCAATAGGGACTGTCCTGTGTGAGGAGAGTATTAGACTCAAGGGGCTTGGATCTTGGAATTAAATATTGACGAATAACTGCCTGCGGAAAAAACTGAGCGCTTCTTTCCTTTGTTTCTTTAAAGTCATCCAGATCGACATTGCTCCTTCTATAAAATGACTTCCTTCTTTACATGGGAAACCGCTTGGATAATAAGTGACTGTAAGGTCAAGTCTTGTTTAGGACACCGATCAAGATTTGCTTACATCTCTTCCGAAGAAGAAGTAATATTTTCAATCTAAAAAGTGGCTATTCTTTGGCCTAGTTGATAAAAGGGGGCACACTTTTTGTAGCAGATCCCATCAGCAAACCGAAGAAGGGGAATCGCAAAAGTAGTAGAAGTCTCAAAAAAAAACATTGCCGAGCACAAAGATAAACTCGCGGACCCAAAGAGGCATCAGCTCACCGGAGCTTCACGATCCAGGTCTTTTTAATTTTTGAAAAGTTGCAAAAATTCAACAAACATAACAGAAACCGAAAAACATATAAGCAAAATCAGTATCCATCGGTTTCCCAACACCGTCAAGTCGGATGTGCGTCTACATCGATATTTTCCCACCCATACCAAAGCAATCGGGAGAAGACCATTTAAAAATGCCTCTCCAAATCCACCTGCAATTCCCAAGGCATCACCGAAAATATCCGGTTTGACGAGTGCCAAGATACATGGGGGGGCAAATGTGCACACTGTTAAACCAAGTCGCTTCACCCCTCTTCGGTGCTCGACGTGTAGACCATCCGCCAAAAAGTCCACCATAGAAAATGATACCCCTAAAAGTGAGGTGGTGATCGCGAAAAAGGCAAAGAAACGGCCGATCATCACGAAATAAGGATCACCAGTAATCAACGCAAAAGCATTGGTCACCGGCATCCCCTCAGCCAAAGTATTTGTAAGCACTTTTTCGGGAATTGCGCCCATGATCAGCCACTGCCAGATGAGATAGACAATCAGAGGCAAAAAGGATCCCCAGAAAATCGAAAGGCGCATGGCGCGTTTATCCCTCATGAGGTAGGTGCACAGGGAAGGAAGCACGTTGTGGAAACCAAATGCGCTGAAAAGAACCGGAGCAGCAAATGAGACCAAAGAAAGCTTTTGGGTTGTGAGGTATTCTTTTTGCACATAGGGGCTTCCCACTCCGATCAACATGACCCACGAGAGCAGCAGCCCGACGCCGAGAATTCTGTTAAACCGGTCAATCGATTTGGGGCCCGTCGCCACAATACCCCCAAAGAGAAAACCGAAGATAAGAAACACCTCCCATCCCTTCCACGTAATCCCAAAAAATGCAAAAGCATCGGCTAAGAGGGGCACGCCAGCTGCAAAATAAGCCACCATCAAACTGTAATAAAGGAAGAGGAACATGAAACCCGCGAAGTAGCGGCCCCGTTTCCCAAAAAAATGTGCGGTGATTGAAAGTATATTGCTCTTGTCGGGCATCCAGAGTATGGCCTCTAAAAGCAACATTCCCGTAGCATACATAAAAAGCCAGACCACACATGTGATAAAGCAGCCGGGAAAAAAGCCCGCAGGTCCGGTAACAAGGGGTATACCGAGCATCCCCGCTCCGATCATTGTGCCGGCAATAAAGAAAGTTCCGCTTACAATGCGGAAGAAACGGGATCGATAATTCATTTCTTAATCCATAATTGAGGAGAACGTGGAGATTGATAAAAAGATCTTATGAGACTCGTTTGAAAAATACTGTATACTTTAGTGCAAACTTTGCGAAAAAGTCAAGCAAAAGTCACCTATTTCTTTTTTGTTCTATTTGTGAATCAAAGCGCCCGAATGGGATCTAAATCAAGGGTATAGGGAGCTACATTGACTTTTTGTTTCCAATATAGCGGTTCATCAGAACGGGCAGCGAGGTAAAAAATTTGCCGATTTTCCTGTTTTGCAAGGGTGAGCAGAGTTTGTGCAATCGCCCCAAACCGCTCTCCATCACTAGGTAAAAGCGCTTCATCTAAAAAAATAGGCAAAGGGGAGCTACTTAGCTCCAATTGTTTCATCCATGCAAAACGGATCGCTAAAAATAGCTGTACATGTGTGCCAGAAGACAGCTCTTCCAAACTGCGCATTGCCCCTTTGTTTACCTCTTTGATAAAAAGACCAGATCTCGCAAATTCTACTTGCCATTTGTTGCAGGTAAAGCGGGTAAAAAATTTTTTTGTATTTTCAACAATTGGGATGTGATTTTCGGTCTGATGTTTTGTCTGCACCTCTTTGAGTAAAAATTGGGCAGCTTCGGCAAATAGCTGCTCCTCCCCTATTTGCTCTAGCTTGGATTGCTTGCACATCTGCTCTTGGGTAGCGCGCTCTAATTGATCACTTTCCTCCGCCTTTTCAATTTCTTTTTGTATACCCGCCTTCACAGCGATATACATCTCTTTTTTTGCAATTTGTCGCAAGCACTGCTCTTTTTCTGCCACAAGCTCCTTTTGGTCCCCTTTGCGCGCCTTTTCAATCAGCTCTTCATCCTTTGTGCGCAACTTCTCCTGATACTCTTGGGCGAGCACTTGATAATCATTGAGCAGTTGGGTTAGATCTCTCCATTTTTCGAGTTGAGATAGACTTTCAATCAAAGTTTTTGCACTGCCCGGCCTGAGCCCAGCCTCACTATAGATTTGATTAATTTGCGTATCGGTAGATAAGAGCTCTTTTTTATCCCTCGCTAAAACCGTTTCCAGTTGATCTATCTGTTGATACATCGCTTTGGCTCGATTTAGGTCTTTATTTAGCTTTTGCAAAGCCGCTAAGAGCACATCTTGATCTAACTCTTTTTCCATGCCCCACTGTTTCAAAAAACATTGCACTTTTCGATGATATTTTTCTATCCTGAGTGCGCATGTGTTCATGGAGTCTGTCAAATAATCGATAGCATCCACTCTGTTTTGGTAATCCCAAACAATTCTAATGAAGTGATCAAATCCCAGTGTGGTGATCGCAGGGTCAAATCCACATCGCTTGGCCATACACTCTCTTTCTTGCTTCCATCTTTTGTTTCTTGCTTCTATTTGTTTGACTTTCTCGAGCAGCGGCACTTTCATTTGAAGCCGTCGGCGCGCATCTCTTAAAGAGTCGCATTGTTCGTAGAGAGCCTGCAAAGATCTGCGCACCTCTGTCTCTGTCCATTTGGCGATCTGCTTTTCCAACCCGATCTCTTCAAATTCTCGGCGCGCTTTTGTAGATAGATCCGATTTTTTTTTCACTAGCGCACCCAAACAGCCAAAAAAAGAAAGCGCTGCAGGGGCGAGTAAGACCCACGCTCTTTCCTTAAAAGAAAGCATCAAAGAGAGTAGATTGGCCGCGCAGATGGCAACGATCCATTTTTTATTTTTCTGTTTTGCAGCGCAGGCTCCCAGCCATGCGTGCAGGGTGAGGATTCCCCTTTGGCATTGCGCAAGCTGCGCCTTTTCATCCAAAAGGGGCTTCTCAGCGCCGTCAATCGCTGCGATCTGCGCTCTGAGCTCACATAGTGTTTGCCCATCGAGGCTGAGTTTTCTAGAAAAATTTTCTGCGCGCTGCACCTCTTCCACGGTCAGACAGGGTGCAGGGAGCGCCATTTTTTGTGACAGATCTTTTTGTAAAAGGGTCAGCGCTAATTTTTGCTTGTTTTTTTCAAGCATCAGCTTTTCTCCGAGTTGGTCCATTTTCTCCTTTTCAAGGTGCGCTTTACTTAAATGACTTTGATAGATCTCGATCTCTTCTTGCCTGTCTATACAAAGATCTAACCCCCCTCTTTGATCAAAACAAATCTCTTTGAGCTGATCTTCAGCAGCTAAAAGGGTCTGCTCTCCCTTTTGTATGTGCTCTTTGAGCCTATTTTTTTTACTTTCTAAATCATCTAGACAGGCGGACTCTTTGCCTGTTAATCGACACATATGAGGGGGAAAAAGAGCTAAATTTGTTTCGCATGTTTTGATCTTTTCAAGTTGCCGACTCAAGTCAATGGCAAGATCGAGACTTTTTCCCCTGATTGCCGCTTCCTCCGCTCGCTTTATTTCCATGTTGAGCTCTTTGAGCTGCTTTTCCTTGGCATACAAAGCAGCGTGCTGCCCTTCTACCTGTCTTCTCTTTTCACACGCTTTTTTCAGCTCTTTGCTTTCCTCTTTTCCCGCCCGGGGTTTCGGCTTAAACCCCTCCCTTTCCGCTAGAGCATGGAGATCATATCCCCCTGTCAGGGCTTGCTCAATGCGCTGCACGAGGTATGCGTTTTGATGGTGCCCGACCTGAATTAAACTGTGCATGCTCATCCAATAGTAATGCAAGTGCTTAGAGTCAAAAACAGGACGCGTAGTTGGTTTACCCCCTCTTTTCCAAACCACTTCAGATCCATTTCTAATTACCTCTATGTGCCCTGCTTGATCTTCAAAAATCGCTTCCAAAGAGAGGGCTTTGGGATCTTTTGGGCTTGGCTCAACGATCAGATATCTCAGTGCACGGATCAGACTACTCTTGCCTATCCCATTTGAGCCGATGATAAGGTTTAAGCCGGGGTCAAACGATGCAAGCGAAAATCCCGGGCAAATCCCCGGTAAGTTTCTGATCGCAAGATTTTTGAGTTTCATATCTACACCCCCCGCTTCTGATCCAACATCTCTTTTAAGAGCCTAAGACCAGAGCGCTTAAGTAGATCGACCGCCTCTTCCCGACTGATCCGATTTTCTCGATAATTCACATTACCAAGGGGTTGTCCCCAATGCCTTTTTGCGGCGATTTGATTCATATACGTTACCGCTCTATCGACAAAATCGCTTTTTTCATCTGCGCTCAAGTTTTCTAAGGACAACAAAAGCTTTGCAAGCAGGCCGGGTGGGTCACTTGTTCGCGCACAATCTCCTAAAGCGATTTCGGGGTGGGTAAAGTCTTTGCAGTGGGCCATAAAATAGCTAGTATCACGGTGGGTAAAGAGGGGCTTTTCTCTCTCTTTTTCAAACATTGTTTGGACCTCGCTCCCCAAGTGGGTAGATCCTTCCAATTGCACGCGTATATGTATTACTTTTGGAGGAAGTAGTAGCCGATCTTTTAGTTTTTTATCTAATAATGTGACCTGCTCGAGCAACAGATCACGGGCCTTTTCCCTTTCTACGAGATAAGATAAATCCATTCGCAACATTTCTACGCGAAAGGGGGCCAACACCCAATGAGTTACCGAGGCAATTGCGCCATGCTCAATTACGTAGAGCCAGGGACCGAGATCCCCCACATCATCTGCATCCATACTCGTCACGCACCCCAAATATCCCCCTTGATCAATTGAAAGTGCATCGGGCC
The DNA here is from genome assembly GCA_027942475.1 of Simkania sp. Lineage (GTDB taxonomy): Bacteria > Chlamydiota > Chlamydiia > Chlamydiales > Simkaniaceae > JANQSR01. The sequence goes on along the minus strand of JAQFVP010000018.1, from coordinate 11,427 downwards.
TATGGATGTGCCCGAGGAGCCAATAATCTAGCGGAGAACAAACGAGGTCTTTAGAAAAAACGGGAGCATAGACAGTTTGGGTATCTGAACGATCTCGATCGCAGTGCAAAAGACCTATATTTAACCCAGGACCACGCGTAAAATAGACACCTCTTAATGGATTTGTCTTGACCTGTTTGGTGGGAAATGAGTACCCATGGAGCGTGATGCCATCTAGCTCGAGCTTTTCCCAAACTCCCCCTTTGCCCAGCAAGGTAAAGTCGGTAAGCTTTTCCGCTAGCCTGGGCAAAGCTGAAAAATCATGGTTGCCGGCCACTCCAAAAGCTCGGATGCCATGTTTTTTCAGCTTTTTGATTCCCTCATAAAGTGCGCGATAGGCCTCAAAAAAATCTTTCTCACTTTCTACAACATCCCCGGCAAATACAACCACATCCACTTCCCACTGAATTGCTTGATCAACAATTCGTCGCCAAGTAGCACTCGCGCCCAATTCAGCGGGAGAAAAAGGGGATCCCTTAGAAATCCATTTAGGGCAGCGGCCTAGATGCATATCTCCAATCGCCAACAATTTCATTGCTTTTCTATCCCCTTTTGATGAGACGTGCCCCTCTGAGGTTGCTCGCGCACGAGAGCCTGGGAGGCCAAAAAATGACGAATTCTCGGATCAGATCGAATGTGCCGTTTTTCGATGGGCACTTTTAACCGAATTCCCTCAAAAGAGGTGCACCGGCTCAGCGCCACATAGAGCTGTCCTTCTACAAAAGTGCCCCTTTCAATATCAATCACCACCTGATCAAATGTTTTCCCCTGACTTTTATGAACAGTAATGGCCCAAGCTAACCGAAAGGGATACTGCTGAAATGTACCGACGGGATCAGAAATAATTGAGTTCCCTTTGAGAGAAAACTGGTACACCTCCCAGGTAAACGGTTTTACTAAAAAACGCTCATTGCCGTCGACGAGCTTGAGCAAAACAGAGGGCTGATCTTTTGCATTTTCTTCAAGTCCGGTGATGATTCCCATACTTCCGTTTACCCATCGATTCTTTCGGTCATTGTTTAGCAACATGATTTGAGAGCCTACTTTAAACTTAAGATGAGTCAGCGTCGGATAATACTCTTTGCCAAAATCTCCAGATATTATGGCCTGACTCATCCATTCTCGCTGATCTAAAGCAGACAGATGCGCGTTATTCACTGCATCAGCCCCGGCATTGGTTGTGGTGAGATGAATGCTAAGGGGCCCTCCCGCTACCTTCTCCCCTTTTATGTAGCGTTGATTTAGCTGCGTAATATCTCGATGTGCGACCGAATTATCTCGGATTTTATTGAGCAATGCAACAAACTGGCCATCTCTTTGACGGTACACCTTTTCTAGTTCAATGACTCTAAGCTGCATCGATCCCATCGCCTGGGCCGCGAAGAAGTAGGGAGATTGATAATAAGAAGAAAACAAGGTGCGCTCTTTTTTGTTGACCACCGGGGGCAGTTGATATAAATCCCCAAAAAAGAGCATCTGCACCCCCCCAAATGGTTTAAAGCAGGTTGGACCGTACATGCGTAAAAAAACATCCATACAGTCTAAAAGATCCGCCCTCAACATAGACACTTCATCAATAAGTAGTGTCTCTAATTGTTTGTAGAGCTTGGGATTGCGCGGCCGGACCTTTTTAGATTGCACCTTTTCGGGGGTCACATCGATATAAAAATTAAAAAAGCGGTGAATCGTTTGCCCTTGTACATTGAGCGCAGCAACGCCCGTCGGGGCCAAGACCACCAGATTTTTTTTTGTCATCTGGCAAAAAAGTTCTAGGAGGGTCGATTTTCCCGTCCCCGCTTTGCCTGTGATAAAAAAGTGCTCGTTTGTTTTTTCTAATAAAGCAATGGTCCGCTTGAACTGACCGTTTAGATCAAGTGTGTGAACACTTTGCCCTGGCATTGCCTATCAAACCTTTTGCTTGGATAAAAAACTTTGGGCTCGGCTGCGGTTGCTCTCCCTTTTCACACTACTTCGCGCAGCGGTGCTCGGCAATTTTGCAGTAAGAATACAGAGCAATGTCCCACCTTTCATCTGCCAGGGATTCAATCATGAGTTTGTGATAGTTGGGGTCTTTGGGAAGGGAGTTTTTTAGCACCTGTTCCATGATGATCGTTTTTTCCTTGAGCTCTTTTCGACACAATTTGTAAGGCAGTTGGTAGTTTGCATTGGCCGCACATTTGATCAAGCGACCGAGCTCAGAAACCGCAGCTCCCTTTTTGTCGGGAGATGCTCCCTCCTGAAATGCAGAAGCGAATTTTTCTGCAAGGTTTTGAATCACGGGATCTCTCGAGTCTTCATAAAATTTAATCCCCCTTTCCCCTGAGGTACTTTCCCCTGAAGTGTTGGCCAGGGAGTGAAAAACGTCTCCAGCAAAAACGCAGAGCTCATACCCTTGCTTTTCTTCCACACTTGTGTCAGCATAGAGGAAAATATATGGCAAGCAAAGGGAGAGAAAAAGGAAGTAAAAAAAATTTTTCATAACATTATTTCATATCAAACTCTCACTTCGAATGATACCCTATTTGATGGTATCATGGAATAAAAAAGGTAACTCTTTGTGAAGCAGTTGTTTTTAACCTATGCCCCCATTTTGTTGACACAAAAAAAATATATTTTATACCCCCCTATATAGATGCTGAAATGGACTTTTTTTGCTTTGGTCTGTGCACTTCTCTTAGGAAGGGTAGGGCATCTTTATTTCACCCAAGAAAGCATCATTTTCCGCGGTCGCCCACTGCCCAAAGACACCCCTTACCCCTATCAATCCCCTTTTGAAGAGCTCTTTTTTGAAACAGATGATGGAGGGAAAATCAATGCACTCCATTTTAAAACAGAAAAACCCAAGGGGGTAGTCCTGTACTTGCACGGACGGGGAGGAAATTTATTGCATCCGTGGGGAGGTCTTGCATCCGATTTTACCTCTAGAGGGTATGATTGTTTGATCATGGATTACCGATCTTTTGGGAAGAGCACGGGTCATTTAAGTGAAAAAGCTTTGCTGCAGGACGCCTCTTTTTGCTATAGCTACCTCAAAACCCTTTACCCCGAAAACCAGATAGTAATTTATGGGCGCTCTCTGGGCACAGGGATCGCCACCTATGTGGCCGCTCAGAGTAATGCAAAAATGCTCTTGCTCGAATCCCCCTACTTTAGCTTTTTCGATTTAGTCGCTTACAAAAGGCGCTACTTGCCTAGACGTATGATTTCTCTCCTCTTGAAGTACCCACTGCGCACAAATCAGTGGATTACTCAGGTGCGCTGTCCCATCTATATCTTTCATTCAGTGCAAGACAGGGTGATCCCTTACGCACAGAGCATACGTCTCCTTACCCTTTTGCGAAGTAAAAGGGACGCTCATTTGATCTCTATAGAGCGGGCAGAGCATCAGTCCCTATCTGATCACCCGAGCTACCAATCCAATCTCAATACCATTTTGCATTGATTTTTTCTTTTTGCAAACCGATTAAAAGCGCGGATGTGCTTTAGGTAGTGTTGATTTGTCACCTAATGTGCCGCTTTTATTCCGGAAAAAAGGCGGTCTATTGCTAAGCCGTAGTGCGCGCGAATATATAGGTTGATCTCTTGGAAGCTTCCCTTGTCAATTGTGCGGTCGTAGCGATCTTTTAAAGAGATGATGTCAATTGCTTTAGATTCAAATGGGTGGAATCTAAAAATCACTTTTTCCTTGCCATTGTGGATAAAAAACTCAGATGGATTGCGCCCCCCATTGTGCCGTACAGACACCGCATAGGGAAATCTCTTTTTTTTCAAAATCGACTCTCCGTCAAACAGGCGGAAAAAGCTTCGCTCTCGAGCCAAAGTATCCAGTAGGGTCGGAAAGATATCCACGTGCGACGAAATAATGCCCGCTTGCTCCCTCTTTGTCAGCTTAGCCCGTTTCCCAAGCTTGTAGTAGATCGGAGGTTCTGTTTGCATACGACTCAAATGAGAAGCATGAAAAATGCTGCCTTCTTCAAAAAACTCCTCCCCGTGATCTCCTGTGAAGACAATCAGAGATCGATCGTAAATCTTATGCTTTTTTAAACAGCTCAAGAGTTTGCCAAAAAGGGAATCGACGTAGTGGATGGCATTGCAATACCGATTTTTAATCAAATCGAGATCTCGAGTCGATTTCGAGATGCGCAAATTGATTTTTTCTTCAGCAACCGGTTTGAATTTAAGAGGATAGTCCTTTGCCCAGCTATAATTAAAATGGGTGGAATCGAGGAAGATGAGAAAAAGGTTTCCTTCTAGAGCCCACTTTTCTCGATGATCCTCAATGAGCTTATCGATCGCCTTGGCATCTGTTTCACCCGCTCCGATTGGGGGGTAATGTGGATAGAGATGATAGGAGTCTACTAAATGATCTTTGGTCCCAAAGATCAGCTCTTTGAGACCGTAGTATTTGAGCTGAGCGCTCGAATAGACGTGGATCTTATAACCCAAATTTTTAAATGCCCGCAGAGGAATACTGCCCGACTTCCACTCTTTTTTTTTGTCTACCCATGCAAAGGGGTATTGAGAGTGAAAGATCGAATACCAAGACAGTTGGGTGCAGTTGGCATTAGAAAAGGTCTTGCCCAGACAGATGTTTTGCGAGCGAAAAGCAACAGTATGGGGAGCTGTTTCTATTGTAATGAAATCTTCTCTTAAGCTCTCTGCAATGAAGAGGTAGACGTTGGGTTTTTTTCTTATATGCATTTTCTCTGCATTTAGCTGCTCAAGGGCTTCTTGTTCACTTATTCGAGGCTGATAGGGTCGATTGAGATAGAGCTTGTGCCCTTTTTTCATAAATAGCGTCGACTTCCAAGGGAGAATGCGCTGATAAAATTGAAAATCTTCCCTTTTGATGGAAGAAAAAGCGACAAATTCAAAAAGTGCCAATGAAAAAAGGGAAGAGGTAAAAAATGTGATGGCCTGAGCACGAGAAAGACAAAGGGGCCTAAGCCGAGACAATCTCATCGTAATTCGATGCAAAAATGCAGATAGCAAAGGGAGCGAAAGCAAAAGGACCGCACTTCCAAAAATCCACCATTTGGGGGAAAAGCCGGTTAAGTGCAGAATCTCGATAAAATTTTCTAGTGTTTCATATAGTATCATACTGATTCCAAAAAAAACGGAAAAATCTGTGAGTCGAACCAGCAGAAAGTCGATATAGTGGATCACAATAAAGAAAAAGCACAGATTGATCAGCAGATAGTAGAGAAATTTGTGACAGTAGCTGCGCACAAGATATGCCGCAAATGCGAACACCAAAATTTCCAAAACGCTCTGACTGATTGCGCACACTAAGAAGAGGCAAGAGGAAACATCTGTCCCCTTTTTAAACTCAAAAAAATGGTAGAAGTTGAGAAGGACGAAACTCATGAACAGGACGAAAAAATAGTAGGGGTTGTCCACTAATTTCTGGTCAAAACGGGCGGGAGAATTTCTAACTTTTTTATCATTAAAACTTTGGCGATTTAACATCCGGGTTTTTTGTACTTCTACTCCCTTGTTTGGAACATTTTTCGATGCTTTGATTTGCAATCTAATGCAAAAGCCAAATAATATGGCTCGCCTTCCCCCTTTTGACACCACTGCAAGCCAGCGACTAAGTTTTTTACTGACTTTGGTATATCTTTCTTATCTTTATCTAAATAAGATTTGTCAATTTTAAATATTTTTAATATTGTTTTTTTGCATTTTAAATCATTGAAATTAATTATTTTTAATATATCAAAAATAATTATGGACTTAGAAAAGTATATACAGATTTCAGGTTCTTTGTTTGAAGATGTACAAAAAAGCTCTCTTTTTTCTGATGCAAAAACCTTTCCCGACGCGCATCCCCTAATCGATCCCAAAAAGATCATGATGCTCTACTACAAGGAAAAAAAATGTGCACATTTTGATCTTAAATCATTTATAAACAAGCATTTCATTTTTCCCAGCGAGAAAGAGAAAAAAAACCCCAAAGCGCAAAACATGGAAGACTACATTGAAAAGATGTGGGACATATTGGAAAAAGAGATGACTCCCCCCTCCCCCTATAGCACCCTGATCGGCCTTCCCAAACCTCATATCGTTCCGGGGGGGCGATTTCGGGAGTGTTTCTACTGGGATAGCTATTTTACAGCGCTTGGTCTGCGCTCTTCTCATCAAATTCAGCGCATTAAAAATATGGTCATCAATTTCGCTTTTTTGATCGAGCGTTTTGGCTTTATTCCCAATGGAAATCGGGTCTATTTTACCTCCCGTTCCCAACCCCCCTATTTCTCCTACCTTTTAAAAATGCTCGTAGAGTGTGGTGAAAAAGAGTGGGCCTTGCGCTTTACGCCGCAGCTTGAAGCAGAGCATCGTTTTTGGATGCGAGGCATGGAAACCCTTAGAGTAGATCACACAGCCACCCTGCACGTCGTACGTATCGATCATCAGACCTTTCTCAACCGGTATTACGATGCACTTGACACCCCCCGCCCAGAAGCGCACAAACGGGAAATCTCCTATATCCAGGGGGAAAAGCACCCTTTTCATTTTTTTCGAAGCAGACGTGCGGCATGCGCTTCGGGCTGGGATTTTAGCTCCCGCTGGCTGCACAAGCCCAAAAAGATGCAAACCATCCGAGCTCTAGATCTCCTCCCGATCGACCTCAACTGCCTTCTTTATCATCTCGAAACAACGCTTGCAGATTTTTTTCACCAACTCAAGGCATTTGATAAAAAGGAGCAATACGTTTTGGCGGCCTTCCGCCGCAAAGAGGCGATACAGCGAATTTTCTGGAATAGAGAAAAACAGTTTTACTTCGATTACGACTTTACGAAACAAACGCACACATCCACCTACTCCCTTGCGGGAGTATTTCCCCTTTTTATCCAAATCGCTCACCCTCGCCAAGCAAGAGCTGTGAGCAATCATTTAAAGGAGAGCTTTCTTCTTGCAGGTGGGTTTACCACTTCACTAGAGGAAGGGTTCATGCACCAATGGGATCATCCAAATGGTTGGGCTCCTTTGCAGTGGATCACCATTTCTGCCCTTTGCAAGTATGGGAAAAGTGCCCTTGCGCACGAGGCAGCTCGCCGTTGGCTCACGCTCAATCGAAACATTTTCGATCAAATCGGCAAAATGGTGGAAAGATATAATGTGCGCGACTGCTGCTTGTCGACCAAGGGGGGTGAATATCCCATGCAAGAGGGGTTCGGCTGGACAAACGGGGTGGCTCTCGCTTTAATCGAACTGGAAAAAATGGCAAAGAGATAGAGTTATGGCCGCGGGTGAAACTGGGCAAAGGCCTGGTGCAGACGCCGATTGGATAGGTGTGTATACCGATCGGTTGTTCCAATATCTGCATGACCGAGCAAGTCCTGGATCACACGCAAATCAGCGCCGTGGTCTAAAAGGTGGGTTGCAAATGAGTGGCGCAGAGTGTGGGGGGAAATCCTTTTTTCAATATGAGCACATTTTGCATAATGCTGGATTCGCGCCCATACTTGGGTTCTCCCAATTCGTCTCCCTTTTTTTGTGATAAAAAGGGGTTGACTCGGGCCTGAATTTGCATCTTGGCGATAAGTTAAATATTGATCGACTGCTTGCACGGCAATGCGGGCGATGGGAACCACCCGTTCTTTCCCCCCTTTGCCTTTCACCCTTACTCTCTTTTCATCAATATCATGCAGATTAAGCATGCAAAGCTCAGATACTCTGATCCCCGTAGCGTAGAGCACTTCAAAAATAGCGCGATCTCTCGCTCCAATTTCTTTACTGCAATCCGGCTGTGCGAGCAATCTCGAAACCTCTCGCTCTGTCATTGCTTGGGGGATGAGCTGCCATATTTTGGGCGAATCGATCAAGCAAGTTGGGTCTTCTCGAATCAATGCTTCCTCTTTTAAAAAGCGAAAAAACATCTTGATCACAATCAAAGAGCGGTAAAGGGTGCTCGCAGCACTTCCCTTTTGCTTACCATGTGCGAGAAACGCGGTGATCTCTTCGCGCTGCACTTTTGCGATACTTTTTGATCCAATAAAAGAGAAAAAATGGGTAAGATCCTGCCGATACGCCTGCACTGTATGAGGGGACAGCCCTTTTTCAGATCCAATAAAGTCTAGAAAATCGTTTAGCAGATGCTCCATATTGCCCCGTGAGTAATGCAAAGCCCCTCTGCCCACCTCATCCAATCGCTAGATTGTGCACGCACCCGTTTCAGATGCGCTTTTTTTCATGAAAAACCGCTTGGCGTGAGATCGCTTGGAATGGGACTTAGATCGGCAACTTCTTTGTTTATGCCCAAAGGATCTATTAGGTCTATTAGGCTTAGATCTATTAGGCCTACATGCATCCTGGTTGCTCAGGATGGCCTGACGATCGGTAGCTCCCGCTCTGAGTGCAAGGTACGAATTGGCATCGCATTGATAAAGCATACTACCTATCCCTAATAAAAGGATACTCGATGCAACAATAAAAGGGATAAGGGTTGCAGAAAAAACACCTTCTAAGGTTGCAGAGGTGGCAGTGAAAATAAGGAAGAGAGCAAGCGCTACTTTATCTTGAGCACTCAAATTGAATTTTTCCTTTGCTGACCAAAGAGTGGAAAGTTTATATGCCGAAGTCCCGAGCGTAACCATATTTGCAAATCCCAACCATTTGAGCGAGAAAAAAGCAAAAGAAGAGGTAAAAATGGATAATTGGCGGGCGCATTTTGAGTGCACCCGATTTCTAATTTCATCAACAAAGAGTTGAGCCTCTTTTTGCGCCTCGCAAAGAGCCGACCCGTCTTTTGAATGGAGCAAACGGTACAGGAGCTGCTCCTCTTTTGGCTTGCTGATCTGATCAAATGCGCACTGCAAAGAGTCACACCCCAATTTTCTCATAAATTCAGCATACTTGCCTTTTTTCTCAAGTAGGAATTTTTGCCTAATGGCCCGCGCCACTTGACGCGTTGTCGAGCGATTACACCTTCTATTTTTTTGGCATATTGCATGGGCGAGCTGTTTTGCATGTGTTTTGTCCTCTTCGGAAAGAAGGTCCTCTTTTTCCACAGGCTGCTGGTTCCCTGTTTCACCCAAAGAAAAATCGCTTAAGTCGTCAGCGATCGCAAGCCGCTCTTGTTCGCTCAACTCTATCTCTTTGAAAATGTAGTTTATTGTGGATCTTAGCTTCGCGTCTAGATCGGTCTCTTTCATGCAATTATATAGATTCCAACTCAGCTTTATTCTTTTTGTGAATGTAACTAGTTCGGGAAACAAAGTCAAAACTGCGTCTAACGCATCGCAGACAAATCCGATGTTTTGTAACATTGCATGGGCCAATTTATTTACTTTGAAACCAGTTTGCACCTCTTTCGTGCAAAGCGCACCAAGTGGAAGTGCAGTGACCTGTTTTGCTATGCTATAGACACCCCTAGCCATACCAATCTTTGCATATGTCATGCCCCAATAGTCATTTTTTTGGCTCGCTTGCTGATACCTAACATAGGAACGGCAGGACTTGTTGTACCCTGTCAGGATTTTATTCGCAGAAAAAATAGACGGTTTTTTGCTAACAAAGTTGTCAGAATCGGTTACTTGGGAGCGAAAGATGCGGCTTATTGGGTCATAACAAGCGAGGTCATCCAAAACAGAGATCCATTCCATGGAACAGCCGGTTACCAAGTACCATGGCCTTTGCGCCACCGTCTGAAAGGATGCGCTCGCCTTTTTTTCTGTTTGGCTAAAGCTTTGTAGTAAAGTAGCGCCCCCATCCAAAGCGGATTGCGGCGCTCCCAAAAGAGTAGAGCGAGATATTGTTGTCATATTTTACTCACATAAAAAGAAATATAATTTATTATAAAATATAATAATAGTTATTAAAAATCAATAGTATCGCTTAATAATTAAAAGAAAACAAATAAGTTTACTATTTAATTAATATTTTTTTATAATAAAGGGAGTATGAGCACTGATATACACTACACTTTTAGTAAACCAATTTTTAGGGAGATTTCATTTTTTCTTATTCGCAGAAGTTTTAAAGAACTAGTTTTGCACAAAAGTAAAAAAATGCCGACTAATAAATCATTAATAATTTTTTAAAAAATACTATAAATTGAGATTTCCAATTTTTTGTGGATAAATATCTTGCAAAATATTTCAAACAAATTGTATTCTTCTTTAGAAGAAAATTTTTATTTTTAATGAAATTAAAGGAGAATAATTCATGTCTCAACACATATCTCAACTGTCTAACGAAATTCCGCCCCGCTCATATGCGGAGGCTGCTCCACTGTCTAACGAAATTTCGCCCTACTCATGTGGGGATGGTGCTTCAGCAAGAGTAGGTCAAACGTCCTTAGCAATAATTCGCGAAAATATTGACTCAAAAGGAAGTTTTTCTTTTCATAAAGAATATCTAAAAAACAGAGCGGAACGCCTCAACCCAACGCGCAGAGCGGAAAGCCCCAACCCAACGCTAAAGATTTTTTGCTGCTAGCAAAGAATCGAAAAGAATGGACCATTTGGAAGCGAAAGATGTGGCTTATTGGATCATAACAAAATCATCCAAACACAGATCCACTCTATTGAAGAATTCGTTATCAAGTACCATGGCTTGTGCACTACTGTTTAAAAGGGTGCACTCGCCTCCTTTTGCTAAAGCTTTGTAGTAAGTAAAGTTGCGTCCCCATCAACATTCTAAGGCGCGTTGTGATCTCTATGAGCCTTAGTATCCGCAATGCTCGCAGCAATGCTGTCTTTCACGAAAGCGAGGGAAACCAGCCTTCTATCAGTGGAAGAAAAGACTGTTGCTCATACTTTGCTTCAAAGATTGACCGAGCTCTTCGTAAGGAAAGCTTTCGCTGCTCCAAAAACTCGCTCTGTAGCCACCGACACTTTTCTAATTGCTCTTGTAAAAGGGGCTTGTAAAAAAAGAAAATTACAATATTTCAAGGGAAAAGTTTTGATAGGCAGGCGAGCTTTCATCTCTTCCCTGAACGGGTGGGATTTCCCGCTGGTCCAGGCTAAAATGATCCAATCCAAATCCAAGCCAATCTCCAAATGACTTCCATCCTTTTCCTTTGAAAACATGAGAAGGTCTTGCTGGGATGTCATCCGGTTTTTTTTGATGCCCCTTTAATGCTCCTTGGCAATACAGATTCCACTCTGCAACACCTTTTAATTTTAATCCTCTAACGAATTGCCTTGCTGCATCAAATGAGCGGTATTGTCTATATTTGGGGTGTGTATAACCTGTACCAAGCCAATTTCCAAGTGACTTCCATCCCTTTCCTTTGAAAACATGCTCAGGGCATGCTGGGATGTCATCCGGTTTTTTTGATTCACCCTTAATGCCCCTTTGCAATAGAGCTTCCACTCTGTTTGATTTTTTAATTTTAATCCTCTAACGAATTGCCTTGCCGCATCAAATGAGCGGTATTGT
>JAQFVP010000017.1 GCA_027942475.1 Simkania sp. | reverse complement strand
TCTTTCCCTATTTACTCGAAGGAAACCCATCTATATCTCAAACAGAGTATCAAAAAGAGATAGAATACCAAAAAGAGCTAGATGATCAAGACACACCTTTTAGTGCGCTTATGAGCAAGGCAACTGATCTAATTGAAGAGATTAAGTCTACACATAACATCCTCAACGATACCCATCAACGCGCTCTTACATTAGGAAAACAAGAACTATATAGGGAAAGAGATGTGCAACTGTCTGATTATGATTCACCTATAACAGAGGAACAGAGCGTAGAACGTGGCTACGCCATCTTAAGACAATTTTTCCAAGAAAATCGCTTGCAACAAGAGCAGCTTGTTAAGACCGACTCAAAGTCACAAGAATCTGCAAACTTTTTACCCTTACATGAGCTTTTAGATCTTTTGTAATATTTTCTATTACCTAAAAGCACCGCTATTTAGGTGACTTTGCACCCAATTAGGGGGCATTTTCTCAAAAAATTTGTATTAATTAAATGTAAATCAATTATATTCAATATGTTATTAAATTAATATCAAAATCAAAAGATATTTTTACATCTAACTGATTATAAGTTGTTTTATAATTAAAAAAATATTAATTGTTATAAATAAATTATTTTGTTATAATTGTTACATAAAAAATGAACTAATAAGAGATAGGACAATATGAATAATACAAAACCTTCAAGTTCTTCTACCTTTATCAATCAGACTCCCTCTTTTGAAAAAGCAAATACAGGAGATACTGCCGCTGCGCAAATTGCTAAAATGACGTTTCCAGATCTCGAGCGCACAGAAGCACAAGAAATTGAAATGCTCAGGCTTATACACGTCAAACCCTCCAAAATGGGCTTATATCAATTTGACAAAGGGGACACATGGCTAAAAACCCTCGGTAGAGTGGCTTTATATGCCACAACTTTTCTTAGTTTGGGGCTTGTCACCCTGGCCCTATACAGCTCTGCATTGCTTGAAAAGCGTAAACTAGAGTCAGATAAGAAAAAATTAGTATGCGAAATGGTCGATCGGCTTGCCACTCATGTATTTGATCTAGAAACGAAGAACGATAATATTTGCCGTATAATAGGCGGTGAAACCGAATTGCCCACAGAAAAAAAACCATCCCAAAAGCTACATAAACTAAATGATCAGGCGCTGTATAAAAAAGCAAAAGAATTAATAGGACAGCTTCAACACAAAATATTCACAAAACAGGAAGAGGCAACCGATTACATCAGCATCTTTGAAACTGGTCAATATAGCGCAACCTTATTGCGAATTATTCAAGAGTCAGTTGGTGTCGATACACCTAATTCATTCTTAAGAAACGCAGCTTTTCTATTAGAAGACATCAAACGGCAACGTACAATTAGGGAGAAATTAAGGCAGGAAGCAATTAACGAACCAAGTGAGGGAGATTTTATTCAAAACCTCAAATCATGTCCACTCAAATTAGTGAATAAAGATTATATTAAGGGTTATTTGGAATAGGGATAACTTAATTATTAAATAAAAAATTTTAAATTAATGTTTTATATTGCAAAATTAACCAAAACAAATTTTTTTTGTTTGGAAAAATAAATCTTTATTATTTTATAAGAAGATAAAAGATTTTTGGGGTGTTAAATTGTATATATTAATAAAAGTATCTGCAGTGCAAAAAAGTAAATTAGTTCTGCATTAAAAAATTAATGTAATTATATTATCTAAATATTTAAATAATAATTTTTAAAAAAAAGGTTTTTTGAAAATGCATAATATAGACTTATTATATTGTAATACTTTTACGGGCACTCGCTCGAAAGAGTCCCGCTCCTTTGCAAACAAGCCTGTAGAAAAGGCAGTTGCGCGCGTTTCTATTCCTTATTTTGACACGCTAAGCACTTCTAAAAGTAAAGCGAGTTCCTCCAAAATGAGTCTTCTTAGGCTTTCTAAAGATGACACTCAAAGCAATCTCGCCCGCACAGTCTCTCTTTGGGCAGGGGGATTTTTTAGCGCGGGGTTTGTTCCGTTTGCTCTGAAAATGTTTGACCCATCCCAGATTTATCAAGAACAAATGGGTAAAGAGGGGGTAACAGATACGCTTGAGCAACTGGTATCTCATCTATACGCAAGGGCAGACAAGCTCTTTGATATGTATTACAGGCTAACTGAAGATGGTGCAGGTAGTCACACTGATCGAGAAATACTCACACAAAAGGAAGTAATTCAGTATTTAGACAACCTGAAACATAGCCATCTCACTTATAAAGAGACCAAACAAGCGGCCCTACACTTTATTAATGATTCATTGCAAAACATAGCAGATAAATGCCAAGACCGAGCTGAAAAGTTGGCTGAAAAAGTTGGCGCACCAAAAGAAGAAAAGCAAGCGCTTCAAACACAAAAGTCTGCAGGCAATCAGAAAACAACTTCCGCACTGCAAACTACTGCAAATCATCTCATGGATAAAATGGATTATGTAGAAGAGAGGTGCAGAGCAATTGAAACTGTTCTGATCAAAAGAGGGCGTGAACAGATTGAAAAACAGGCCGCCAAAGAAGGGAAATCTTTGGAAGAATTGGGCTGTGAAGAGGAGCAAGAACTTACAAACAAGAGTCTTGCAGTTGGCTATACAGACTTTTACATCACAACGAATCGAAGTAAGTATGAAGAGGTCAATGTAGAAAACTTGCGTCAAAATGTTGTGCGTCGGCAACTTTCTCTTCCTATCAAAGAAAGCTACCATCGTACGCTTTTGTCCACCAAACAAACTCCAATCGAATCAGATCCCGAATCTCAAGAAACCTATCTGCAGGTTCTTCTATCAGGTTCAAATTTTTTTCATCCTTTTAAGGAGTAAAATTTTTTATTAAAAATGCATAGTATTATTAATTCAAATAAAATTAGTCCAATTTATAGTTCTTCAAGCTATATACCAATTTCCGATAAAGAACGTCTGGATAACACTACCGCGCAAGTGTATGGAAACTTTGTTAAAGGATTGTGCACCACAATCAATAAAATAACGCCGGTGTACAAATACCCTAAAATGAGTCTCTATAAATTTCATCAAGGGGACACTTGGCTTAACACAGCCGGCAGAGTCGCTTTGTGGGCGGGTAGTTTTTTCAGCGGAGGCCTGCTTGTTTTGGCTCTCGGAGTGTCCGATTTATACCAAAATTTCAGAGAGCACCCAAATAAAAAAGAACACTTGCACCGCATACTCGATCAGCTAAACTTGGATACACAATCCAAAATAAACAAGCTTTCCTATATGTATGATCACATATTACATGAGCACCTAGATTGGGATGATACAAGAGAAATCGCAAAATATAATCGAGATACAGGTAGAGAGGTATGGACGACGGAGGTAATGACAAAAGAGACAAGGTCGCAGCATTTAGAAAATCTCAAGCATATGCCCTACAGCAAGATGGTCGAAGAGGGGTACAGTTTTATTCAGGATCAACTACAAGATGTAGCAAACAGGTGCAAAGATCGTATTGACACATTAGCGCACAAATTGGGCATAAACAAAGAAATGGAGCCACAGGAACAAGAGGCGATCATTTATCGAAAGGGTCAAGCAAAGGACGCTATGCTTAAAACTACTGCAAGTCGCCTTGTCGAGACGTTAAAATATGTATATGAAACACATAAAAAAATTGATGATTTGGCGATACAAAAAGGGCGTGAACAGATCGAAAAGGTATCTGCTCAAGAAGGCAAAACTTTGCAAGAGTTGGGCTATGAAGATGAGGAAGAATTAAAGAAAATAAGTCTGACTATTGGCTATATATATTGTCATCTCAAGATACATGGAAGGGAAACAGACCTAGAGGACATTTTGCAAAGGTCTACGCGCGAACAACTTTTGCTTGCCCAGGCATAGACCATTGAGTATATAACTTTTTAAAAGCTCAAGGAGCTCTCCTTCTTTTTGATCTACTCTTCCTATTCTAAGGCCTGTCCAAGAAAAAAAGCAGGCACAAGTTAGGGAATGAGCATCAAGGCAAAGACAAACGCAAACAGTGAAAATGACTCAACGATGCCGAGCGCTGTGAAACATTTTCCGTAAATACCTGGCTGCTTGGCCGAGGCTTGAATTCCCGTGGCCGCACACATCCCTTGGTAGATGGATGAGAGCATGATGGCCAGGCCAACAGAGGCTCCAATTCCGATCCCATTCCATGCAGTGAGCGTTTTTGCAAGTATTGCTTTGCGCATCAAAATCATCAAAATAAATGCATAAATTGCCTGTGAGGAGGGCAACACTGACATTCCAATAAACTTTCCGTGGTTTTCATCCACGCGACTCATCACCCCGTGTGAAGCCATTCCGGCAATTCCACATCCAATGGCACTTCCTATGCAGCCAAGTGCCAAGGCAAGGGCCGGACCAATCATATCAAAACTCATTGTTAATCTCCTTTAACTTGTAATAATTTTAAGGGATGAAATCGCTTGCCCCCACCACCAAAGCAGTGATGGTACCATTCGATGAAATTGAGGCGTAAACCGTGAATGGTTCCCCCTATCATCCCTATTGCAATATTTGTTGTGTGTCCGAGCAAGATCACAAAAAATCCGAGGGCAAAATGGAGTCTTTCACCCATTCCATTAAACGTTTCGGCAAGAATCATTCCGGCAAGACCAAGCGCATAAAGGCGGAGGTAAGAGAGCACATCGGCAAAGATTTCGATCGGCTTTGTGATTTCAACTAGTCCTTTCCAGCGGTTTTGGATCAAGGCGAGCAAGATAGCCAAACCGGCTCCTCCCACAAGCAGCTGAAAGCCCACTTCAAAAGCGGCCTGTTTGGGGATCCACCCTAAAAAGTGAAGCAAAGAGGTCGATCCCAAAATTTGGGGAAAATAAAGGTATCCCCCTATGATGGCGAGGACCCACCCGACCCCGGCGTAGTGGCGCCTAGCGTATCTGATTAGGGATAAACAGATGTGAATCACCCCTACAAGGAGCGAAAGCTCCATAAAAATGCCATCTTTCAAATCATCGTATAGAGCATATTTTATCCGGCCCCCTACCTCAATCCTCTTCCCCTTTTGTAAAAATGTTTCTGGATCTTTGATATCTTGGAGGTTCGGAAACAGCTGCAGCGCCTCTCGATAGTTTTCATCTTGGGACTCAATCATGTATTTTGCCTGCTTGACGGTCAAAATATGGAGCAAGGAAGCCTGATTGATGGGGTTTTTTGGTTGGACATAGATGCCGAAATAAGAGCCCGCCAGCACCCCCCATATGATCACGCTCACAGAAAGGACTTTAAACAATCGAAGCACTCGTTTGAGACTACTTGCCCCACTTGTAAACCTCTTTTGTAAAAACAGCGCAAGTGCTAAATAAACAAGTCCGTAGCCCGCATCAGAAATAATCATGGCGTAAAAAAGGGCAAAAGACCAGAAAACCCATTGAGAGGGATCTTTATCATCTGCAGAGGGAACGTCATAGATGTGTACGAGATCCTCTCCCACTTTCCCAAAGTTTTGATTTTCCATACAAGTAGGGATCCTTTCCCCCTTTTCAATCAAAGTTTCTTCTGCGTGGATTCCCAAATTTTCTAACAGAGGAAATAGGGAATGCATCCGATTTTCTGGGACCCACCCTTCGACAGCAAATAAACGATCATCCATGTAGTTTTGAGTGCTATTTGCAGCGCACTCAAGCTGATCCCGATTGATTTGCTCAATTAGATGCTTTTTTAAATAACTCATATACACAGCAGCTTCTCTGAGCTTGTGTTCATACTCTTTGATCTCTCGCTTGAGGGCAAGCGCTCCCTTTTCTATGTCGGATAGCGATTTTTCAACATGCATTTCGATCATTTTGGGAAAGCTTTCCACCCGTTTGCTCAGACTCATATAATAGTCCATGTCATATTCACTATTTAGATAGATGAGATGATCTGGGGGGGTAGCTTTTTTGATATTCGATTTTTTAATGCAAAAAAATTGGATCCGCCTGCGCCCCTTCCTTTCTATATCCCGAATATCAGACAGAGAAAAATCTCCAAGAGGGGTGAGGCGAACAATTTCTGCCTCGAAAAGTCTTTGATTTTCCAAAAGCTTTTCTAGCTGTTTTTTATTGGCGATAATACTTTCTGCTAGTTCAAATGGATCGATCTTTTCAATGAGGCGACGCTGCTTACATTTAGGCACCGTGCGCAGTATTTTGAGCGCTTCCACTATTTTTTGCTGCTTTTCTAAGAGGGGCAGACCATGTTGCTTACCGGGCCGAATAAACTCAATAAACCCCTCTTTTTGCGCTTTTTGGAAAAAGGAGCTCATGTCCTCTTTCACACCGAGGAAGAGATATTTTCTTAAAGGAATGATCATGATACCATCTGCTGTTTTTCTCTAGCTTTTCTCTGGACAATCTTATTTTTGGCAACTTTTGCTTGTGCAACCGATGCCAGCTCTTGGTCACTTAAAAAAACTCTAATCTTTTTAATCGTGCTCTCTGTCCGTGGGATCATGATTTTTTCAAACAAATTGACTCGAATCGAGACTTCTCGCAGCTCCTTTTCCAGTATCTTCTTCTTCTCTTCAGCTAGATAAATTTTTTGTTTCGCAATCACAAGTGCGCGCAAAGAGCTGAGAGCACTGTCTACCCAAAGAGGGGTATCAAAGAGTGAGTAACTTACTTTTGCGAATACCACTTTTTCGAGATAAGGGATGTCGGCGCCCGCAATATTTTCATACCGCTTTTCTATTTCAATTACCCTCGTTCCTTCAAAGAGGACGAGAGATTCGGGATCGGTTAAAAGGGAGGCAAATTGCTTGTTTTCCTCTTTTTCCTCTGCGTATGCACGGCGCAGCTCTTCGATTTCACAAATCGCTTGGTTGACCTCTACCTGCAGCATGCTCTTTTTCAATTGCAAAGTAGGTAAATACTTGCGCAATTGACTGAGTTTGTATTGTTGGTCTCTGAGTTCGTTTTTTGTAAATTTGATCTGCGCCATAGACTGTCTATTTCGGCCAATATTTATCGACGATTCCCTTTTTCACCCCAATTTCGTGGGGCTCAAAACACTCGGCAAGGGTAGTCCACCCTAAATTGAGTGCTTGTTCAAGAGAGATGTTTACTTGGAGGTTCATCATGCGCTCTTCAAACAGACGGGAAAATTCGATGAGTTTATGATCCCAATCGGATAGGCGAAATCCCATCGCCTCTCTCTCTTTGGCCTTGTTCGATTCGGCATACAGGCGAATTTGGGCATTGGCGACATATCCGTGATCTTCACGGGTTACTTTTCCAATCACCTGTTGTTTCAAACGGGAAAGAGAGCCAAATGGATCAATCCTCCCTCCGTGCAAATAAAATTGTCCCTCGGTAATGTAGCCGGTGTTATCCGGCACAGGGTGGGTGACATCACCGCCCGGCATGGTTGTCACAGAAATCAGGGTAATTGATCCGCTTCCATCGATGTCGACCGCTTTTTCGTAACGAGCGGCCAAATCAGAATACAGGGATCCGGGATAACCTCGGTTTGAAGGCACCTGATCCATAGTAATCATGATCTCTTTGATCGCATCGGCAAAAGCGGTCATGTCGGTAAGCAAGACGAGCACATTTTTTCCTTGCACGGCGAATGTTTCAGCGCAAGCAAGTACCATGTCGGGCACGAGCATACACTCCACAGCAGGTTCAGTGGCCTTGTGTATGAACATGATCGTTTTTTCTATCGAACCAGATTTTTCAGAGTTATCGATAAACGCTTGGTAGTCATCGTAGCGAAGCCCTAACCCTCCGATAATGACAATATCGGCGTCCGTTTGGTTGGCGATACGCATCAAGAGCGCATTGTACGGCTCACCGGCGATGGAAAAAATAGGGATTTTTTGCGATTTTACCAAACAGTTAAACACATCGATCATCGGAATGTTGGTGTTGACGATCTGGTGCGGAACAACCCTTTTCACTGGATTAAATGAGGGGCGCCCAATGTCCACTTTTTCCCCTATCACTGAAGGGCCATCATCGATGGGACGACCTGATCCATCTAGGCGTCTGCCCATCAGTGAGGGGCCACAGGTAGCCCTCATCCGATGACTTAAAAAACTAACCCGATCCCCGGTTGAGATTCCACGCGGATTTTCAAATGTCTGCAAAGTCACTTTTTCCCCTTCGATGCTAAGCACAGAAGCCCATGTAACCTGCCCGTTTTTCCGCTCAACGCTCCCCATTTCTCCGATCTTGACTTTGTTTGCCATCACGGTGATCAAATTTCCGCGGATGTCGACAATTCTATCGTATACTTTTTTCATTCCTCTTCCTCTACGCAGTAGCTCGCTCTAACCTAAGCTCAATGGCAGAAAAAGCGCTTTGGTACCTCTCTGACTCAAAGGGCATAAAGTTCATATTTTTAATATCACTTTGCAGCTCCAAAAAAAAGCTACGCGCTTCATTTGCACCGTGAAACGAAAAATGCAAATCAAAAATCTTTTGCATCAAACCAAACAGCGCAATCTGCCTTTTGAGAGGACAATAGGCATCCTCTTTATCAAAAGCGTTTTGCTGTAAATAGCTAAATTCATACAACTCAGATTTTAAAAAGAGCACCATATCATCGACGGTGACCCCTTCCTCTCCTACCACTTCGATCCTCTTGCCAATTTCATCTCCCCTTTTCAAAATATGGACCGCTTTTTGGTTTTTCTCAGCCCACCCTTCGACGACCGAGCTCAGATCTTCTCCGACGGCATCGATATATTTAGACCAAGAGAGCAACGGGTCAATAGCGGGATATTTACGTGCATCTGAACGCTGGCGGGACAGTCCTAAAAAAGCGCCGACCGAGGCCAACGTTGCTTGAGTAACCGGCTCCTCAAAATTTCCCCCTGCAGGAGAGACGGTTCCAGCAATTGTCACCGACCCTTTCTGTCCATTTTTCATCGAGATTACGCCAGATCGCTCGTAGAAATTGGCAATCCGGGAGGCTAAATAAGCGGGAAACGCTTCCTCCCCTGGAATCTCCTCCAACCGACCCGACATTTCCCTCATCGCCTGGGCCCAACGGGATGTTGAGTCAGCCAAAAGGAGAACATCAAATCCCATTTGCCTGTAGTATTCAGCAACAGTTACCCCCATATAGACAGAAGCTTCCCGCGCGGCCACGGGCATCGAAGAGGTGTTGCAGATAATCACTGTGCGCGTCATGAGGGACTCGTTTGTGTGTGGATCAACTAGATGAGGAAAGGTTTTGAGCACCTCCACCACCTCTCCTGCACGCTCTCCACAAGCCGTAACAACGACGAGGTCTACAGAAGAAAATTTAGATAGATCGTGCTGCAACACGGTTTTCCCCGCCCCAAAGGGGCCGGGAGTACAAAAGGTTCCCCCTTTAAGGATGGGAAACTGCGTGTCGATGATTCTAAGGCCCGTGTCCATCATCTTGGTCGCTTTTACCTTTTTTCCCTCCATCAAAGGGATTTTTACAGGCCATTTTTGCATCATTGTAATTTCCCGCTCATTCCCTTTTTCATCTGCGGCTCTTGCGATCACTGTGTCAATTGTGTAAGAGCCGGGCTCAGCGAGCCAAGTAATTTTCCATGTGCCTTGCATGGAAAAGGGGCACATAATTTTATGCAAAAATCTCCCTTCTGTTGTTGTCCCTATTTCATCCCCGCGGCGCAAAGCAGCGCCCACTTTGGAGGTGGGGTGGTAGGTCCAATGTTTTTCACGGTCAAGCGGTGG
The DNA here is from genome assembly GCA_027942475.1 of Simkania sp. GTDB lineage: Bacteria > Chlamydiota > Chlamydiia > Chlamydiales > Simkaniaceae > JANQSR01. The sequence continues at coordinate 23,387 of JAQFVP010000017.1, read as the reverse complement.
CAGAGCGAGCCCTCTTTCTAAAAACAGCCCCGAAGCATCGGCTACTTTTGCCAGTGGGTTTTGCAGCCCGTCAAAAACAGAGCTGAGCAGTCCAGGACCTAACTCTGCTTCGAGAAGGGCATAAGAAAAGTGGACAGGAGTTGCAAGCTGCACGCCGTGTATATCTTCAAACACTTGCAGTTTGGCAATATCTTCTGAAATTTCAATTACTTCCGCTTTTAGCTGCACATCTTCCACTTCGATCATAGCCACTTCCCCTTGTTTCACATGCCCCTCAAACCGCACGTGCACCAAGTTTCCAAAGGCCTTGACCACTTTCCCAGTTGATCTTTTTTCCTCTTGCTTATCCATGGGCGTTCCTCTCATTTCCGACAATTATTCTCCAACGGCTTCATTGAGCTTTTCGCATCCCCTTTCAACACTCAAGCTGTGCCAGTCCTCGACAAGCATGAACTGGACAAAATAACCCAAGATGTAATCAACAGAAAAAGGGTGTTTTTCCATTCTCCCCATCCACCTATTGAACCGATAGGTCGCAAGCGCTTTGTATTGCTCCATGGGCCGATTGCCTATTTGTTTTAGCTGATCTTGCAGATCTCGATAATCTGGGGGAAATTCAAACTGAGGGTGATCTTTTTGAGCCAAAATGTAGGCCACTATAGGGTCGTGCAGATCTTCATACTGCAGCTCTTTAGCGAGATTGCGATTGGTTTTCTTCGATCTAAACCCGATCATCAAGAGGCGCCACTCCCTCTCAAAGGAAAAGTAAAAGGGGAGAAAACCCCCTTTTTTCGTATCCATCTCTCGAAAAAAGTCTGCTAACACCTTAGAGAAATGGCGCACTTTTTCAGCAACTTGATCGTAGCGATCTAGCTGTTCGTACAGATAAGGGGGAAACCCCTCTCTTGTTACAATTGCCTCATCTAATTCTTTTTCGTTCATATTTCCCCTTCTATCCAAGGGGATTTTTTGTAAGAGCCTTTTCACATTTTTCAGATCTATAAAGCTGCGAATGACCTGAATTTTCTTTAGGTCCGCATTGCTCATATTCTGTTTAAACAAAGAGAGCAAACCGAAAAAACTGACTTCGGCGGGAGAGGTAATGCATAGAGGAGGGAGAAAGCTTGCCAAAAAAAAATAACGCACGCAGCTAATCCTTTTCAAAGATTGCGGAGCGAAACTCATCTCGGACAAACTGTGCCACGAGAGATTTGAGCGCACTATCAGTGATGTCAATAGAAATGTTTTGGTTTGCAATTTTCAGTTCGACTCCCCCTTCAAAATCTCCAATTTGGACGCTATTGCTCTGCAGTTTCTCTATGACCCCTTGCAATAATTCTCGGTTGACCGCTTCGATGGAGACAGCAGAGGGAATCAGCGCATGCAAATCGGTGTCTATCCCCTCTTTCTCGATGCCCCGGACAATGGCCCCGATCAGATCGGCCAAAAGACGTGGATCACGCGCACTTTGGCCGATCCATGCGCCGAGCGCGGGATTAAAAAGGTGATTTTCGATTTGCTCTTTGAGGGTAGCTATGCTTTTTTTGCATGCCAATCGAATAGATGACTCAAACACGCTTCGCTTTTCTGCAGTCCGTTTTTCCGCCTCTAGATGCATTGCCTGCGCCTGTTTTTTTGCCTGCTCAGTGATTTGCAAAGCCTCCTTTTTTGCCTGGCAGATGATCTCATCCGCCTCTTTCTTGGCAGGGTCGAGAGTTTCCCTCTTGAGAACGTCGCAAATTTTTTTAACTTTGTCTCTTCCAGTGTTTGTCGTTTTCATTGCTTAATTCAGAGTATGCCCAGTTTAATGTTCACAAGATTATCCAAAAAAAAACCGTAAAAATCAAGTTCTTAAATTCCGGGTGTTCTCGAGACCTATATTTTTCTGCCCAAAATAGAATTAAAATACTTTATGCGAGATCAAATCGCCCCGTTTTGCTTGGCACAAGATCCCCAGTTTGTGTTAGAGTGCAATTTATCCTAAATGAAGGGGAAAACCCACCCGTTTAGGTGTGGGAGGAAAGCTCGCCTTGACTTTAAGGTTCTTTCTTATAAAATATACTTTTCAATTTTGGGACGAAAAAAATGGTACATTTGATCTGTAAAAAAAGAGTCCTTCGGTGGATCTTTGCTCTCTCCTCCCTCCTTTCTGCCCCCCCCCTGTGCGCAAAGGACCATACTTTATCCCCGCATGACTATCGTGTAAACAGAAACGAAATGGGCCCAGACGCCTCTACATATCGCGCACTCTCAACATCTGACTCATCATTGAGTATGTCTATGGTTGGTTGGGGACTCGTTTCTGCCATAGTAATTGGCGTGCTTGTGAGATTGGTGCATCGCAGCGCAGGCAATGAGGCCCGCCCCGGTTCTACCAATGTGAACACCCCCGCTGAGCCCATTACTCCTCCGAGTCCGGGATAAGATTTGCCTTTGCCATTGGCAAGTGAGGCCGCCGAGCAGGATGACACCTCTGTTGCTTGAGGCAAATCGCTTCCTTTGAAATTTATCCAAAAAGGGATTATATATCAGTTTTAATTGAAAAAGACCCCTTGAGAAAAATGTCCCTGCCCCCCATATCAAAGCTCGATCAACTCAAAAAGATGACAACACTTGTTGCCGATACAGGGGAAATTGATGAAATTAAGAAGTATCAACCCCAGGATGCAACCACCAATCCCTCTCTTATTCTAAAAGCCTCTGCACTCGAAGAATACAAGCCTCTGATCAAAGATGCGATTGAATACGGCAAAAACAAAGGGGGAGCTGATCCATTGGATTTGATTATTGCAAAAATTTTCGTCAATTTTGGAGTGGAAATTCTCAAAACTGTTCCACACCGGGTATCTACCGAAGTGGACGCGCGTCTTTCCTTTGACGTGGAGGGAAGCATCAAAAAAGCGCATCAATATATCGATCTTTACAAAGAGGCAGGCATAGATAAAAATCGGGTGCTGCTCAAACTCGCCTCCACCTGGGAGGGGGTCTTGGCGGCAAAACAACTCGAGATGGAGGGGATTCACTGCAACATGACGTTGATGTTTTGTTTAGCGCAAGCTGTTGCTTGCGCTCAGGCCAAAGCGACCTTGATTTCCCCTTTTGTCGGTCGCATCTTTGATTGGTATAAAAAACGGGAGGGAAAAGAGGTCTATCCTCCGGAATTAGACCCCGGCGTGATTTCGGTGAAAAAGATTTTCTACTACTATAAAAAATTTGGGCATGACACACAAATTATGGGAGCGAGTTTCCGAAACATCGATCAAATAATTGCGCTCGCCGGTTGTGATTTATTAACCATTGCCCCACCACTTCTCAAAGAGCTCAGCTCCTTGCAAGGAGAGGTCCCCCGCGCGCTATCCAAAGAGAAAGCAAGTAGCTTGGAAATGGATAAAATCTCGATTGATGAGAAACAGTTTCGTTGGATGGTCAATGAGGATCCCATGGCGACTGAGAAACTCGCCGAGGGAATTCGCCTTTTTGCGCGCGATACAATCAAGTTGGAAAAGCTCATCAAGACGCTACTATGAAAAGGGGATGCTTCATCTCTAATTTTTTTTCTCGTCGACCAAGGTAAAAAAAAATGGAAGTAGCAAAGTTTGTAGATCTCAAGCGGTATGCGGGTCTTTGGTATGAAATTGCCCGGCTAGACAATCCCTTTGAAAAAAAATGTATCCGGGGTGCACACGCCAAGTACATACTCAGAAAAGATAGGACTTTACATGTCACAAATGGGTGTCAAACAGCTAGAGGATTTTCTACAGTCACCGGCATTGCTTGGGTTGTAGATAAAACAAGTCAAGCAAAATTAAAAGTGAGCTTTACCCCTTTTTTCAAATATCTCAAGTGGTTTGGAGGTGATTACTGGATCTTATATGTTGATGCAGATTATGAGCGCGCCATTGTTGGGACCCCCCATCGGAAATATTTGTGGTTTTTAGCTCGCCAACCTGAAATGACAGATGCTCATTATCAGCAGCTTGTGCATATCGCATCCAAGGCGGGGTTTGACACAAAAAATATGAGGGGCGATCGCTCTTTTTCTGAGCAGTGAAGGCCTTTTGCTATTTCCCACATCTCTCGCGTCGGTCTGTGCATGCGAAAGTAGTAAAGGGCAATCACTTCTTTTTCTTGATCTGTGGGTAGTTTGGCTCCCAAACAAACTGCTTTATCGCCTGGGCGAGATCTTTTGGAGGGTCGGTGCAAACCCCCTCATCGATGGCCACCTGTCCGACTGCCTTTGCAATAGCTCGGGTAATCAAGGGCAATTGTTTGATACGGGGAAGCAGGGCGCCGTTTGGATCCTCGAGAATCGGGGCGAACTGACCGAGCACCTGTGCTGCTTTTAAAAACATACTATCTGTTACTCTGTTTGCTTTGGCTGTGATGGCCCCCAGGCCTAAACCGGGAAAAACGAATACATTATTACACTGGCCGATGTCTTGTTTCTTTCCACCATACTCTACAGGGGGAAAAGGGCTTCCTGTTGCGATGAGCGCCCGCCCCTTTGTCCACTCGATCAAATCACTGGGATTAGCTTCCGATTTTGATGTGGGATTGGACAAAGGAAAAATGATGGGGCGGTCTACATGCCTGCCCATTTCGGTAACGATTTCCCTGGAAAATGCCCCCGGATCGGTCGAAGCTCCGATTAAAATGGTCGGTTTGACATTTTTTACCGTCTCCATAAGGGTGATGTTTTGCATGTTTGCTACGCCCCACGCTTTGATTTGATCTGCGTTTTGGGCAAAGGGCTTTTTCATGTCATCTAGATGCTCAGACTCTGTGTGCACTAGGCCGTTTCGTCCCAAGATATAGATGCGCGATTTTGCCTCCTTTCTCGAAATGTTTTGTTTGATCATAGCCTGCACAATCAAATCGGCAATTCCAATGCCAGAAGATCCCCCTCCGTAGAAAACGATCTTTTGACAGGTCAACTCGGCTTTTGTACTTTTGATCGCCGCGAGGATGCCGGCAACAGATACGGCCGCTGTTCCTTGTATATCGTCATTAAAGCTGCAATAGGTATTTTTGTATCGGTTGAGAAGGGGTTGGGCATTTTGTTTGGAGAAATCTTCCCATTGAACAAGGACATTTGGGTAGCGCTTGTACACAGACTGTAAGAAGGTATCGATAAAATGGGCGTACTCTTCCCCTTGAATACGCTCGTGCTTCCATCCCAAGTAGAGAGGATCATCCAAGAGGGCGCGATTGTTCGTTCCGACATCCAAAAAGACGGGCAAAACATGAGCGGGGTGCACCCCACCAAAGAGGGTATAGAGCGCGAGTTTCCCAATCGGAATCACCATACCTCCAATGCCGACATCCCCAAGGCCCAACACCCGCTCTCCATCTGTGACAACAATTACATCCACTCTTTTCTGATCGATCTTGGCAATCATTTCCCCTATTTGGTCCTTGAGGGGGTAGGAGAGATAAATTCCACGGCTTCGATTGTAGAGATAGCTGTAATCGAGAGAGGCCTCCCCAATTGTTGGCGTGTAAATATAGGGAAGCATCTCTTCAGCATGATCGCATACCAAGCGGAAAAAAAGTATTTCATTGCGATCTTGCAATGCTGTTAAAAACAAATATTTTTCAATATGCGTTTTTTTATTACAAAAATTCACATATCTTCGCTCGACTTGCTCTTCGATTGTCGAACATTCGTAGGGGAGAAAAGGGTCAATTTTGAGCTCCCTCCGTTCCTCTCTCGTAAATCCGGTTCCCTTGTTGAGCAGGGGGTCTCGGAGGATCTGCTCAGGATGCATATCCACTTCGATCACCTCCTTTCCTGGAGAAAATGACCTCTCAATATTTGTCATGTAAAGCCTCTTATTTGGGTGGGGAGCAAGGGGCGAAATATATAGGTAACCCATTTAAATAACAAGGGATGATTCCTTTGGTTTGAGCAAAACCGCAACTGCCATAATCCAAGATAGCATGAGGACAATACTGATCCAAGGCAGATAACCAAGTGCCAAGGGAAACACGGCTTGAAAAAGCATAATTAAAGTGGATCCCAACGCTTTTGAACTGCGGTATACAAACACATCGATTACCGCTTTTGCTTTGAATTTTTCATCTGTTTTGAGCGGAACATAAAGCATTTCTTTGAGAATATTAAAAATAGAATAATCCAAAGATTTAAAAAACGAAAAAGAGTAAGTCATTACTTGAAAAGTGGGGTAGATTAGATATCCAATCCCATTGACTAGAAAAAGGGCGGGAATTAAGAAGTGGCTCGTACGCAAACCAAAAAATTGAACGAGGATAAAGGGGGCAAAGAGCTGTAAAAACACATTCGTGCACCCCATGACAGTCCATACGCGTCCGTAAAATTGGGTGCGCAGATGCGTATCTGGGATACATCGGTTTGTAAAAGATTGAAATTGATAATCCATCAATGAACTCGATACCTGCATCAAGATGACAATGAGCAAGATGAACCTAAGTCTCGGTGAACTCCAAACAAGAGAAAAACCCCCAGAGGGAACCTCTTTGAGCACGCGCAATTGCTTGGTTTCTTTTTTAGAATCTAAAAAGCCGCTGTACTTTAAGAAGGAGTAGTAGGCAAAAACAAACAGGGTATAAACGGGAATGCAGAAAAATAGCAGATACTCAGATCCAATCTTCGCTGCAAAAAACCCTGGAATTAGGCTGCCACACATGGTTCCCAGTCCACCAAATCCGAAGCAAAACCCGTAGAGATATTTGGCACGAGACATTTTGGTCATAAAATGAATGATGGACCAAAGTTGCTGAAACATCAGCAAAATGTAGATATCTTTCCAGACATAGAGAACAAAGGAATAGCCGGGCAGCTGCCCGAGGAATTGGGCTCCGAAAAGATTCAAAATAAGTGTGAAAAGCAAAGTCCATAAAAAAAAGCGCAAACACCCCAAACGGGGGAGAAAACGATTGTAGAGCCCTACGACAATCAAATTTAACGGAACAACGATGAGCCACGCGTAGGGCAGCGCTTTGTGCGTGTAGTGGGCCAGGAATATGGAGTTAATGGCCGGTCTACTCACTGCATACTCGAAAGAGATGCAAAAACTACAAATCATTGCAAAAAAAAATGCGAACTTTTCCAAGCGGGAATAGTCCTGAAATTCAAATTTTACTAAAGAGATTTTGGAAAAAACCATACTCCCATATTATCAGGCAAGCGACTTTGCGTCTTTTTTTAAAAATTCTCATGTTAAAAAGAATTTCTTAATAAAATAGGGTTGATTTTTTGATGGATTTCTATCCAAACGATTCTATGGATCCATTCCCTGGTCAGCAGTTTTTTGCAATATATTTTTTTTACAAACCGCTTCGTACTTTGGGCTGACGTACAGCCAGCTTTGCCTATGCAAGGGGATGGATACATTGGATAGGCTTGCTCCCCGATGACTCACCCCCTCCCTTGTCAACACGGGAAAATCCAACCCCTGATCCCCCTCCCTTTGCCCGGCCATTTCCCAAGCAATCTGATCTAAGGGAATATGCAGCGCATCTCGCATACACTTTATGTCGTTTTCCTGAGCAAAGGGGGGAAGGGGGATCGCCCTAAACCGTTTTTTTTCTAAATACAGGCGCTGCGCCTCAACATGGCCAACATGTTTGCAATCTAAAAACGCTCGGTTGAGATCGGTTAATACTTCACTGTCTGTAACCCCGATGTAACGATCCAAGTCCCGATCCAAGTCGGGATAGTTGATCGCCATGAAGCGGGACAAATGAAACGAATAGGATTTCACACTCGCGTATTGATACAGCCGTTTTTGCATATAATGGCGGGCTAAAAGAAGCGCTTCGCAAGACGCAATTCCACTTTCTTGCACACCTAGTTCCAATAAGCCAAGGCCCTTTTGATTCGGCATGATAACAAGGGTTTCGATCAGTTGATGATAATCAAAAAGTCCATAGGTCAATCCAGTGAATTTAGAGTCTCTTAGTAAATAGTCGATCCGATCTGCACCAAAAAAATCGCCGGTAATCATCGATGTGAGCACCTGCTCCCAAGGGGTAAACGGGAGGGAGGAGGGGACAATTTCGAGATACTTCTTTTCCCCAATTGCAATTTTTAACACATCTTCTCTTGCTTGCTTGCTTTGGTAATTTTCCTGAAGAGCTTCCCAAACGGGGGTTAAATAGATGCTATTGATGATCTTGGATGTCCACTCTTCGTGTCCGTATTTTCCTAAAAGCACTTTTTCAGCTGTGTGAGAAAAAGGGAGATGCCCTAGGTCATGGGCAAGAGCGGCCAAACGAAGAATTTGGCGCCAGTATTTGTGCATCCGACTGTTTGGAATCGGAATGCACTTATCTAAAAGCTGTCGCTCCGAAAAAGAAAAATGGATAGAGGGCCGTTTTTTCGTAACCTCATCATATATACGGGTGGCGATCTCCATCACACCGAGGGAGTGCTCAAAGCGGCGATGCGTTCCCCCCGGATAGACGAAATAGGCAAAACCGAGCTGATGGATGTGGCGCAGCCTCTGAAAAGGGCGCGTATGAATCAATGTGAGCTCGATTTGATTGATGCGGATAAATCGATGAACGCTATCGTAAATTTTCTTGGTCAATTCCACAGCGTACCTGCACTTCCCTCTGCGGATGGTTTCTCTACATTTAAGGTCTTGCAGGGGCTTTAGCCCCTTTTTTCCATTCCATCCACCCGTAGATCGGAATGCTAGTAAACATTAAAGCAGCGCCATAAAAAAGGATCTCTTGCCCCGCGCTCATCATCATCCAAAAGCTATAAACAAATGCGAAAGCGGGCAGGATGAGCGATCTCGCCTGGGGTTTTTTTTCAAATTTCTCTGGATACTGGACATAGAGGACAAGCTCGGCGACGGTCGTATAAAGATATGCAATGATCGCGCTAAAAGTTGCCATAGAAATGATGAAGGTGAACTGCTCGACGAGCCCCTTACTGAAGTTGAGCACGAGTAAAATGGTAACACACATCGAAGAAATCAGGATCCCAAATACCGGAGAACGGGTCTTGGAAACCTGGGCAAATCTCTGAGGAAAAAGGCGATCTTTTGCCGCGGCCAAAGGGACTTGCCCTTGCAATAAAATCCACCCATTCAAGGCTCCAAAGCAGGCGATAACCGCTACTGCTCCCATACTGATCCTGCCCCACTTTCCGAAGATATGACCAGCCAAATCGGCAAAAGGGGTTGCTGAGCCTTTAAGAGTAGAAATGGGCACGACTCCCATGATGGCAATGGTACTTGCGATATATACAAGCCCCGTAAGCGCTGTGCCCAAAAGGGTAGCGCGAGGAATATTTTTTTTGGGGTTTTCAACATCATCTGCCGGAATAGAAGCGGATTCCATCCCCAAAAAAGCCCACAAAGTGAGCATAGCCCCATTTGAGAAGGCGCCGAATGTCGACATGTTGCTGACATCGAAAAGAGCGAGGTGCTCCCCTTTGACCAAAAAAAGCCCAATTGCGGTAATTGCGATCAAAGGGAAAAATTTTAAGATGGTAAGCACAGTTTGGACTAGACCCGCAAACCGTATGCCGATGATATTGACGATAGACAAAATCCAAACAGCTGATGCTGTGACGGAAAAAGCGAGCAGACGGTCGGTGGTAAGTTCCGGCCAAAAAGTGCTAAGATAGCCCGTAAAAGCCACCGCTATGGCTGCATTCCCCACCCACATGTATAGCCAATAATTGTAGGCCACCTGAAAGCCAACAAAATTACCGAACCCTTTTTTGCAATAGATATAGGGACCTCCCGTTTGGGGAAATAAAACCGCGAGTTTTGCAAAGACAAGCGCAAGTAGCATCGACCCTACTCCGGTTCCAATCCAACTGAAAATAGTAACCGTTCCATACTGCGCAAGAGATGCCGGAAGGAGAAAGACGCCCGATCCCATCATATTGCCCACGACAAGCGCCGTTAAGATCCACACACCCAACTTTTTTTTCATAATCAATTTTTACTTTCTAGGTTGACTTTCTTCGATGTAATGGGGAGAGACAGATAAAAACTCCGCTTTGCGTTGCAACTCTTTAATATTTTTAGCTCCCCCGTATGTTAATCCGCTACGGAGCCCTCCGAGGAGATTTTCAATCAATTTCTTTGCCGAACCGCTCACTAAGGCCCAAAAATCGGCCCCCTCAGCAACTGTTTTTTGTTTTAATCCACCATAATAGTCGGTTTGAAAATCCTCACTAGATTGACCGCGGTATTTTGCCTCCATTCCACTTTTTCCCCGCCGCTTTTCTGCAGCGCTTTCCTCCGTCAAGGCAAATAATTTTCCAATCATCACAGTGCTCGCACCGGCCGCGAGAGCCAAAACTACATCTTTGCTCGTTCGAATCCCACCGTCTGCAATCAGGGGAACGCGCAATTTTTCACCCACTTGAGCGCACTCATAAATAGCGCTAAATTGGGGCACGCCGAAACCGGTCACAACCCTTGTTGTGCAAGCAGCCCCCGGTCCGATGCCCACTTTGACGGCGTCGGCGCCCGCATTGACCAGATCGTGATAAGCCATGGGCGTGCAGACATTTCCAGCAATGATCTCTTTACAAGGGTGTTTTTTTTTACAACGCTCAATAAAGTGGAGCATTTTTTGGGAATGCCCATGCGCAACATCGAGGCATACCCCCGCTGCACCTAAATCGAAAAGTTCATCGATCAAATCGAGATGATTTTCGCGGATACCGCAGGAAACAAAAGTGTTGTTTCCCCATTTTTTTACCCATTTTCTTTGGGCATCGCCACTACTAGTAAATCGGTGATAGATCGGAATGGAGCCCGCCTTGATCAAAATTTCTGATAGCTCATAGCTAATTGTTGAATCCATATTGGCACATAAAAGGGGGATCTCAATTTTGCGATTTTTAGTCAGCCAAGAACTGAGGCTCGGTTTTGTCCTAGATGGGACATTGTTAAACTGTGGAACGAGGCACACATCGTCAAAAGTATACCCTTTGCTGATTTCTTGCTTTTTTACCATAATAGATATTATGATCCTGAAAAAATTGTGGTGCAAAGCAGATTGTACTTTAGAAGAAAATAATAATAAATAAAAACCCATTAGAAAAATAAATAAACAGTTCTCCTTTCACGAAAAAATGGATTATTTTTTCTTGACCTAAATATCTGTTTTTTAATAGAACACTTTGGTAAGCTGTATCGCTTTTTTACCGCTGGGCAAGGTCTTAAGCGTCTAGCTAAGCCACCCTTTGGGCTTTCCTATTTTCCATTATGGGAAGTCCTCTATTCGCTTTGCAGCGTAAAATAAACAATGGGGTTTTTCACTGCATGTCCCACTTCATAAATATCTAATCGGAAGATCGTTTTGACCATCTCAGCCACGGTATTGACTAAAAATTCCGAAGAAAGCCTCGCTAGTTGCTTACAGTCTTTAGAGCGGTTTTCGGAAGTCATTGTCCTCGATACCGGTTCTGTAGATCTTACTCTCGACATCGCGCGCACTTTTCCTAATGTCACCGTTTATACAGCCCATTTTGAGGGCTTCGGAGCTCTTCACAACAGGGCAGCTGCCCAGGCTCAGGGTGAATGGATTTTATCTTTAGACAGTGATGAGGTGCTTTCAGAGCGTCTAGTAAACGAAATTTTCAGTCTCACTCTCAGTGACCGTCGCACTGTCTATTCTTTCCCTTTCTACAACTATTTCAACGGAAAGCGGATTCGAGGATGCGGATGGCATCCGGATTACCACACCCGTCTGTACAACAAAACCGAAACCAAATTTTCCGACGACCTCGTCCACGAAAAAATCCTCAAAGATGGATTAAAAGAGGTGCTTTTACACCATCCAGTTAAACACTATTCTTACCGTTCGATTTCCGATTTTCTGAGAAAAATGCAGCACTACTCTTCTCTATACGCGCAGCAAAATAAACACAAAAAAGGATCTTCTTTGCGAAAAGCGCTTGTAAAATCCCTGTTCGCTTTTTTTAAATCCTATTTTTTAAAAAGGGGCTATCTAGATGGAAGAGAGGGTTTCATTATTTCCGCCTACAACGGGCACACAGCTTTTTATAAATACCTCAAACTCGAGGAAATGAATCGATCAGATGCAATGCACGTACCCCCTTTAAACCGGAGGAGGTAAGTAAATCTTGCTTTTTGTGCGATGGATGAGGCAAACGACTGTGTTGAAAAAATCGGTAAAAAAACCCTTCCGAAAATGCCTTAAAAAAGGGGGTCTTCTTATCCGACTGCTTCTTATCTTGAATGTGAGTTAGCTTTTGCAACCGAAACGGACTCTGTTTTTATGTTTTGCCGTTGGTCCACTTAGTGGTTCTCAAGGGGGCTTTTTTTGATCTCTGAACTTCGCTGCTTGTATAATGCAAACTGCCGAGGATACAGGCTTTAGCAGACTAGCGGCACTCGGATTTGAACCAAGGACCTGCGGATTATGATTCCGTTGCTCTGCCAGCTGAGCTATGCCGCCCTAGAAAAATTGGCGGGGGGAGGACTCGAACCTCCGACCTTTGGGTTATGAGCCCAACGAGCTAAACCACTGCTCCACCCCGCGTTCGTTTTGGATATATTCTACCAGCGCTGAGTATTTCATTCAACTAATTCAAATAGGTCGGCCATGATTTGATAAGCAATCGCTCAATCATTTTTCATGATCCTGAACTACCACTACTTTTTTTGTTTTTTATTCTCTCTCTTTGGCGCCTTTGTGCCCGTTCCTTTTCTCTGGTTTTTTCCTCTTGATCCAGTCGTTGGCGGTGCAGCGCTCGGTTTTTTTTGAGCTCTGCATACTCTCTATCCCTCCTTTCTTTTGCAATTTGCCGCTCTGTTTGGAGGTGCTGATGCCACTTCGGCAATTCGTATTTGATATCTTCTTTCATCCTGAAGATTTGTTCGCGATACGCTTTTCGTATGTTATAAAGCCTCTTATTCCACCCAAAAACTCCCTCATCTACTGGATCTTCACACTCAAGTCCCATGAAAAAGAGGAGTGCAAATATGGGAACTAAAATAAAAAGATATTTTACAGCTGTTTTAATCCGATTTTTCATTTCTCTCCCACCTCAATGCAGTTTTTTCGATGTCTCCCTAATGAGCATCTCAGGTGGTTACCCTTTGCTATATTGGGGAGGGTAACCGAAGGGCCGCGCAGTTTTCAAAGTGGATTTGTCAAAGGGCACAGCGGGAAAGCGAGCCAGGAAAATATTTCTCTGTCTGATCCGCCTAATTCGTGTCATCAACAAGAGACTTGATGCTCTCCCATGTTGTGTGCGAAGAGCCCATTACCTGTTTTGCAAACTTTTTTCCCTTTTCTTCACATTCTTTAAAAAGAGCAGGGCAACGGATATAGTCTTGCACAATCAAGGAGAGTTTGTCGATAGAAATTTGCTTAGCGACGCCCAACTGTAAAAGAATGTGGGCTAACTCTTTTTGACTTTCCATATGGGGACCAAAAAAAACTGGTTTTCCGAGTTGCACAGGCTCCAAAATATTATGACCTTGCATTCCGGGGATAAAACTGCCACCCACAATTGTTAGGTGAGCCACTTGATAACACAGAGGTAAAAGTCCCATCGCGTCAATCAGGATCAATTTTTCATTTCCTTTTTGATGACGAATCGCAGAGTAGCTTATGCAAGGGATATTTCTTTTTTGCACGATCTCTTTCACCCGATGAAACCTCTCAGGGTGTCTGGGCACTAATAGCAGCTTGAGATGGGGGTATTGATTCCAAATGGGCATAAGCTTCGTTAAAAGAAGCGCTTCCTCCCCTTTGCCAGTTGATCCCACCGTCAAGATGAAGTCGCTGCTTTGCAGATTTAGCTGTTTTTTCCACGCTCTTATTTCTGAATCAGATCTTTCAAATATTTGCACATCATATTTGAGATTACCAATCACAGCAGTGCGACCGGCTTGAACGCCAAAGTGCAAAAACCTCTTGAGGTGCTCTGGACTTTGTATACAAAAAAGATCGATGTTTTGAAAAAGAGACTTAGCAAACCACTTGACCAAAGAATACCTTCTGAAAGATTTTTCAGACATTTTCCCATTGACAAGAGCGACATGCCCCCTTTGGTTTTTTACTGCTCTCAAAAGATGAAACCAAAAATCCCCTTCGACGAGAATGAGCAAACGGGGATGCAATTGTTTGACAAAACGGCGAATAATCCAGGGAACATCGAGAGGAAGATAACAAAAAGCATCCGCTTGTTTGATCAGGCGCTTCGCCTCATCTTGACCCGTTTTGGTCACTGTCGACACGACGATAAAGGCAAGGGGGTGGGTTTTTCGAATATGCAAAACGAGGGTGGAAAGAGCTTTGACCTCCCCTACAGACACTCCGTGCAACCAGATCACGCAGCTATTTTGAGGGGGGGTAGGGGCGGTTTGCTTGAGACGGGATAAAATAGTTTTTTTTTCTCGATTTGCGCGCAGCGCTTGCCAAATGAGTTTCGGGGAAATCAGCAAAAAAAAGAGAGCCAAAAAGAGATTGTACAAGGCGATCATGGCTTGATAACGAGATTGATGAGTTTGTCGGGGACAAAAATCACCTTTATGAGATTTTTCTTGAGAAACCGAGCGATTTTTGCCTCTTGCTCAATGATACGGAGCAATTGCTTCTTTGTTTGCCCCTTTGGGAGGGATAACGCCATGCGCATTTTACCATTTACCTGCACGACATAGGGTATTTTTTCTTGCTTAAGATACCCTTCGTCTATTTCGGGGTAGGGCGCAAATGTCAAACTTCCGGTGGGTTTCCCAAGCAGTTCCCAACACTCTTCGGCCAAATGGGGGGCAAACGGGCCCAAGGCCTGCGTCGCCATTTGAAGCGCTTTTTTGGGATACTTATCTAGCTTAATAAACGCGTTGACAAACTCCATGAGTTTGGCAATAGCCGTATTAAAAAGCATCGCTTCAATATCTTGCTCTACACCTTTCAACAAGAGATAAGCGAGCTTATTTCCCTCAAAGCTCTCCTGATCGGTGATTTTTGGAGAGGTAACGATTTGGTAAAATCGATCGAGAAAGCGCCGGCACCCATGAATGGCATCACTATTCCATAGTTTTTCTTTGTCAAACGGCCCCATAAACATCTCATAGAGCCTGAGACTGTCTGCTCCCATCTTTTGAATGATCTCATCTGGGCTGACCCCGTTGAGTTTGGATTTGGACATTTTTTCAATGGAGGCCTCGAGCGCTTTGTCCGAATTTGCTTCAAAAAATTCCTTCCCTTTTTTTACAACAAACTGCGGATCGGCATACCCCCCATCTCGCTTTTTAAAAGCTTGGGCCGTAACCAGGCCTTGATTCCGAATGGATTGAAAAGGTTCTTTGGTGGAAACGAGTCCAAGGTCAAAGAGCACCTTGTGCCAAAAACGGGAATAAAGTAGGTGCAGCACTGCGTGTTCCACCCCCCCGACATACAGATCAACGGGCATCCAATATTTCTCCTCTCGCGCCCCCCAGGCTGTTTGCTCGTTTTGTGGATCACAGAAACGGAGGTAGTACCAACACGATCCCGCCCATTGGGGCATGGTATTTGTCTCCCTATTCGCTTTTTTCCCCGTGCTAGCATCGGTGATTTGTACCCAGTCTGGCGCTTTTTCAAGGGGAGTGCTCCCCTCCCCTTTGGGCGTAAAGTCACTGAGCTCGGGCAAAATAAGGGGAAGTTCGTCGAGGCGCAGCAACCGTTTAGTTCCATCTTCAAAGTGGAGAATGGGAAAGGGTTCTCCCCAATAGCGTTGCCTAGAAAAAAGCCAATCCCTCAGCTTGTAGGAAACCGCCTTTTTGCCACATTGATTTGCTTCGAGCCAATCTTCCACCTTTTTTTTTGCATCTTCTATACCTAGCCCATTGATGTCTAAAGTGCCCTGTTTTCCATTGACGATTTTTCCCCCTTTTGTCCAACATTGATTTCCCCGTAAAATTTCTAGACGGAAAGCCTCTTTCGAAAGATGATCTGGCACTTCATCTTTGTGCTCATCAAGGGCAGGGTCATAGGGAGGAATGATCTCGAGGTTAAATTTTTTGGCAAATGCGAAATCTCTCGTATCCCCTCCGGGAACGCCCATCACAGCCCCCGTGCCATAACTCATCAAAACGTAGTCAGCAATCCAAATGGGAATGAGCAATCCCGTGATTGGGTGCTTTGCATAACTTCCGGTCCATACGCCCGTTTTCTCTTTGCTTAGCTCAGTTCGATCGAGATCGCTTTTACAGGCAATCTGTTTGCGATATTTTGCGATTTCTTCGCTTTGTCCCTGACTTTGAATCGTATCAACAAGCGGATGTTCGGGAGAGAGAACGAGGAAGGTCACCCCAAAAAGTGTGTCATGACGGGTGGTAAAAACAGTAATGGGTTGTTTGGATCGATCTTCTAGAAAAGTGACCTCTGCCCCCACTTTTTTTCCGATCCAGTTTCTTTGGACCGCTTTTAGATACTCGGGCCAATCTAAATGATCTAAATCTTCTAAAAGCCGATCGGCATAAGCCGTGATTTTGAGTACCCACTGACGCAGAGGGCGTCTCTCAATTGGGTATCCTCCTTCACGCGCCTTCCCATTTTCTATTTCTTCATTTGCCAACACAGTGCCCAAAGCTGGGCAGTAATTGACTAAAATATTTGCTTCATAGGCCAAATCCCGCTCGTAGAGTTTCGTGAAAATCCATTGCGTCCATTTATAGTAATTAGGATCGCTTGTTTTGCACTCTCTATCCCAGTCGTAACTAAAACCGAGGGACTGGAGCTGGCGGCGATAGGTATCGATGTTTCTCTCGGTGGTCACCCTCGGATGCATCCCCGTACGCAGTGCATACTGCTCTGCTTGCAAGCCAAAGCTATCCCATCCCATAGGGTGAAGGACATTAAACCCTTTTTGCCGTTTAAAACGGGCTAAAATATCTGTAGCAGTATACCCCGTGACATGACCGACATGCAGACCCGCTCCAGAGGGGTAGGGAAACATGTCCAAAATGTAGTATTTGGGTTTTGAGAGGTCAATTGCCGCCTTGAAGGTCTGGTGTTTTTTCCAATAACTTTGCCATTTTTGCTCGATGGCAACGTGATCATATTTTTTCTGTTTCATAAGGGAAAGAAAGTTGAATTTTCCTCCGATCTTAACATGAAAATATGATTAACTCAATGCGTAGTGACTACTCCCTCGCCTAAAAGCAAAGGAGCTCTTTTTCAACCATACTTGATCACGAGTGAGCTCGCGTTCCAAATCTTTATTTTTCATCTTCATTCTACATTTGTAAATAATCACAAATTTACAAACCTAATTTGATTAATACTTGAAATAAATAAAATGAACCAACTACCATAGAGCGAGGCTACATAAGATTTTTGTTATAAAAAAAATGGACTTATAAGATGGTCGAAACCCATGCTTATAGAAAAAATAGGGTCAATTTAGAGGATTACGATTACCGCAAAGATATCCAAAATCGCCTCTTGCTCGCCCACTTGAGCAGCGATGACCTCAAGATCCTAGAAGAGATTTTGTACAGCCCTACCCGCTTTCTGCTCGATGTTTTAGCCCGCAAAACGGGCAAGACACGAAATCAAGTCTTCGAAACGGTTGCCAGGCTGTCCGAGACAAATCTAATCAAACTGAGCGGCCAAACCCTTTCGGTCAACAAAGATGTCAGAAAATATTTTGAAGTACAGATCGCCCGGTTTGAGGAAAATTTTAGCCCGGGAATGGGGTTTTTGCAATCCCTTTTAAAAAGAATACCCATTCACCTTCTGCCCAATTGGTATCCAATTCCTCGCACATCAAATAATATCTTTGAATCTTTGATTGAGAAATATTTTGAAACCCCACAGAAGTTTCAGAGGTATTTGGCAGAGCTCAATTTCAACGACGCTATGTTAGATCACATCATGGATGATTTGTTGTCTGCCCCAGATTACAGATTGTATTCTGAAGATATCTGCAAAAAATATTCCCTAAGTGAGGAGGAGTTTGAAGAGCGGATGCTGTGTTTAGAATTTAATTTTCTCTGTTGTTTGGTTTTTGAAAGAAAAGAGAATCAATGTTTGGGTGTGGTTACCTTATTTCAAGAGTGGAAAGATTATTTGCGTTTTTTACAAAAAAATCAACCTCGTGAGATCGAGAGGGTAGAACAGGTTAAACAAAATCGAAAGCGCAATTTTGCCTTTGTGGAGGACATGTCGATTTTGCTTAGCGTCATGTCTGATCGTGATGTCTTTGTCAAACTAGATAGTAAAGAGCGGTGGATTCCAGATAAACAGATTGCGCAAATTCTAGTAAAGCAGTGTGGGGAATTTAATTTAGAAACAGAAGAAAATCGGCATTTCTTCAAAAGTTATATCAATCGGGTAATTAAAAAATTACTATTTCTGAAATTTGCAAATATAGAAAGAAGTCGGATTTTCTCTACAAAGACAGGCGAAGAGTGGCTCGCACAATCCACGCAAAAACGGGCTTTGAATATCTACAAGATGACGATCAATCAATATCCCTTCTCTGAGTTTTCTCAAATTATTTATACGGAGCGTAGCATCCATGAAATTGAAAAATCGGTGCACAGAATTGCTCACCTAGGGTGGGTGCTTTTCGAAGATTTTTTACAGAGTGTGACCGCCGCGATTAGTGAAAGGAGCAAGATGACTTTCACCAAGACGGGGCAATCTTGGAGGTATGCTCGGCCCAATTATTCGAAAGAAGAAACTCTTTTGATCAAAAAAGTTACTTTTGACTGGCTCTTTGAGGGGGGAATGATTTCAAATGGCACATATCAAGACAAACCCTGTCTCAAGGTTACCCCTTTTGGGCGCTCGATTTTCGGCTAAGTCAAGAAAAGCTCGTCAAATATCGTGTCTTTCGGATTGCCTTATCTACTTGTCTTTTATCTGAGACTCCTTTACTTCAAAAGGTTGAAGCTCTCCGCTATCTCTGAGGCGATTTCTTTGAGATAGCATATGAAAATTATGCTCTTATATATTTATGCTAGGACAAACATTTGCCCCGCCCGATCTGTTCCGCCTTTTCACCCTCACTTTTTTAGAAATCGCTCTATCGATAGATAACGGTCTGGCACTCGCTCTGATTGTGCGCCCTCTGCCAGCGCCCCTTAAGAAAAAAGCCCTGCTTTATGGTGTGAGTTCAGCTTTTGCTTTGCGCGCCATTGGCGTTTTATTCGCCGCTTATTTCATCGATTTTTTCTTGATTCAAATTCTCGGCAGCCTTTATTTGCTTTACTTTTCGATCATTTTTTTTGTGCGGAAACAAAGAAAAAAAGAGCGCTCTAACAAACATCTTCCTTTATGGAAAGCGATCATTTTGGTCGAACTCACAGACTTTGTTTTCGCCATCGATTCGATCTTGGCAGGCTTAGCTCTGATTGGGGTGCACTCAAATGCCCCTCCTGTTTTTTCCAAAATCTGGATTATCTATTTTGGGGGCATCATAGGAATCATTGCAGTCCGATTTGCAAGCAAACCACTTACGCGTCTCATTGATTGGTTTCCCGGTTTTGAAGTAGGAGCTCATCTCATGGTCGGGTGGGTTGGTCTCAAACTGTTTTTTTCTGCTTACTTACAAATGCATCAGATCTATATCTTTGGTTTTGAGCGCTTTTTTTGGTTGGGAATCTTTGTTTTGTTTTCTATGAGCTTTGTTTTACGGGGCAAAACCCGTTTAGACAAATAGAGGCGGTCACGACCTAGAAAAGGGGGGCCTTAAGCAAATCAAACGGTTTATTTTCTTTGGACTCGAAGCTCTTGTTTGATAAAATGGTCATTGATTAAATGTAAGCATTTTTTATGAAAAAGAAAAGTGGAGCAGAGCTCGTTTCAAATAGGCGGGGTTACTACGACTACGAGGTGCTTGAAACCTACGAGGCGGGCATCGCTTTGCTCGGAACAGAGATTAAATCGCTGCGTGACCACGGAGGCTCCCTCCAAGACGCCTATGTACTCATCGATAAAGGGGAAGCCTATCTCAAACAGGCATCGATCGCCCCTTACAAATTTGGCAGTGTATTCAATCACAATGAGCGGCGCAAGCGCAAGCTGCTCTTACATCGCCATGAGATCACAAAATTAAAAAAACAGATTGAGCAAAAAGGGCTGACAATTATCCCCCTCTCTATGTACCTTAAAAAGGGTTATGTCAAGGTTAAGCTTGGCGTCGCAAAAGGGAAAAAACGGCATGATAAAAGGCAAGCAATCAGAGAAAGGGAAGAAAAAAGATCGATCGATCGCATTTTGAAAAGGGGAAGCTGACATCAAGCACTTGTTTTTATCCCTCTTATCTACGATAATCATCTGAGGAATTGGTCATGAAAGTCATTATCTCGAGAACGGAATTAATCGATTTGATCGGAGCTATCCATGGGGTTGTTCCCTATAGGCTTGCTCTCCCCATCTTGGCAAACATTTTGATCGAAGCATTTGATGGCAAATTAGTCGTCAGTGCAACCGATTTGACGATCAGCGCGTGCGCTGAAAGGGATGCAAATGTCGTGCGAGAAGGGGCAGTGACTATCCCCGCAAAACAATTTTTCCAGTTAACGCGCGAAATGACAGCGCAACACATCGAACTCGAGTGTAAAGAGGGTGAGATCGTATATATTAAAAGCGGTAGCTCATGTTTTCGTATCAATGGGACTCGAAAAAGCGCTTTCCCAGAGCTTCCCCGTATGTCAGAAGGTCTGATTCTCTCCCTTTTTCGTGAAACTTTCAAAGAAATGATGGTCAAATCATTTTTTGCCGCCGCGCGAGAAGATAGTCGCCATGTTTTGAACGGCGTTTTGATGCGCATTGAAAACAACCGGGCTACTTTTTTTGGAACGGATGGAAAACGCCTCGCCAAAGTATGCACACCCATTTCTATGGAAGAGGAGCACAAGCGGGACTTTTGCTTCCACTCAGAGCGTGTGAAGAAATGGTCAAAATGATGCAAAATCAAAGAGAAGAAGGGGTGCACCTCTCTTTGCTTCCCAATCAGGTGGGTTTAAAAGTGGGATCCATGACTCTCGTAACTTTGCTTCTGTCTGGGAACTATCCCGATATCGAGCAAGTGATTCCCACCTCCTGCGAAAAAAAATTTATCTTGCATCGGGAAGAGCTTATGTCTCTTTTAAAGCAAATTTCCCTTTTTACGAGCAGAGATGCCCAATCGGTGCACCTCTCTTTTCAGAGCGGAGAGCTGACTTTAACCGCTGCAAGTCATGAAATTGGAGATGGAAAAGTAGCCATGCCCCTCGATTATTCGGGGGAAAATTTTGAAATTGCGTTGAATCCATTTTTTCTTCACGATATCTTGCGCCATTGTCGAGACGAAACGATCTCATTTCAAGCAACTCACGCACATAACCCCGGACTCATTACCGATTCATCTACGGCAAATTTTGTGATTATGCCCATGCGACTAGATGTGAACTAAATGGATGCAGATAAGGCAGCTCACACTGCGTAATTTTCGCAACTATACAGAAGAAACTCTACTTTTTGCCCCTGGTGTAAACCTGATTTGTGGGGAAAATGGCGCGGGAAAGACCAGCCTACTTGAGGCTCTTTATTTGCTCAGTACGGGGCGCTCTTTTCGCACCCCCCACTTGAAACATCTTATTCGGCAAGGCGCTTCCTATTTTTACATCCAAGCTCACTTTGAAAAAAATGGATTGGAGCAAACTCTATCTATCGGATTCGATGGAAAACATCGAAAAATGCAATGCAACGCATCGCCGCTCACCCACCTCTCTCACCTAATCGGTATGCTAGCCATTGTTTTGTACACCGCTAGTGATACCCAATTAATTGAAGGGAGTCCCACTGAGCGACGCCGCTTTTTGAACATCCAACTGGCCCAAAGCGACCCTCTTTACATGCACCATTTGTTTAGATATCACAAGGCTATGAAAAAT
Source organism: Simkania sp. (assembly GCA_027942475.1). Classification (GTDB taxonomy): domain Bacteria; phylum Chlamydiota; class Chlamydiia; order Chlamydiales; family Simkaniaceae; genus JANQSR01. Next base: position 1,524 of record JAQFVP010000017.1, on the reverse strand, counting down.
CGGAACGCTCTTCTTAAGAGAAAAATAAAGCATGGAATCAGCAGTTATGAACAGATCATGGCCGATTCAGCTACTTATTTAATGCAAAAAAGATCCGATTTGCTCGGGGCGTTAACACCGGTCGCACAGAAATTTGCTCAAACACTATCGGAGAGCAAAGAAGATTTTGACCTTGATTATGCCCCTTCTATTGCTATGAAATACTTGGGAAACATCCCCTTGATTTATCTAAAAAACCAAGCAAAAGATTTGATTTTAGGAAGCACTTTGCAAGGTCCTCATCGGGATGATTTTTCGGTCTTTTATCGAGGTAAGCAAGCAAAATTTTATGCAAGCGAAGGACAAAAAAGGGTGTGTGTGGCTGCACTGAAGATGGCAGAGAGAAATCAGCTATCCCAGGGTGCTCTACTCGGTATTGACGATTTTGGAGCACAGCTAGACGAAAGGCGGAAGCTACAAATGCACCGAGCAGTGGTGCACCTCCCCCAGACTGTTTTAATCTCTCCTTCTAATTCGCCCTTAAAAAAGTTGCTCTATCACCGCTTTTTTTATGTCAAAAACGGAGCAGTTAGAGCTGAGTAAAAAAAAGAATTTAAAAGCAGCCCCAAAGGTTTTTGTATGTGTAAGGCACCTCTTAGACCATACAAATTAATTATTTAATAATTGAAAAACTCCCCTCAGTTTTGTAGAATCTCTTGAAAACTCTTTCTAGAAATCTTTGAGGAGTCATCCTAAAAAATTATATAAAGGCTGCGTAGTGCTTGATCTCAAGCTCAAAGGAAAAAAGGCGTTTATCGCTGGAATTGGAGATGACCAGGGATATGGCTGGGCAATTGCCAAAGCTCTTGCCGAGGCGGGAGCACAGATCATCATGGGGACATGGGCGCCTATTTATAATATTTTTACTACCTCTTTGAAAATGGGAAAGTTTGAAAAGTCCCGTCAGCTCTCCGACGGCTCGATGATGACCCCGCTTAAAATATACCCTATAGACGCTTCTTTTGATACGCCGCAAGATGTTCCCAAAGAAATCAGAGAAAACAAGCGCTACAAAGCGTGCAAAAACTACACGCTGTCCGAAGTGGCGGCCTCTCTAGAGGCAGATTTCACCTCTGTCGATATGTTAGTGCACTGCCTCGCCAATGCTCCTGAGGTAAAGCGCCCTTTGCTTTCCACCTCTCGAAATGGCTATTTGGCAGCTATGAGCTCCTCTTCCTACTCTTTTATCACTCTGATTAAATATCTTGCTCCCTTGATGCCCAAATCGGGTTCCATACTCAGCTTGAGTTATATTGCTTCGCAGCGAGCAATCCCCGGTTATGGCGGAGGAATGAGTTCAGCAAAAGCTGCTCTCGAAAGCGACACCCGTACATTAGCGTGGGAAGTAGGTAGGCAATACGGACTTAGGGTAAATACTATCTCAGCAGGAGCGTTGGGCAGCAGAGCCGCACGAGCTATCGGCTTTATCGATGCTATGATTGAATATGCACATCAAAACGCCCCTCTCCAAAAGAGACTTGAAGC
>JAQFVP010000016.1 GCA_027942475.1 Simkania sp. | reverse complement strand
CGAGGTACATGTAAAGAGGTAGAAGTATTTTTGATGATGATTTCCAAATAGAGAAAATTGGTATACATGCCTTTACCCTAGTAGTAGCGTAGCCCAGAGATAGGGATGGTTTTCAAGGGAAAAAAATTTTGAAGGAAGGGGAAATTGCTGCGGGTCTTTTCCCAATCGGTTGATTCGATAGGCAAAACCGAGTGCCTTACAGTCAGAGGGATCGTATCCATGCAAGACCTCTTTGGGGATAGTAATATTCATTGTGTATCCCTTCTGTTTTACTTTTTTTTCTAACCGAAAAAGATCTGGGTGGGCGAGTGGATGTTTTTCATTAAACCGAAAACGGGTGACTTCGCTCGCTTGCATCCCATCAACCTCTTGGGGAAGAAAGACGAAATGGTGGCAAAATTGATGAACAGACTGAGTGTGTTTTAATTGTCGAGTATCAAAAAAAAACTCTAGGCTATCCCCTTGACGGTACTTGGGAAAAAAAGACTCCTCTAAAACTGTTTTGATGTCGACGCAAACAAGAAGCCCTTCAACAGACCAAAGAAGACCAATGCGGGCAAATATTGCCTCATTTGATAAGTCGGATAAGTCCGGTAAATAGGTCAAGCGATTTCCTTTTTTTTTGATTTTCACAGATAGGTCGAAAAAAGTAGAGGGGGGCAATGGGTCTAGTTCATTTAGCATCTAAATCGCAGACCAAGTGAATCGACTCCGTTTTGCTGAGTATATCCAGGAGCTCTATCATTAGATAGCGCTGCGCTTCAATAGATAGAATTTCCTGTCCTTGCTTCATCCCTTCAGGTGGGGATGATTCGGGCATTTGGTGCTCCCGAAGTTGAAAAAATCCCATTTTACCGTCTTCAAATTTTTGGACAGAGGACCACTCTTCCCGTTTCATAGTGAACGGAGATCGATCAAATTTTGGATAATCTTCACTTTGTTTATAGCTTTGAGCTTGTTTGATGAGTTTCCACTCTTGAGTTAGAGGGGAATAAGGGGGTAGTTTTTCTGAATCTGTATGAGGCAGATTTTTTGCCAGATAAGCACTTTCTGCTCCTTTTTCCCGAATATCTGAGAAAGCAGCGTTGATATAGGGGAAAAGGTAGTGTTTGGGGTAAAAATCGTCTGATCCATCAAAACGATTCTGGGAAAGCGTATATCCCGCTTTTTGCGCACTGGATTCAATCAAGCGAACTATTTCTCCATAAAGGATCCGACCTATCTCTTGCTTGACCAAATGAAATGGCTTCCATTCGTTTGACTCTGTTCGAAAAAGCAAAGGATTTTGGAGTCGGACTTCGGGGTACTGTTTTTTAAGGTCATCTTCAAAGAGAGGATCCAATATTTTTTGCTTGTTTGCTTGGGTAAAGGTGTAAATATGGGGATTTTCGTCTCGGTCTAAAACCCGAAAACGGTAGTACGTCTGATGATCTTCGGAAAAGAGTTTTAATGCGGACTCGACTTGCACATCTTGGTTCCCATTGCTTTCCCCTTTAAGTGGTGCCAGTTGGAAAAGCTCAAGTAGTTTTTGACCATTTTCTACCCCTTGGAGTTCTATTTGATGCCCATCAGAGGAAAAAATAATTTCTCGGATCATTGGCTTTTGTTGATGCAGAGCAGCTTCAATCCATTCGGGGTGGCTTTGGATAATTTGCATGCGGGAATATTGGTCGATCTTTCTCCGCACAGGGAGCGGTTGCGCTTCTAACTTAGCGAAATACCCTTCTGCATCAATCGCCTTGGAAAAGGCTAATTCGGGAAATGCTTTTTGCAATGTTTTAAAGTTCTCAGGGTTTATCTGCCAATCCCACATCTGTTTAAGACTGATCTCTGAAGCAATCTCTTTTTTGTTAACCGAGCTTACCTCTACTAAAAACCGCTGACAAACAAGTCTGGGGCAGGTCTGCTTTAGCGACTCGACTGAGGCGAATTGCGTGGGGAGATCGGGCCAATTCCAGTTGGAAGCGGACACAGTTTTGAGATAAAAAATCAGCTTGAGTAGTTGATCAAAGTTTTTTATACACAAACCGTCTTGCAAATAATATTGATCGACAAGCGCTATTTGAGAAGCATAAGAGTGAAAGCATTCGTAAGGATGGCGATCGACGAACGCGGTGTGGGCACAATCGGTAAAAAGACGCCGCATAAGCATGACCTTTTGCCATACGGTGACCGCAGTTTTTTCATCCATCCCTAGGTGGGAAAGTTGGCGGTTCCACAGATTACCGATCGTATCCGGGTTTTTTTGCATTTCTAAAGACCTTTGTCCATTGCGAAATAAATCTACTTTGGCTTCTTCTGCAGAAACTTTGTACCCCTTCTGCTCTGCAAAAAGCGCGGCGTTATGGATAAATTGACCTACTAACTCCAAAAACATGGGGCCAAACCAATCCTCGAGGGAGCTGCACCGAAAAAGGCTGAAATCGGCATGATCAAATGATTTGTTTTGCTTGTTTTCCATTCTCATATAATGGCGCAAAGCGTGGGGAGGAAATGCCATTTCTCCTAAGTAAAGGTCGACAAAGAGGGAGAAGAGGCTAGGATCGATCGGCAGGTCTTCTTGAATCAGTTTATCGAGCTTTTGTTTTTGCTCTGGAAGAACTTTGTCCCAAAGCTTTTGGACTGTGATAAGAGGGGAATTCGAAGTGAGATGGGTAACGCATTCCTTGTGCTTTTTTGCTTTTTTTCCAAAATCTTCTTTTAGAGCGTCAAAATACCGATCTGCGAGCATCACCCCGATTCCATTTAATAGAAAATCTTTCCGCACGACGCCGTCATTAAAAAAATTAGGCATGACACGTTTTTCCAGTAGCTGCCGGTCATTTTGATCGCTCCCAATAAAACGGACTATCTCATCAATTGTTTGTTTTTTCATTGAAGATCTGTCAATCGCTAATCCAAGCGACCGATCATCCACTTGCTTTCTGGTAAACGTTACTTGATGAGTGCCGAAAAAAAGGAATGAGATCCCGATTATGCAGGCGATAAATAGAAAAAAATGGCGTTGATATTTACGAAAAAAATTGAGCATTCCAGTCTACACATTTTCAAGAAAAGACAAATCCTAACAAAATCTTCGCTTTCTAAGCAAGGCAGATCCCTTCAAATGTAAATAGAGGGAAAATTTACTTATTTAATAAGAAGTTTTTGAGAAAAGTGAGATAAGAGAAGGGGTTGCGGGCATTCACGATTAATGGCTACAAGAGGGATACCTATGCGACATCCCCCTCAATAGTTTACCCTTGAAATCCACCGCCATCTCTACGGGGAGGACGCCTATTTCCCCCTCTCATGTCCCTCTTTTCTTGTTCACGCGCTGCATTCACAGTGAGGGAACGGCCGCCTACTTCCTTTCCATTGAGACCCTCAATGGCAGCTTTGGCTTGCTCTTTTGTATCTAGTTCAATGAAACCAAATCCTCTCGATTGACCAGTTGTGCGATCTTTAATAATCTTTGAGTTTTTAGGAGATCCGAATTGAGATAAGAGCTGGGATAAATCATCCCCTGTATATTCTCTCGGCAGGTTTCCTACAAAAATTTTCATGGGTTTTTCTCCAAACGTGTATCGATCAAGTGCCGTTAAATTTTAAGGATGCAAAAGACCCTATACGGCAACTAATACAATTCTACCTCATCGAGGTGCTTGCTGTCTACTCAATCCAGGTAGTGGCATGATATTTCTCTTCATCCATTTGCCCCTCTTTTTTTGCAACATAGACTGCTGTGACGGCATCTCCGAGTATGTTGACCACAGTTCCAAACATATCTCTGAAACGATCAATGCCCGCAATATACAAAATGGCCTCATCGGGTAGACCCATGGCTTTTAAAACAATGGAGAGCATAAGAAGTCCACTGCCTGGAATGCCCGCAGTTCCAATTGCAGAGATCACAGTGGTCAAGACAAGTACTAAGATATTGACAACCGTGACCTCGATGCCATAGGCCTGCGCAATAAAAATCGATAAAACGGCCTGCCCAATGGCGGTTCCGTTCATATTAATGGTGGAGCCAAGGGAGAGAACGAATCCAGAAATGTCGGATGAAAGACCGAGATGGTTTGTAGCGCATTTCATAGACACCGGAAGGGTCGCCGAACTACTGCTCGTCGTAAAAGCAACAATAATTGCGTCTTTCATCCCCTTAAAGAAGGGGGTAACTTTCAATCCAGCAAAAAAGCGCAGCGCAACGGCAAATACGCAAAAAATCTGAATCAGACAGGCACATAAAATACAGAAAATCGCCCAAAAAAGAGAAGGGATAGCCTTTGAACCAATAACACCAATAGATGTCGCCATCAGGGCAAATACTCCATAAGGTGCAAACCGCATTACAATGTGCGTTAATTGCGCCATGATGTCGCCCAGTGATTCATCATTTTCAGGACCGGTCGCGCTTTTTCTTTCGCCAGGGTAATTGCACATGCAAATAACACGGCAAAGACAATAATTTGCAAAATATTCCCCTTTGCAAAAGAATCGACCGGGTTTGAGGGGACGATAGAAAAAATGAAGTCGATCAATGTCTTGGAAGTTCCATTGGACTGCGCATTTTCATATGCTACCAATTGCAATCCTGCCCCTGGCCTGATAACATAGACCACAATGAGGCCGATTCCAATTGCGATAATTGTTGTGACTACATAAAAGATGAGTGTACGCGTGCCAATACGCCCGAGTTTTTTCGGGTCGTTGATGTGACACATTCCGACCACAAGGGAAGAAAAAACAATCAGCCCAACGAGCATCTTAAGAAGGTCAATAAACGCCTTCCCGACAAGAGACAAGAGCTGAATTTGCCCTTGTACGACAAGTCCGGTGATCACACCGAGCACGAGTCCAACAATGATTTTAAGCCAAGGTTTCATACTTCCTCTCCTACAAGCGGGAACTCTTTTTGCGTGAACGAAAAGGGGGGCTGCACCTGTAAGCAAAATTTTATTGGTGCGATGCGCAAACAGACTCAACTCAGGGAAACATACCTAATTTTGATAAAAAAATCCAGGGATACTTATTAGAGAGAGCTCAGCCCCCCCTACGGGATGGTGGAAAAAAAGGGCAGAGTGATGCAGGTCAATGCCTCCTCTTTTGGACCGCGACTTCGATCCGTATTTGCTATCTCCACAAATCGGATGCCCTATATGAGAGAGTTGCGCGCGGATTTGGTGGTAACGACCCGTGCAAAGTTCGATTTTAATCAGACTAGAGCTCGGGTCTCTTTTGATCAATTGATAGTGTAAAATGGATGTTTTACCCGAATGGGTGGAAACAATAGCTCTCCGATTCCCATGCACCAAAAGGTGCTCTAAACGCTCCTGCTTTTTTTGCACCTGCCCCTCCACCCTAGCATAATAGATTTTTTTTATCTGTTTCATGCGCATCTGATCCTGCATACGGGCAAGACTTTTGCTGTTGCGCGCAAATAACACAAGTCCGCTCACCGGAAAGTCGAGTCGATGAATGGGGGTGAGAAATACCCGCCCTGGTTTGTGAAATCTCTTTTTGATCAGGGCTTTTGCCTGATCTTCTAAATTAATACCACCTAAAGGAGATGGTTGGGTAAGCAAGGAAGCGGGCTTTTCGATTGCTAAAAGATGGGAGTCTAGATAGAGAATCTCTTGGGTAGGTTTTGGATACATTCTACTACCCTCCATCCCACCTGGCATAGCTTCCACTTGGAAGGGGAAAAGATGAGGAGGGGATAACCATTTCCGCGCTATCGACCTTTCCTAGACCTTGCGTTTGACAAAGCAAATGCTTTAATACAAGGGGTGTAAAGCCTGGTGTATGACTTGTCAATAAAATAAATCCTTTTTGCGCTACGACAGATCGACATAAGTATAAAAGGGAAGTCAAATCCCGCTCTACCTTAAATACCTGTCCTTGCTTTCCCCTGCCAAATGAGGGTGGATCCAAAATGATTCCTTGATAAAAAATCTTGCGCCTCATACTGCGCTTTAAGAATTTTATGACATCTTCCACAATCCAGCGAATCGAGTGGATGTGATTGAGCTTAGCATTTTCTTTAGCCCAATCAACTGCTTTTTTCGACGCGTCTACATGGCAAACGTCTCCCCCTTTTTTTGCGATAAGTAGGGAAGTCGCACCTGAATGAGCGAAGAGGTTCAAAATCGGTTTTCCCCCTTTTTCTATTTTTTCTTCTATCCATTTCCAGTGCGTGACATGTTCGGGAAAAATACCCAAATGGCCGAAGTCTGTTGGAGATAGTTTCAGTTGGATATGGTGAAAACAAATCGACCAAGAGGGGGGCAGACATTTTTTTTCCCACCGATGGCATGGACTATGGGTAAACCTTCCCTGATGATTTTCCCATTTATCGGGGAATAGGGGATTCCAAATAGCTTGAGGGCAAGGGCGTACAATCCGGTATGGCCCGAACTGTTCGAGTTTTTTCTCATTGCCGCTATCGGTCAAGGTATATTGATGTATGGTCATTAGCTGAAAGGGGGAATCTGAAATTGAACGTAACGCCAGAGATGGGATAGGAGATAGGTTGCCGACAAATCGATTAAAACTTCCCGTGGTTGCTTTTCTTTCAAGGGAATAAGCGCTTTAAAAAGGTCTCCCTTTTTGGTGCCAATTGACCCCCAGATCGTACCCACTGGTTTTTCTCGACTGCCCCCCTCTGGACCCGCAATGCCTGATACGGCAATGGCGTAGTCCGACCCAAAAAGAGCCAAAATTCCCTGAACCATTTCGAGGACTGTTTCACGGCTCACGGCTCCATACTTATCTATCGTCTTGGAATCTACTTTGAGCGCTGTTTGTTTGATTTTATCGGAATAAGCCACTAAACCTCCCAAAAAATACTGAGAGCTGCCACTTATCTGTGTCAAGCGGGAACTGATCCTTCCACCCGTACATGATTCAGCGCATGCAAGTGTTATGTGATTTTTGATAAACTGCGTTTGGACAGCATACTCAATTCTTCGATCCGTTTCAGAAAAAATCTTTTGCGTATAACGCGCGCGTAGGTCGGAGAGGATCGGCGCGAGTTTTTCGCTTGCCTCCTTTTGAGAAGAGGCTTTGACTTTCAAATAGATGGATAGAGTGCCCCGAGAAGGGCATAGCCCATATTCCAAATGGGGATATTTTTGTTTTAGATATTGCAAGGTAAGGTCGACACTCTTCTCTGCTATAGAAAAAAGAAATAAGCTCTGTTGAAAATATGCTTTTGAAGCGACTCGAGATAAATAGGGGATTCCATATTTTTCTAACATTTCTCGCATTTGATGGGGAACTCCCGGAAAGGCCAAAACAGTGGTTTTTCCCTTTTTCAATAAAAAACCTGGCGCTGTACCAAAGAGGTTGGGCATAATCGTCGCCCCTTCAATCACAGTAGCCTGGTCTTCAAGTGTTTGTAATTCTTTTCCATACCTTTTTATCAAATCAAAGGCCAAAGTATCATCCTTTTTGAGTGAGCACTTAAAAAACTCTGCGAGGGTTTGCCGCGTAATATCATCCTCAGTCGGTCCAAGCCCCCCGGTCATCATAATAAAAGGAACGCGCTGCGCTGCGCGATGCAGCGCTTCTTTCAAAGCATTTTGCTCGTCGGGGATTGTAGTAATCTGTTTGACTAAGTATCCTTCTCGAACTAACAAAGTTGCAATCACACTGGCACTCGTATTGATCGTCTGGCCGGTTAAAAGCTCAGATCCAATAGAGATGATTTCAATCACGTAATTACCAAGCCTCTTTCGATTAATTGAGGGTGATGCTGGACCCATTTCATGCACTGGTCTCCGATCCGTATCGCCGTTTTGATTTTTTTACCTTTGACGAGGAAAGAAGCGGGGCGGCTATGGGCGCGGATCCATTGCGTCAGTGCTCGAAAAAGGGGAGTGTTTGGATAACTTAGATCTTGCATCACTTTAATCACATTTCCCCCATTGTTAGAGTTTGCATAGAGATAGGGGTAGGAAAATGCAATACCCCAGTGCACCGATTCTTGATAACAGGTCGCGCTATGAAACCTTTGATCTTCATCGGAGTAGGTAAAATGGTATGGTAACATTTGAATTACCGGCTTAATCCGTTTTACAATGATCTTCTCTTTGACCTTTATTGCGTAGAAAGCTTCGGGTGTTTGCGAAATAGCACAAGAGAAAAGAGTGTTTGGCTTGTCTGTGCATTTTTCTTTTTTTAGCGCTTTAATAAAACCATCATACTCTTTTAAAAACGTTTGTTTAGAAAACACGGCTCGATCTAAAGAGATGATGTCTGAAACATTGTAAAGAGCAAAAGGGGGAAGGATATCGAAGAGCTTTCGCATTTCAAGGGGATCGAGAAGTACGCGATAAGATACCCATCTCGAAGCTTGAAAGACACCTTCTCGCTTAGGATGGCTTATCCGAAAGGGCACGCGCATTTTTTTTTCTTTTCTGAAAAAGGGATTGAAGAAGGAGTGTGGAAATACCCAAGAAGATCATCGAATCGGCAAAATTAAAAACTGGGAAAGAATACCCCCAAAATGTCAAGTGAAACATGTCGACGACAAAACCGTATATTCCAAAGTCTAAGATATTTCCAAGTGCACCTATGATGATTAGGAATAGGGGAAGCTGCCTTTTTTTTTGATCGTTGAGAAAACAGGCGTAGATAAACACGCTGAGCATAGTAGCGCAGCGAATAATAAGTAAAACGATGGGATAAGAGGAAAAGATGCCCCAGGCAGCACCTGAATTAGTGACTTTGGTAATGCAAAAATCAATACCCAAAATGTTTTGAAAAACGGCCAGACCTCCGTAAGGGTAAGAAGAGCTGTACAAGGGATGTGGGAACTGGCAATAGACCATATATTTTAAAAGTGCGTCGATAATGATCAACATCAATCCCATCCCTACAAATCTAAAGAAGCCCTTTTTCATATTTCTCCTGCGTTTGTACTGTCATGGTTGCATAAGGAACTGCCTCCAACCGTTTGACAGGAATTTCGCTACCAGACACATCACAAGTACCGTATGAGCCCTCTTCTATCTTTTCGAGTGCTCTTTCAATTTGGCGTAAAATCGACTGCTCTTTTCCAGAAATCTCTATCGAAATCGTCTGCCCAAAGTCATCGGTGCCTTCATCTGCTTGATGCTGAGAATACCCCTTTGACTCTTCTTTGTTTTTCACATCTTGGGATACTTTGTTCAAGGTTTGCTTAATCTGGAAGCGCAATTCCAAAAGTCGGTTTTTAAATCTTTCGATATCTTGTTTCGTGAGACCCATTTTCTGCTCATTTTTTATTTCGTTTTTTTTTCCTGTACCCTAGTCCGATATAAGACGTCAACTATTTCTTTACGGGGTTTTCTGTGGCATGTGCATGGAAAAAGTGCAATTAGGCGCCAGTATTGTTTGTAATCCGTTTAGGGCTTGGGTGTAGCGTCTATATTGTTTCAACTTTTTTTATAAAAAGAGCAACGGAGGAGATGGGATTCGAACCCATGGTACGCTTTCACGCACACACGCTTTCCAAGCGTGCTCCTTCGACCGCTCGGACACTCCTCCACAATTTAAGGTGCTCAATTTGAAGAAAAAGTAGGTGACATATTATTCGGGATGATTTTATTTGACAAGGAAAGCATGGGCAACTTGTACAGATAGGTTAAACAAAATTTTTACTTTTCTTAAAAGAGTGCTGAGCACGCAACGTCTGATAATTAATATTATGTTTTATCATAGGGGGAATCTGATGCGGCCTTTATCCCGCAAGTGGGATACTCAAAAGGGGCGGCTCTTGGTCTGACTGCTTAGATTGAAGATTGTAAATTTGCTGCAAGAGGACAAATGTACGCTTGGAGTTGATATCCGAGTCATCGATATAAAACCAATGTCCCCTGTACTCAACAGACAAGTAAGCATTTTGCGGATACGTAGAGCTTGAATGAATGGTGATGAGGTCCCCAACAACCTCATTCCAATTGAAGTGCCGCCCATCTTTATAATGGGTATGTCCGACTTTTCCCAAAAAGATATCCTTTTCTGGGACTTGAATTCCAAGGCTGAGATAATACATACAACTCAAAAGGGATCTAGTCATAATGCCGAGCTTTGCACGCTCATTAAAATCTTGTTTCATGTTGAGAATATACTTGCCGTTAGAGGATTCTACTTCCTCCAAAATCTCGGCTAGACGCTTTGCTTCTGTCCCCTCTGAGGGGAACGAGAGTTGCATTATATTGGGTTTTGCCCTCATTAATTTTTTCTTTTCTTTTCCCTTTTCCTCTTCCTTTTCCTCTTCTCTTTCTTTTTCTTTTTGAGAAGGAATATGATCCACTCCCACTTGGAGTTGACCCATGAGTTGAAAATGTCGAAGCAGTTGTACTACCTCTAGAAACTGTTGGTATCGAGGTGGATCTTGAGGAATCGGCCCGGAAGCGTCCAATGCATTTGGAATTTCTACCATACTCTGTACCAATAAACGGAACACTCTATCTACATCCCAGCCCGTGTAAATTAAGCCTTGAATAATACTCAAACTCATTGGATGCATCAATTGAATTGCGAAGTCTTTTCCCTTTAAAGGAGCATATTGAATGGTTGGTTGACTTTGCCAAGTAAGTTCGCCCCCTAAAGTTACTGGATCATTGCCTTTAACGATCTTAATTGATGGACTCAGCTTTCTCGTGGAAGTAAACTGCGTTGTCACACTATTCACCTCGAGAAAACAAGGAGTGTCCGAGTAACGCAAACGGACTAAATTTAGTAGCAGCTCTTGATTTGTGGTATTTTGAACAGCTTGGTTATAAGCCGTGCGTCCCCCCTTACCATACATAGATGTCCGACTTGTAACATGGCAACCCGTGAGAAGAGAGCTCAAAATAAATAACTGGATTGCTGTTTTGATATGCCTTTTCATAATACACCTTTGTGTGTTCTAGAAACTTCAGAGCAAATTTCCCACTCAGGGAAAGTAAATTTATACTATAAGGAATATTTTTGGAACTCAAAAAGGACAGCAGCAAGAAAAAAATAAGAGAATCCCGTTATCCGCGCAGATTTTATTTAAGCAGTGATGTACCGAAACGCACATGGAATATATAACGAGCAAAAAAGTCCACCAATTTTATCATGTAGTCAAGCCAAGAGGATAAATATCCTTGAGAAGGCTTCTTGTTGTCCAAAACAATCAACTCTTTCTCTTGAAGTGATCGTACGGTTTTATTTTCTTTCTGCTGAAGGATCTTTCTTTTCGAAACGAATACTTTATGAATAGGCTTTACGCCCTGAAGAGGCCTTGCGGTTTGAAGAGGCCTTACGGCTTTATTTTCTTTCTCAGGAGAGACAAAGGGGTCTTCTACTTGCTGACCTGTAAGGCCAATGCGTTTTGCATAGAAAACAGAAGCATGACTCATTGCCTTTATGGCATCATCTAAAGAAACTTTTGTAACTATGCTATCGTTACAATGAAACCACTGTTTTTTGCATAGGACATACGCGCGATAATGGCCAGCTGTCGCAGACCCTTCGTGGATAATAAATGCTTGAATAGAAAAATCGGCGCTTTCCCCTTGTTTTAAGGTTTTTACATGCCTAAAGTCAAATCGGAATGTCGGCTGAGCAGAAATTGCGCTATTGATTTTTGCGCCATTTTGAAAGTTGCGACTAAAATAAAAAAAGAGGTGATCTGGTAGCTTCTGGAACCAATATTTTTCTATTTCATTATGATCGTTTTTGGTCATCATTACATAATGATCCCACACCTTTTGCATAGAATTTATGACTTGCCCTGCCTTATTTTGCACAGGCAACACTATGGTCCCTTCGGGTTGTGCACTTTTTCTATTTTTTACCCCGTTTGCTCTTAGATGTTCTATCGAATTAAATAGTGGATTTGGCTTTCCATTGCTCAAGCAATAGGGCATGTTATTGAAAATCTGCATTAAAAGTTCGTGTGCACTCTGTTGCCCATTTTGCATCGCATCAGAGACTAAATGAGAGCGGACTGTAGCGGAGCCACCCATTGCACCATTTTTAGGGTTTCTTCTAAGTTGTCGATAGCATTGAAAATCTCGGTAGAGGGCCTTTATGGGGAACCGCTCTGAAATCAAGCACTTTATTGGAGTATTATACACAAATTGTCTGACAGCATTGACAAAGCAATCCGTATTTCCCACATTTTTGAGGCCTAATGGTGGGATGGTTTTTTGATGGTTAGAAGCCTGTGCTTGATGGCTGGATACCTCAGAGGTGTATACCATCTGCGCTGCGCTATGTGAGTGGATAGGGGACATGTTAATTTAATATATTTCTATTTCATTTTTATATTATTTTATAAAAAACCACTTTATTTTTATATTAAAAATTATTAAAAATTATTTTTTCAAATTGTAATTCATAAAATAATTTTATTCTAATCGGAGCTAAATCCCCGCCTTTCTAGAACTTGTTTTTACCCTCTCTCGAATCAAAAGAAAAGCAAAATATTTTTTGACATCTTATTGATATCGCCCGTATAAGCAAAATAAAATAGAAACAGAGTTTTACATGGCCCAAGAAAGCACAGCTCAAAAATGGCTTCTTTATCTCATCAGTGTTGTAGCTGCAATTGGAGGTTTATTATTTGGATATGATACCGGCGTCATTTCGGGATCGATCCTGTATATCAAGAAAGATTTTTTGATCACCACGATTCAAGAAGAATTAATCATTGGTATCTTGTCTTTCGGAGCCATTTTTGGGGCCATTGCCGGGGGGCCCTTTTCTGATCGCTTCGGAAGGAAAAAAGTGGTGTTAGTTTCTGGTGCCCTCTTTATCATCAGTGCGCTTGGGCTCGCCTTATCCAATTCCGTGTATACGCTCATCACTTGGCGTTTCATCGTCGGAGTAGCAATTGGCGTTTCTTCCGCAACGGCCCCTCTTTACATTGCCGAATTAGCTCCTCGTTATATGCGTGGTGCACTCGTTACAATCAACCAACTTGCCATCACAGTGGGTATTTTGTGTTCTTATCTGATCGGATTGCTTTTTGTCCAAAGCCAGTCTTGGCGTTTGATGTTTATCATTGCTCTTTTCCCAGCAGCTTTGCAACTCATTATCATGAGCTTTTTTCCAGAAAGCCCTCGCTACCTCGCAAAAATAGGTAACCTTGAAAAGGCTTTGCAGATTCTCTCCCGTTTTCGTGGAACGCGTGAAGATGCCGAGCTCGAGATCGCCCATATTCAAAAAATGAAAAAAAGTGAAGTATCCCGTTTCATGGCATTTTTGAACAAAAAGACTAAGCCGGCAATCATTGCTGGTGTTGGGTTGACCATTATTCAACAAATTACGGGAATCAACACTATTATTTACTATGCGCCTACCATTTTTGAATTTGCCGGCTATACTTCTGATAAATCTGCTCTTTTGGCAACGACATGGGTTGGGATTGTCAATGTTCTCATGACTTTTGTTGCCATTTACCTTGTCGACAAAGTCGGGCGCAAACCCTTGCTCCAGTGGGGCCTTTTGGGGATGGTAATCAGTTTGATTGTGCTCGGTTTAAGCCTGCGGAGCGGTTTACTGCCCAAAGGAGTAATGGGGCCCGCGGCCATGATTTGCCTGTTTTTTTATATTGGATCGTTTGCCTACAGCCTCGGACCAGGAGGTTGGCTCATTAACTCGGAAATTTATCCACTTTACATTCGAGGAAAAGCCATGGGGTTGGCTACTTGCGCCAATTGGCTATCTAACTTTTTGGTTACCTCCACCTTCCTGAATATGATTAACACTTTGGGAAAGACGGGAACTTTTTGGCTGTATGCTCTGATTGGCGTATTTGGCATGCTCTTTATCTGGAAACGGATTCCCGAAACCAAGGCGAAATCTCTCGAAGAAATAGAAGATTATTGGAAAAAATGACAGATCTGATGATCTGTCTAAAATACCCAGAAAAAGGGCGTTTCTAATATAGAGCCGGGATATGCTCGGGCCATACTCGATTTTCCACATTCATAGTGGATAAATTTTATTTCCCTAATCTATCATGAAAGCAAGACCATAAGAATTGGCATGCATCGATTTTCGAAAAAACGGGTTCGTCTATTTTTTTTCCTTTGCTTGTTTGCGCTTGCCATCGCTTTTTTTCGCCATGCCCTAATCTGTCGGGGGGCCGAGCTTTTTTTGTCAAAATGCGTACTTCAAGGGGACGCTTGTTCGTTTGATTATGCGAATGGGTATTGGCAAAACGGGGCCTACACCTTTCATAAGGTGAAACTTTCTTCACATGGAAAAGAGCAATCTCGAGGTTTTGATGCAACCATTGAAAACCTTTCTTTTTGCTACTTTTTTACGCTCTTCCCCTTTCGCTTTGAATCAGAGGTAGTCGTTGATGGGCCTCAAGTCACTTTGATCAATTTACAAAAAGATCACAAAAAGGGAGAAAAAAACATTTTCTCCCTATACAAAAAGCATCCTCTTTTAAAAAAAAAAATTTCCTTTTATCGCGGAAAGGTGTCGTTTGCATCTGATGCGTTGACTGCAATCTACTTTTCTGCGCAATCTGATATGAATAATCCGTATCAAAAACAGCTTTGGCTTGCGATGAGTCAAGAGGGGCTTGTAAACGCCCCCATCACCGCTGACCTATTTTTGAAAGAAGAGGGGGTAACGTGTGATCTTCAATTAAATCAACTCGACTTGCCATGGGCTTTTCAAGTCACCCGTTTTTTTACTCGCTTATTAGATGATAACTCGATTTACTTGAGCAAAGGAACACTTTCGGGCAATGTAAAGATACAGCTCGATCCAAAAGACCATCTCTTTGATCTAAGTTATGACCTCCAGTCTTCCAACCTTACCCTTTCCCACTTAAAGTATGGACTTCAAGCTTCAGTAGATCAGATCAAGGCATTAGCAGATCCAAATCGGAAACAAAAAACTCCGCGATCTGGTCAAACTTGGCCCTATTACGTGGGTCATGGGGTGTTTTCAGGGGCAAAGATTAATTTTCATCCCCCCAATGCGCAAAACCATCAAAGTAATGTAGCGCTGGAAGGGGCATGCGAAATTAGTGCGTCTGGCGAGCTTTTTGTTAGCTGTACCGGCATGCTATCGAGTGAGAATAAAAGTGCTGCACTCTCTCTTTTGGGAAATGGATGGATCGAAAATGATCAGAGCTGGAAGCTTAACTTAGATACTTCTGTGCAGCAAGAAAGTCATAAAGTCATGACAACGCAGATGAGTTTGATTAAAGAAAAGCCAAAAAACTATTCTTTTGAAATGAATTTTCATAATATACAAGTGCCCTCTATAGGATTGATTGAGTACTTATTGCAAAAGGAATACCCCCAACTCAATTTTGTCAGCTTGGAAAGAGGCGGATTGAACGGATCTTTGGAGGGTAAATTCAAAGGAGGGCATGTTGAGTCGGTCCGCATAACCAATTTTTGCATCAATCGAGCTCTTTTTCAAGATAATCAAAAGAAACACCGTTTTTCAGCTGATCAGATTCGGGCAAATGCTACATTTGATTTTTCAACCCCCCATTTTTTTGAAAAAGCATGTTGGGAGCTCATCATTGATAATGGGGTTTTTGAAGGGATTAACAAGGCCCAAGTGAAAGAGATACAGGCCCATCTTTTTGTGGAAAATTCCTATATTCAACCCACTCATATTACGGGATTGGTCAACGGAATGGAAGCAGACGTCCATCTAAAAGGAACGCGCCATGACTTGCAGATGCATTTAGGGCTTGATTTCATGCCGGAGGATATGGCTTACCTGCTCGATAAAACATATCCACAAAATAGCTTGCCCATCGATGATAGGTTAAGGCTCGATCTCGATATGCATCTTCACATGGCTTATCATCAGATGAAAGCAGAGGGAAGCGTAGAGATTACCTCTGCAGATCTTTCAAAACATGCGATTCATTTTGGTGCTCAATGGGATGAGAAAAAAGGGGTAGATCGAGGATTATGGGGGGGGGTGAGATCCGGTTGGTTTAGATCCGCATGTTTATCATCCGATATCATCAACTGGCCTCTTCGTGTGTTGGGGGAAAACTGTGGAAAGACTACTGGTCATATTTCCTTAGAAGGAAAATTTCAAGATGAGCAACTTGCTCTGCGCTTTTGCCCCGTCCATTTTACCTATTTATCTCCTTATATCTATTTGGAAATGGATCGAGAAAGACAAACAGATATGTATTGCAATTTCCACTATGATCCAAAGCAAAGCAACTGGAAGGGGGAAATTCCCTTAAAAGATGTCAAGCTCGTGGAACAGTCTTTTGGGCTTCTTTTTGAAACGTTTAGTAGTAAACTCACCCTTGTGGAGGGAAAGTTAGATCTTCGAGACATCTTTGCCATATCGCAAGGTGTAACCTTTGAGGGAAATGCCGCACTCAAGTACGGAGATCAAACTGATGTAAAGCTCATCATCGACACCCAGTCGATTCAAGGATCTGCACAAAACATGCAATCTATTCTTCGCCATTTTTCCCTTTTTAAAAATATCAATCTGCCCCTGGAAGGGGATTTGGAAAGTGGAAGGCAGGGGATGCATCTTGAAGCGTATGTCGGCAATCGGAGAGAAATGATCAACTGGAATGTAGAAATGACCTTGAAAAATGGAGTCTATCCAATCACACCATTTTGTTATTTGAAAGATGTCAAAACTCAACTGACATGGTCTTGGAAGACAAAAGCGCTCGATTTACTTGGAACTAGTGCGCGTTTTTGCTTACGTCAAAGTAGCAAGAGCTATCAGCTTAATCTTCCCATTGCGCGAGCAGATTTTAAACGGGGATGGTGGCAATATGATATCAGACTCGAAGCCCCTACCCATGATATTTTTCGTATTGTTGGCACAGCTGAGCGATCGATAGGAGGGGACAAGAAAACGCAAATTCTAATCGATCCGGAGCTTACCCGTTTTTTTGGTGCAAAGATCAATGTGCATTCTTTTATGGTTCATCCAAAAAAAGGGGTGGAACACCTCGAACTTGAAACAGACTTATCGGCACGTGATTTGTACCACCACCTCGATTTTTTTACCCATCTCGGGTTTTTACCAATCCGTGTGACCGACCTCGAAGAGATGCAAAGTCCCCGATTTGAAGGTACGGTTAATCTCAAGATGTTTCTAGATCAAAACGGAAAATACACGAACTGCCAAGTGAAAAGTGATCGTTTTGTATTTGGAAATGTAGGCTGGGCCCATCTGCTAATTTGTGCTGAGAAGAAGGGAAGCACAATAGATGTAAGCCATTTTTCCGCGGGATCACTTTCGATCAAGGCGCGCATGGAAAAAGAAGAAAATTGCTGGCACGTCCCTTTCTTTGACGTAGACTGGAAAAATTGCAAATTAAGGGGAAAAAAAGGGCGCTATCTTAAAAAAGAAAAAAAAGTAGAGCTCCCTTTGGAACGATTCGATATCGACCTTAGTCAGTTGCTTCGGTTTATTCCCTCCTTAAGTGAGTTAGAAAAAAGCTATTGTCAAGGGGGAATATCGACATCTGGTGTGGTAGGCTGTGACTTTTCAAAAGGGATAAAAAAGATGAAATGGAATGCCGATCTCGATGTGATAGGCAGCAGCCTTTCCAAAGGGAATATAAGGCTTGAAAGTGAGAAGCCAGTTCACCTCTATTTTTCATTAGAAAAAGGGTTTCAAATCAAAGGTGCGGCTTTTGATTTTTTTCATCCTCAATCAGACCAACTTTGGGCGAAATGTCAGCTTAATTGCTTAAGCTATCATTGCAAAGAAAAAAAATGGGAAGGAAAGGGAATTCATTTGGTCGTGCCCCCTGAAATGCTGCGCTATTTAGCTGCTCAGGGAACTTTTCCCTATTTGCAAGAAAAGCAAGGATCTCTCACATTGTGCAAACACTCCTTTAAATGGGACAACCAAATGGAGCTGACATTTGATTTTACTTGGGGTAAACAAGCAGAAATTAAAGGATCTTTAAAAGAGGGATACTACTGGATTCAGGATAAGGCCTGGCATATACATAGATGTCAGTATCATTTAGTAGATGGAAAAATGGATTTTCAGATAGACACAGATTTTCAGAGTCACCCTTTTGCCATCAACGCCGAGATCAGTTTTTTCCCTCACCTTAAGACCCACTTGACTGTTCAATCAAAAAAGCTGCAAGATGGATCTATCCCCTGTCCACTCACTTTGATCAGTGACTATCACGAAGAGAAAGGGTTTTTCATTCAGAGCATCGAGGGGTCTTTGGAGGGCTTAGATTGTTCATTGCACCATAATCCCCGCAGGTCTTCCTTTGATCAGGTGGCGTTGAGTGGACACATCAAAATTGATATGCCAAAGTTAGTATCATATTTACCCCTTTCTATGAAAAAAGTGGTGCAGCAATCTGAAATGGGCAAAGGGTATGAGCTGAGTGGAGATTGTATTATCTCGAAAAACAACATTTTTCTTTCTCACTTCGATGGGTATCTCAAGGGTAAACGTTTCGAACTTCTAGGTTCGGAAATGGAGACGCTGATGAGTGAGATCACTCTTAATATGAATCACATTAAGTTGAAACAATTTACTATTAGTGATGTATCGGGAATTCTTGCCGCGGAAACCATCGATTTAATCAGGGGAGAAAATCAAAAATGGAAAGTATTTATTCCCAAAATGGACGTTCAAGACTTTAGACCCAGCTTGCTCAAGAAAGTGGGCTTTTATCAAAAACAGATTAAACCATTGACCATCCGCAATCTACACCTTCGAAACCTGCAAGGTATGCTAGAAGATCTCCAGAGCTTTACGGGAAGAGGAGAGCTGAGTTTTACCAATACCTTTAAAGGGGATTACAATATTTTCATTATTCCTTTCGAAATATTGAGTCGACTAGGTTTGGATAAAGGGCTTTTGGTTCCCATCTGTGGAAAACTCAACTATTCAATTCAACAAGGGCGGGTCTATTTGACGCAGCTTTCAAATAGCCATAGTGAGGGAAAAAAGTCATATTTTTATCTTTCCCCGTTAGAGTCATCTTATATTGATTTAAACGGAAACTTGAGTATCAAGATTAAAATGAAACAGCATGTGCTTCTCAAAATTACGCAACCCTTTACCCTTGCAATTGATGGCACTGTCAAAAGGATGCGTTACACGCTGCAATGAAAGAATTATTATCCACGTTTTTCAACTCCATTATCCATTTTTTTTACCCCTCTTTTTGTCTTCATTGCCATGATCAGACTTTCGGCATGGACAAATGGATTTGCAAAGCCTGTTTTGAGCAAATTGAATGGATTGACTCAACCCTTATCTGTGATATTTGTGGCAAGCTTAGGCAAGAAAGAGCAGGTGGGAAGCGATGCGTGACTTGCAAAACAAATCCCAAATATCTAATGCCATTTAGCTCCTGTTTTCTTTCAGAAGGACCCGCCTACTATTTACACGAGTACCTGCGCGTATATGAAAGTGAGGAAATAGCTACGCTTTTTGCCTCCCTGATCGTTTTAAAATTACAAAAATTAAGATGGCCTTTTCCCGATCTCATTGTTCCCATTCCCGATTCTCGTCTGCAAACTTTTTTTCTCAAAAGACAACCCAGCTATCTCATAGCAAAAGCGTTGGGTAAAATGCTTAAAACCCAATGTAAGTTGGTCTTAACTCCCCGTGAAAAGCGGCTCGGATTGGGATTTCAAATCAAAACATTTTTTTGCAAAAACCTCAAAGACCAAACTGTCTACCTAATTTCAGACAGAGTGCGAGAAAGTGAGACGCTCCTTGTTGCGCGTGAAACAATTTTATCCCTTTTCCCCAAGAGTATTTGTACTCTGGCATTATTTGAAAGTCGGCTTTAACAAGCGGTCTTTATACTACGCCCATACACGCTTGAAAGGAGCGAAAAAATTATTTTTCCCCGAAAGGGGAAGCTTGATAGTCAAACCTCAATATTGCGACGCGTCATTTGCACCTGTCGACGGAGCCGCTCATTATTTTGGATCTCTTTAGCAATTTTTTTCCAATTATGCAGCAGAGTCGAATGTGTTTTCCCTCCAAACGCAGATGCGATTTTGACAAGCGATTCCCCAATGAGCTCTTTCGCCAAGTACATCGCAATCTGACGGGCAGTTACGATGTCTCGGTTCCGTTTTGACCCACGCAAATCATTTTCACTCACATTAAACATAGAGGAAACGCTGCTTAGAATATGGTCTACTGAAACCCGGTTTTGAGGAGATGAGTGGAAGACTTCTCCGAGTGCTTTGTCCACTACTTCTTCTGTCGCTTCAAGGTGGTTCAAACGGCAGTGAGCACCCAAACGATTAACAGCACCCTCTAATTGTCGAACATTATTGAAGATGTGCTCAGCAATGTAAAACGCAATCCGATTGGAAATCTTAAATCCCCTTTGCTCAGCTTTGTGTTGCACAATCGCCACGCGAGTTTCCACATCGGGCATGCCGATCTGCGCAACAAGTCCCCATTCCATGCGCGCAATCATTCGTTCAGATAGCTTGAGTTGGCCGGGAGGTTTATCACTTGTGATCACAATTTGTTTATGCTGATTAATTAGCGTTTCAAACGTATTGCAAAATTCCTCTTCAAAATTCAATCGATTCTGTAAAAACTGAATGTCGTCGACCAAAAGCACATCCAGATTGCGAAAATATTGCTTCATTTTATCGACCGATTTGTTGCGTAAATGACACACTAAATCGGTGATAAAGCTTTCTGTTGTGATGCACTGAAATTGGTGTTTTTTCTCTGTTTGACGCAGAAAATGTCCGATTGCATGTAAGAGATGCGTTTTGCCGAGGCCTACCCCACCGTGGATGAAAAGGGGGTTGTACGATCCCCCTGGCTTAGATGCCACACCCAAACAAGCGGACTTGATGAATTGATTAGACGGCCCCTCGATAAATTCATCAAATGTGTAATTATCATTGAGCATGACGGTTTTTTCAAAGGGGCCTTTTTCTGGGGCTGGGGATAGTTTCCTTTTGAAAGGATCCGTTTTTGGCTTTTTTACTTTTTTTTCTTCGACGACAAATTGTAATTCACTTCCTCCCCTCCCCTCGACACTAAAATAGGTAGACAGCTCCATTTTGTAGTTATCGATCAAGTGCTCGCGGACAAAAACATTAGGAACGAGCAAGGTGGGACACTTCGCTTGAGTATCCACCCGAATTGGAGCAATCCAATTTGTATATTCCGCGGAGCTACACCGCTTTTTTACCAAACGGGTAAACTCAGACCATTTTCTTTCAAATGACTCTGCCACGATTCATGCACCAAAACGTTAAACAATCGATTGACTTGAGTGTAGCTTCTTGATTCCTAAAAATCGACCCAAAAATGGGACAATATTTGTCAGCGTATCCTCTTGCGCTTTTATTTCAAGCACCTGCATTTTTCACTCCCCGCAACTTTGAACAATTTTTTCCAAATAGGGAAAAGAGAAATGTGTACTTGGGTGGCGAGCTCTTTGTATTAGCCTACGGAAAATGCTATGTTCAAAGACTCCCAGCCATTGTTTTTCTATATAACCTGTTGATAAAAATCCCTTTTGCCTAGTAAGTTTGAACTCTTATTCAGGCGAGGACTTTTTTGAAGTTAAAAAAACTATTATATATCATCCTGCTCGCTTTTTGCTTTGCTCCCTCCTACCTCTTCATCAAAGTGGCTATCCGAGAAATACCCCCCTGCACCATTGTATTTTTGAGATTATTTCTCGGAGCCTGTTGCCTCCACCTCTTGCTCAAAGTCCAAAAAAGCTCTTTTTGGCTTTACCGTAGCTACGGAAAACATTTTTTTATTATGGGTATTGCAGCTGCTGCGCTCCCATTTCTTCTCGTTACTTATAGTGAAAAGCACCTCTCAAGTGGGCTCGCAGGTCTGATCAATGGTTCTGTACCCGTTTTTACCACAATTATGGCTCATTTTTATTTGCCCAAAGATCGTTTAACCTTGCGAAAAGTGTTGAGCATTTCAATGGGTATGAGTGGTCTTGCCTGCGTCTTATTTCCCAACATGGGACAAGATCTCGGGCAGACGGGGAGCATAATCATGGTGATTATATCCTCGATTGGTTACGCCTTTGGCATGGTCTATTCAAAAAAGAAATTACTGGGCCTGCCCCCTTTGATAGCCCCGACTTGGCAGCTTACTATTGCAAGCCTTTTGTTTTTCCCCTTATCCCTTTTCATCGACAAGCCGTATAGCTTACCCATTCCCTCTTTAAAGGCCATAAGCGCAACGATCGGGCTCGCCCTAATCGGCTCGGCCCTGGCATTTGTTGTATACTACCGGATCATCGAGATCGCAGGGGCCTCTTACGTTTCCTTGTGTACCCTTCTCTTTCCCTTGCTTGCTGTTTTTCTCGGTGCAGTGTTTCTCAATGAGAAGCTAGACTGGCATTCCTATCTGGGGGGAGGTTTGATTATATCCGCTTTAGGGGTAAGCACAGAGATGTTTTTGTGGAATAGATTGAGTAGGTCTTTTAGAAGAAAGAGATGGCCCAAGGGTGGCAACTTATTCTAGCTATTGATTTTGAGCTCTATTGTGGTCGAATGTAGCCCCTTTTTAGTAAGGCATTGTATAGCAGCACTTAATTTATAATAAATATTTGAAAAGTTACTTAAGACAGAAAATTTCCTTCTTTCTTAAGCAGAGCAATTGTATAACTGATCTTGTGAAAATTGCTATTGGTCTATCAGGAGGAGTTGATTCCTCAGTTGCCGCTTACTTGCTCAAAAAGGCGGGGCATGACGTTTTTGGTCTTTTCATGAAAAATTGGGAAGAAAAAGATCAAATGGGAAATTGCCTATACGAAAAGGATTATCAAGATGTCGTCCGAATATGCGACGTACTTGATATTCCTTATTACGGGATAAACCTTTCCCAGGCCTATTGGGACCTTGTGTTTACCCGATTTCTCGATGACATCAAACTCGGTTATACCCCGAACCCGGATGTCCTCTGTAACCAAAAGATCAAATTCAATATCTTTTACCAAAAAGCGCTTGCTCTTGGTGCAGATGCTCTGGCAACCGGGCACTATTGTCAGACAAAAAAAGGAAACCTCTTAAAAGGTGCAGATGAAAAAAAAGATCAGAGCTACTTCCTCTACACTATCAAAAAAAAAGTACTCAAAAATGTGCTTTTCCCCATTGGTGATAAAATAAAAACCGATGTGCGCGCACTGGCTCAAAAAGCCGGTCTTTCTGTCTTTAATAAAAGGGATAGCACGGGAATTTGTTTTATCGGAAAACGCAACTTCAAAACTTTTTTGGGAAACTATATTCCCCAAAAAATGGGATATTTTCAAAATTTAGAAGGAAAAGTGATTGGTTCCCATAATGGCGCTTTTTACTATACCATCGGTCAGCGAAAGGGCATGGGAATCGGAGGAGCCGGGAAGGCTTGGTTTGTGGCTAAAAAAGAGATCAACACAAACGTCGTTACCTTGGTCCAGGGAGGGGATCATCCCGCCCTTTTTTCTCGTGAACTCTTTGCCACTGACTTATCTTGGGTTCAGGGTGGGCCTCCCCCCCTTCCTTACACGTGCAAAGCAAAAATTCGTTATCGACAAAAAGAGCAATCGTGCACCATTACATCCATAGAAAAAGGAAGAGCTCACGTGCTTTTTTCAGAGCCTATGAGGGCCATCACTCCCCGTCAATCGATTGTGTTTTATCAAGGCGCGATATGTGTGGGTGGTGCCCTCATTGCGCAGGCAGGCCCGTCCGTTTGGGAATCGACCTTTTGTAAAAAACACTCTACAACTTGCTTTTGATGCGCATCTCACCATCATTCTCAATATTTTAAGTCATTTAAAATGTTTTTTTTAAGGGTTTTTGGGGCGTCGTACTCCTCTTTTTTTTTGATAAAAGTATATATTTTAATTGAATAAAAAAAATTTTATACCTAGGATACGCACTGTTTTTTGGTAAGTTAGTAGGAGGATGTCATGTCTATACTTCCAACATCTGATTCTGTCGGTAATTCAAATCTCAGCGCAGTTGATCCCGCATTATCAAGTTCGATGCAAAAAGAAGCGGTAGAAAAAGGGGAAATTGCGCCGGAAATGAGTCTAGTTGACACAATTTCTTCGCATGCAAAGTCTTTTTTTTACTTTTTAGGATACACTGTTCCGATGGGCCTTTACTTTGCTGTAAAGCAAGTAGTCCTTTTTCCCCTTTCTGTAACCGTTTGTTTGATCAAACAGATTACGCGACTATTTTGGCAAGAGGAAGCGGTGCAAGAAGAGATTCAATCCGCAGGACAAATTGAAGCATACGAAGCCAACGAGTTGCACGATGAGTCTTACTCGGATACAGTCGAAGACATAGAACAGGACCTAAATAAACAACTCAAAGAGCTAAACAAAGCACTAGAACACCGCAATAACGGGTTAGAGAATGAAACGGCATTGTTAGAAGCTCAAAATAAGGAATATAAAATTTTGATCGTAAATTTAGGTAGAGAATTAATCAATAGAATACATAAAGAAAAAGGGCTTCCTCCTCTTTCATAATAGGGATAGTTTTTTTATTGCTCGGAAGAATTTGGCTGCAAAAAAAGCCTGTTTTGAAATCTATACCTATCTATACCAAAAAAAATTGAAGGCTTTGCTTTACGTTAGGTTTTAAACAAAAGTATTGGGGATGTTTTGTCTATTCCAGAACGTCCGTTTGCTTTTAACCCTTTCTATAGCTTGGCGAAAGTCAACCTTTCAATTTTTTCACTCGACCCCGTTTTCAGTGGAGCCCGCGATGGCCTTGCAGGGGAAACGGGCTTGTCGGTTTTTGGGAGTGTGGGTGTGGTGCCCAACATGATCGGGACAAAAATTTTGCTTATAACGCGCTCAAACTCGGGCTCGGACTGAGTCTCGAAACCGCGTGGGCAGCTCCCCTGCCCCCTGGGCAAACGTGCAGCGTTTCGCCTGGTCGTGAGAGCGTTCGAAACTGGAAGAATTTCCGGCCCTTTAGGGGATTGAGAGTTGTCACAATCTGTATCATCGGTAGCTGCTCGTTTGAGTAGGCTAGAACTGCCACTACTCACTTTGCCAAGTTTGACTCAAGGAGAGAACCCGGAAATTATGCAGAAAATAAACCTATTTGACACAACTTCTTCGTATGCAAAAACAGATTATGATGTACAGCCAGAGCTTTCAGCCATTAGAGATAAGCCCAACTCGCCAGAAAATGACAAATTACAGGATCAAATTGAAATAAAACAGGATTTAATTAAACAATTAAAAGATATAAACAAAGAATTAAAATATCGTAAAAATAACCTAGAGAATGACAAAGCATTGCTAGAAACTCAAAAAAAGGAGTGTACAGATCTCATTCAGAGGTTGATTAGTCGAGTAAATTCAATTAAAGAGATAACCGAAATAATAAATAAAGAAAAAAATTTCCCCGATAAAAAAGAAATTAAAATCAAATGTGACTTTGAAAGAATAAAACAAGAAGAAAAAGAACAAATCGAAACTCTAAACAAAAAAATAGAGGATCTTAACAAAGAGATAGATAATATCTTAATGGGTTATGTGATAGCCCTAGAGAATTCATCGAACTGCATGAAAGGGCTTGCCTGTGCATTTCGCAAAGCAATTGTTGAAAGGTGGATCCCGAAAGTTTAAATACAAAAGAATCATCTCCGAAAAAAATGCATATCGCAAAGGCACCATTGTTGCAAGCATTGCGTACACAAATTGGAAATTAACCTTTTGCAAAAAACATTCTAAAAGCGGTGTGTAAATCTCGATTCTGACGCAAATAACCATAAGCAAACAGGACTAAAAAAAATACCGCCGAGCGAAATACAAATATAAACAGTTTGTGAGCATCGGAGATCATGAGTGAAAAGGTAAAGGCAAGTAGCCAAGAAATAAGGCATCCGAATAGCAAGCGAAGTAGATCTTTAAGAGGGCACAGCCACTTCCAGTCTTGCTTACACAATAAAAAGTGCAAGATAAAAAAATGGATCCAAAGAGAGACACTTGTGACCCAAGCTACGCTCAAAGGGGAGAGCTTAAGCATAAACACGCACAAACTATTAAAAAAAATATTACATCCCACACAGAGACTCGCCACACGTGTCGGAACCTTGGTCAGCTCTTTTGTATAAAAAACAGAAGATTGCAACATAATCAAAGAAGAAGGAATAAGCCCTGCGCTGTAGGCCCACAGGCAATAAGCCGTCTGCGTCACACCGTGATGAGAAAAGCGACCACGTCGATACATCAGATCGACGAGGATATCACCCAAGGCAAACATAGCAATTGTGCAAACGAGCATCAGAGTCATGGTAAGCCGCATGCCAAAGAAAAACATTTCCTTGCCCTCCTTTACCTGTCCTTCCTTGATTTTACGGGAAAAAAGGGGGATCAAGGTATGCGCCGTCGCCATACCAAACAAAGCCAAAATCAATTGGTAGAAACGACTTGCATACCACAGATAAACTGGTCCACTCAGATCAGCATAGCGAGCAAAAATCGTATCCAGACATCCGTTGATCTGCGCTGCCCCCACACCCAGAGCAACCCAACGAAATGAGCAGAAAAGCTTTTTTACCTCGAAACCAGTTCTCCACTGCATCCATTCTTTAAGCTTCCCTCCGACCTTCTTCCATACAAGTGGAGCAGTCATCATCCACTGCAAAAAAAAACCAGCCAAAACCCAATGAACGAGGCGCAGCATACCAGTTTCTGGTCCTTGTTTTTGTAAATAGAATGCCCCACTCATCCAGACTAAATTACAGATAGCAGGTGATACGTTGGGGAGAAAAAAGGTGTTGTGGCATTGCAAAAATGAAAGGTTTAGTCCGTAGAGAGAAGCAAAGAGTAAGCAAGGAAGCAAGCTCCTCATCATTTGCATCATCTCTTGACTTTTCTCATTTAGAGAGGAAAGGTGCATTAAACAAGCCAAACCCCCTTCGGCGCAAATTACAATAGCCGTTACCGCGACGAGGAAAAAAAAGGTCAATTTCCGAAAAAAAGCATACGCAATCAAAGGGTCTCGGCCGTGTAGTCCCTGAAAGTGGGGTACGAACACTGACTGCAAGGGACCTTCACCGAAAAACCTCCGAAGCAAATTGGAAAAACGGAAGACCATCATGAAGAGTGCCACACTGGGGTGATCTCCAAAAGCATAAGCCATAGTAAGGTCTCGACCGAGTCCAGCCAAACGGCTTAAAAAAACCCCCGAGATGAACCGTTTGATGCCAGAAGAAAAAAAAGCTGTAATTTCAAAAGCCATCATTTTGATATTTTCCTATATACCCATTTCCCTGTGCAAGGGAAAACAAATCAAAGCAATCAAATCAAGCTCTGCCTGTCCTACTCAGCTGTTTATCCTGTCGGATCTTGCTCTGTCAGATGAAAAAATAAGCAAAAGTGCTCATTTTCTTTAGCGGGTGCGGCGAAAAGTCACTGCAAAAAACCAAAACTAGATAGAAAACCACCGATAAATTGCTTGTGATCATGGATAAATATCCTTTATGATTCCCGAGATACTATCGAGGGGCAGTAGCTCAGTGGTTAGAGCAGCGGACTCATAATCCGTTGGTCGTTGGTTCAAGTCCATCCTGCCCTATTTTTATAATTCGTTATCCTGGAACCCACCCGCTTAAGGGGTGGAATAAGAGCTCGCCCGTCGAAATAGTGTAATCTTTTAGGCGAACTATAATCAGCTATCATTTATCCCGTTGATCAATGAAAAGAGCCCCTCTTTGCTATCACTCACTCAGGTTTTTCTAAAGTGCAGGAGACAGGACAAAGTCTTTTTTTCGAAGAGTCAAAGCTAAGGAGAAAGCGGAGGATACTGGTAGAAAGACAGGATTGTTGCAAGCTTTGCGGATATAAGGACCACAGAGATCACAGCGGGTCCTGAGAGAATATTTTGGCCTTCGGACTAGATGGCCTTAAGTAGCAACCCTAGAAGCCTGCGCCTTTAGGCCAGGAAGTGGACTCACTGCTCTTCAGAAATCCCCTGGCCGAAGCCAGGAGAGGGTTAATTCAACTTTTTTTATTTGAATTATTTTTTTGCATAGCCACTTTTCGCAAAGTCGAAAAGTTTTATGCCTTGAAGAAACGAGATCCAGGCCCAGTGGGTAGCTGAAAAACACAAGGTCCAGGAGACGTTCCAGGCCCAAAAGGTCTAGTGGGTCCAGTGGGTCTAGTGGGTAGCTGAGATCCAGGAAAACGCTGAGGTCCAGACGTAGGCCCAAAAGGTCGATCAGGCCCAAGAGTTCCAGTGGGTCGACAAGACCCAGAACTAGTAGGATCATAAATACAGGATGGTGAAGACGATGGCGTGGAATTAACAGAACTCATAATTTAACCTAAATGTTGTTTAAAAAAAATTGTGACTGCTACCTAAGAACTAGGGGCAACCTACGAACTCGATAGTATAAAATTTAACTTAATATTTTTGGAGCTTTTTTTAACCAATGACGCAAAAAAGTCTACTGTATCCGCTTATTAGAAGCGTGTAGGGATGAAAAAATAGTATCTTTGCTTAAAAAGAGCGCCTCGGTTCCAATTCTACCAAGTAGCTCCAAGCCTCCAAGCGAAAGATCACAAAAAGAACAAACAAAGGTCATCAAATGGATCAGTGAACACCTATATTTTAATTTGTGTCAGCTTTACAGCTTTTACGATGTCTTTTTGACATTCAAAACCGCATGTTTTACTTTTGCACCCCAATGGTTTTCCCTTTTTTAGTAAGAGGTATAGATAGTGGATCCGAAGGCCGACAGCATATGATCGTAAGCAGCCCCTAAGATAGTAAGATGATTTTAAGGATACTAAAATACCAAAAAAGAGCCTATTTCACCGCAATTCTCGATAAATATAAACGGTTTAAATAACTTAAAATTAGTTTTTTAAGGATTTTTGGTACGTTTTGCTCCTCTTCTATTTGGATAAAATTAAATATTTTAATTGAATAAAAAATTTTTTATGAATAAGATGTTGCCTGTTTTTTGGTAAATTACCCGGAGGGTTTCATGTCCATACTCCCAACATCTGATCATTTAAGCAGTGCAAAGATGAGCACAATTGACTTCTCATTGACAGAGTCAAGTTCGATCCAAGAAGGGGTGGTAGAAAACCGGGAGAACGTGCCGGAAATAAGCCTAGTTGACACAATTTCTTTGCATGCGAAGTCTTTTTTTTCCTTTTTGGTGTACACCGTACCGATGGGGCTTTACTTTGCTGTAAAGCAGGTAGTCCTTTTTCCCTTTTCTGTAACCGTTTATTTAGTCAAACAGGTAACGCAACTCTTTTGGCAAGCAAAGACTCAACCTAAAGAGCAACAGTTTAGCGATCCAGGAATTCAATATACGGACAGGGTGAAAACGGAAATAGATAGAGAATTAAAAACGGAATTTATGGGAATCATCGAGCAGGAACTATCTGAAATAGACAAAGGGTCGTTAAAAAAGATATTAGATGATACAAGCGAAAGAATTGAACTCCGCCTAACTAAGCTACTAGGATTAGAAAATACAGAAATTCAATCACTATCATCGCCTGCATCACCTGAAATGGGCAAAGTGCAGTTACAGAAGAGATTAGATGATGCAAGCGAGAAAATTGGATTGCACATAACTAACACCGAGGTAAAGGCAGCAAGCAGAAAAGGGCTGGCAGAAGATCATCAAATAATTCCTGTTGATCATTACGAATTACAGAATGAGCCCTACTTGGAAGGTGATCAAACCAAAATCATAAAACAGGACTTAACCAAACAACTCAAGGATCTAAAAAAAGAACTCCAATACCGCAAAAATATCCTAGAGAATGAAAAAGCAATACTAGAAGCTCAAGAAAAAGAGTCCATAGATGTAATCTTAGGATTAATTAAAGAGCTAATCAACAGGATACATAAAGAAAGAGGATTCGCCCTTATCTAATACAGAAATCCAACCTCAAATAGGAGACACATTTTTAATCAAAAGAAATTCGGATTAATTCGATCTATTTCCTAGTCATATCAAACCTGGAGGATTTTATGTCTATCTCACCAGTATCTGATCATTTAAGTGATCTAGAACTACGCAACACTGATCTCGTATTATCAAGATCAACTTCGAATCAAGAAGAAGCGGTGGAAAAATCGGAAAGCATGGAGGAAGTGGGCCTAGTCGACATGATTTCTACATATGCGAAATCCTTTTTTTATTTTTTATATTACCAAGTACCGGTGGGATGTCTCTTTGCTATAAAGAAAGTAATTCTTTTTCCCTTTTCTGCACTCGTTTATTCAGCCAAACAAATCACCCAACTGTTTTGGCAAGAAAGTGCATTGGAAGAAAAGAGTCAGTCTGAAAAGGTAAAAGAGCTAGGGATCGAGCTACAAAAAGAAGTAGATGAAATCTTAACGGGTGGTGCTATGGAACCAAAGAGCCCATCCACAACCACGCCGATAGAAGAAATCAAATTACAAGATGACGTAAAATTGCCAAAAGTTGATGAATTACAGAGTGGAATTAGCACTCTAAAACAAGAATCAAGTGCCGAAATCAAGGCTTTGAATAAAGAGCTACAGGATCTCAACAAAAATCTGGAGAATCGAAAAATAGCTCTCAAAACTATAAACAATGCTTTTATATCTTGTATTGTGGGATTAACTAAAGAATTAATGAACAGAATAGAAAAAGACTCTCTTTGAGAGGTGACCTCTAGTTTGTCTACACATTTAAAGAAAGAGGACTCCCCCCTATTTCATAGGCACTCCGATGTAAATGCATCGTCGCTTTTCCAGAAAAATGTTGGAAGTAAGCAGCTAATGAACGTAATTGCTTTCTGCCTCACAAACCGCTGCTAACGGCCCCTCCCCTATTTGGATAAAATTAAGTTTTTATATTGAATAAAAAATTTTTTATGAATAGAATTGTGACTGTTTTTTGGTAAATTATCCGGAGGATTTCATGTCCATACTCCCATCATCTAATCATTTAAGCAATGCGAAGCTGAGCACAATTGACTCCTCATTAACGGAGTCAAGTTCGATCCAAAAAGGGGTGGTAGAAAACCGGGACAACATGCCGAAAATAAACCTGGTTGAGACCATTTCTTTATACGCAAAGTCCTTTTTTTTCTTTTTGAGATACACCTTGCCGATGGGGCTTTACTTTGCTGTAAAGCAAGTAGTCCTTTTTCCCTTTTCTGTAGCCGTTTATTTAGTCAAACAGGTAACCCAATTCTTTTGGCAAGAGAAAACTCAAACGGACAGAGTAAAAAAGGATACAGATATTGAAGCTGAAGAGTTAATAAAGGCTCAAATTGAAGAGCAACAGTTTAGCGATCCAGGAATTCAATATACGGACAGAGTAAAAAAGGATACAGATACGGAAGCTAGAGAGTTAATAAGGGAAGTACTTACACGGGAACTATCTGAAATATACAAAGATAGAGATTTAAAAATGGAATTTATGGAAATAATCAAACAGGAAATATCTAAAATAAACAAAGAGTTGTCACAAAAGATATTAGATAATACAAACGACAGAATTGAACTGCGCCTAACTGAACTGCTAGAATTAGATAATCTGTCCGCAAAGGCAAAGACAGAGGCAGAGGCAGCAAGGAGAAAATATTATGACATAATGAAGCTTCCTGGAGAGTTAAAAATCACATTTATGGAACCGATCAAAAGGCAATTACAGGGATTTTCTAAAATAGGCAAAGCCATGGGTTCGAAAATTGGATTTATGGAAATAATCACACAGGAACTATCTAAACAAAAAATATTAGATGATGCAAGCAGCAGAATTGAACTGCGCCTAACTAAACTAATGTAATTAGATAATATCGAAAAATGGCTCTCAAAGCTATAAACAATTCTCTTACATCTTTAAATGAACAGAATAGAAGAAGTCTCTTTTAAATAAAATTCAAAAAACCTGCTGTTGATTTTTAACTCATGCGTCCCGGTGCGTGTCTAGAGTATTTAAAAAATCTCTAAAAGAGGGAAAGTTCCGGATCGGAGAGAAGGTCTCTCTTTGCACAATTACCTCTAGGTTGTCTACACCACATTTACGCGCTGCTTTTAACCATCCAATGGTTGGTTCAGCGAGCTTCATGAAAGCGCTTGCTTCCGCGTTGCGTAGAGCAATGTCAGCATTTGGAAATAGTTGAAAGGTGGATCCCGAAAGTTCAAATACAAGTGGGTAGTCCCCTATTTCATAGGCACTGCGGTGTAAATGCATCACCGATTTTCCGGAAAGATGTTTTTTAATGGGGTTAAGCAATTGATATACTTGAAAATAGTTGTTTTCTTCCGCGCGAAGCGTGGCTAAATATTGGGTCGTAATGTTGAAAATCATCCCTCGCTGTGCTTTTCTTCGAATCTCTTCGAGCTGGGGGATCGCCAACACTCTTTGATTGCTCGATAGCAACTTTTCCACGTTTTTGAGCTCAGTAGCGAGATCATCATCTTGGTCCCGCACTGTCATGATCCTCGTTTGTCTCCAAGAGATAAAATTTTGAAAGGCAAAGAAAAAAAAGATAATACCCACTATCAAATATCCTAAATAAAAAAAGGAATAACAAGCAGCAAAGATAGAGAAAAGTGTGCTCAAAAACAGCGCGATGGATAGCCCCTTCCCTTTTGAGATAGATTCACACGCAACGCGTAAGAGTTGCCCCCCATCAAGGGGCATGATAGGCAAGAGATTAACAAAACTCCAAAATAGATTCACAAACAAAAAAATTTTGATAATACTCAAAGTAATTTGCGTCTGAAACCAACCGGAGTTTAGAAGAAGCACCGCGAATAAAAATAGGAAAATTCCGAAAAGGGGACCGTTAAGGATAACGAGAAACTCCCTCCATCCCCTCAGCCGGGCTCCTTCCTGATAAGTCAACCCTCCAAAAGCGACTAGTTCAATGCGCGGATCCCGTTTAAAAAAGCGCATGGTGAGTGCATGTCCGAGCTCATGGACGAGAACCGAAACAAAAATCACAAAGATCCAAACAAGGGTAGAAAATAGATTGCCACTATTCAGCCAGCCAATCAAACCTGCCGTCAGCCAAAAAAAAGGGGAGATCTGAATGGGTATTTTTCTAAATGCAAGATTCATGTTTATCCTTTGATCGCTCTTAGCATTGTTTCCCCTATTTCTGCTGGTGAATCAGCCACAAAAGCGCCTACCCCCTTCAAAGCATCCTTTTTTGCTTGCGCGGTCCCTTTTCCTCCAGAGATGATAGCACCTGCATGCCCCATGCGTCGTCCGGGAGGTGCAGTGACTCCGGCAATAAATGCCCCGATGGGTTTAGAGCTATTTTTTTTGATCCAATCGGATGCTTCTTCTTCCGCACTTCCCCCAATTTCACCAATCATGAAAATGCCTTTTGTCTCGGGATCTCTTTCGAATTTTTCTAATACGTCGATGAAATGTGTTCCATTGAGCGGATCCCCCCCGATGCCAATACAACTGGTCTGGCCTAGACCATTTTGGGTTGTCTGCCAAACTGCTTCATAGGTTAAAGTCCCTGAGCGAGAAACGATCCCGATTGCCCCTTTTTTATGAATATAGCCCGGCATGATACCCACTTTACATTCCCCAGGTGTAATTACACCAGGACAATTTGGTCCAATAAGACGGGACGTCTTCGACTGCTTCATGACGCGTGAGACCTCGAGCATATCCATAAGGGGGATTCCTTCGGTAATACAAATAATGTTGCGTTTATCAACTGTTTGAGCAAAAAAAAGAGAAAAATACATTCAATAATGTCAATGT
>JAQFVP010000015.1:20-19267 GCA_027942475.1 Simkania sp. | reverse complement strand
GAATCTTTCGTTAAAGAAAGAAGCTCATCCCCTTTAGGGGATTGAGAGCTGTCACTTTAGTGAAGATGCTTGCTGAGCACACCGGCGAGCTGAAACATGTCGAGAGGCTTAGAGTTGCCAAACACTTTTGCTAACTTTTGATCCGGAACAATCAAGCGCTTGTTGCTCGGATCTTGCAACTGATTCGCTTTGATGTACTCCCAGAGTTTTTTGACCGCTTCAGTGCGCGTCAACTCTTTTTTTCCGAGAACCTCTGCGAGTTCCTCAGAAAGAGTTTTGAGAGCTCCTCTCGCTGTTTTTCGCTTAGCTCCCTTTTTTCCCTTTTTTACATACGCTGTTTTGGGATGGTTTCGATACTTCCCATGCAACTCTTCAATTTTGTTGACAATCACATCACATTCCGGGTAGTTCGAACAGCTGAAAAAGTTTTTACCCCAGCGGCTTCTTCTCATTTTTATTCCACCATCGCACCCAACTGCAGGACAAGGGGGCAAATCGGATGGGACCACTTCCTCTTTTCTGGGGACGTTTACGATCCCATTACAATCGGGATAGGACATGCACCCGAGAAAAGCGCCAAATCGGCTAAATCGGATCTTCATGGAAGAGTTGCATTTCGGGCACAGCTGCTCCCAATTGAAATTTTCTGCGTAATCTTCTTTCTTAAACTCTAAGGCTTCAATGGGCACGGTAAATGTACAGTCTGGATACTTCGAGCAGCCGTAGAAATATTTATCGCGCGCCCAAATTTTTTGCAGCTTCTCTCCACACTTGGGGCAATTGAGTTCAGTTACTAGCTTGGGTACAAACGCTTCTTTTTCCGCTTTTTCTAAAACGGGGAGAAACTGCTTCCAAAAAGTGGCAACAAACTGTCTCCAATCATTTTGATTGTCTGCGATGCGGTCGAGTTCATCTTCCATTCTGGCCGTGAACTTGATATCCATAATGATGTGAAAGTGGGTTTCGAGCATCTGCGCAATAATTTTTCCGAGATCGGTGGGTTTGATGGTCAAGCGCTCTTTGATGGTATAAGCCCGACTGTGGATTTTATTCATAATAGAGGCGTAGGTGGAAGGGCGACCAATCCCCGACTTTTCTAGCTCTTTGACCAGTGAAGCTTCTGTGAAACGGGGAGGGGGGATGGTAAATGATTGCGTAGAGCGCACCTCGATGAGCTGCAGATTTTGCCCTTTTTTCAGTTTGGGAAGCAGACTATTTTTCCACTCATCTGCTCCTTCTCCCGGGAGGGCGTCTTCCTTTTCTTCATACACAGCGAGAAACCCTTTGAACTTGAGCACCGATCCCGTAGCCCTTAGCTCCATATTGGCACTCGCATGAATGTGAAGCGAAATGCTGTTGTAGATGGCCGGGTTCATTTGGGAAGCCAAAAATCGGCGGTAGATGAGCAGATACAATTTGTATTGATCAGAGCTAAGAAACGGACGAATCAGATCGGGCGCATGACTTAAATTAGTGGGGCGGATGGCCTCATGCGCGTCTTGCACTTTTTTCTTTGAGCCGTACAAGTGAGGACGTCCAGGCAAAAACTCCTGCCCATAGGTGTCATGGATAAGTAGGCGCACCTTGTTGATCGCCTGCGGTTCAACTCTTACCGAGTCGGTGCGCATATAGGTGATCAGCCCCTCCGCTCCTTCCGCGCCCAAATCGACTCCTTCGTACAAGCTTTGCGCAACACTCATCGTCTTTTGCGCAGCAAAACCGTAGTGGCGACTGGCCTCTTGTTGTAGCGTTGAGGTGATGAAAGGGGGGACTGGATGCCTCTTTTTTTCCTTTTTTTCTACGTTCGCCACCACATAAGTAGAGCTTTTCAGCTCTTCGAGTACTCGATTTGCTTCTTTTTGGTTGGGAATGAGATAAACCTCTTTTCCCTTGACCGGCTCTTTTGCCCATTTTTTCCCTTGCACCGAATACAAACTAGCAGATATGGGGGGGGCTTTGGTTTCTGAAGATAAAATAGATGCGATATTCCAATATTCAACCGGGGTAAAAAGTTCGATCTCTTTTTCCCGATCGACGACGAGCTTTAAAGCAACCGATTGCACTCTGCCCGCAGAAAGAGAGGTGGTAGCGCGCCGCTTGATCCTCCGTTGCAGAAGGGGGGAAATTTTATACCCCACCATCCGGTCGAGAAGGCGGCGCGCTTGTTGTGCACGAACAAGACAAAGATCAATGGCGCGGGGATGATTTAGAGCTTTGGTCACGGCCTCTTTTGTAATCGCATTAAAAGTTACCCTCTTGACAGTCGGTCCTTTGGGTAAAATAGCGGCAATGTGCCAGGCGATCGCTTCCCCTTCTCGATCCGGGTCGGGGGACAGGTAGACGGTCTTGCACTCTTTGGCCATTTTTTTCAATCTGGCGATCACATCTTTTTTGTCCGGGAGGTTTTCATAGATCGGTTCAAAGCCTCGGTCCACATCAATCCCAAACCCTTTTTTGGGTAGATCTCGAATATGCCCGACCGATGATTCAATACAATAGTCACACCCCAAAAATTTTTTGAGAGTTTTTACCTTGGTGGGAGACTCAACGATAATAAGTGTTTTCTCTTTGACCATCACATCTTTTCAATCGCACGTGACAATATAGTAGCTCCCAAAAATGGCGGCCTTCTATTTTTATTTTTTGCATTGCTAAGGTATCGTAATAGAAACGGTAGCTCCAAGTCAACACGCTCCCTGCTCAATCACAAAAAAAGGGAATCTACTTAAGGGGGCCTCTGCTTTTGTGCGAGCGGTTCATTGCTTTCTTGACAAAAAGTAAAATTTTTTCTATCAGATTGATTTCTTACTGTTTGATCTCGGGAAATTTTATGGCCTCCTTTTTTCTCAAATCTCTTTTTACCGCCTTGCTATTCTACTTGTCCCCCCTTTCCGCTACAAATGCCAAAGAGTGCGCAGGGGAAAATATGCAAATCAAGCGGCACCGAATCGCCGAAAAAACCCACCCCGTTTTGGAAAATAAACCGTTTGTCGTGATTGTTCTATCTTACAACAATGCGCCTTGGATTGAAAAAAACCTCCTTTCTATCCTGAAGCAAGATTATGACAATTATCGGATCGTGTACATCGACGACGCCTCAACCGACGGAAGTGACAAGCAAATCGAGCGCTTTCTCGCTTGCTACGACTCTAAAAAGCGCGTTACTTTGCTCCGCAATGAGGAGAATAAAGGGGCGATGCACAATCTGTACCACGCAGTGCACAGTTGTGAAAATGGGGAGATTATTGTGACTGTAGACGGAGATGATTTTCTAGCTCATCCACATGTTTTGCACTATCTCAATGCGTACTACGCCAATCCAGACGTTTGGATAACCTATGGCAATTATGTGAATTATCCTTTCTGCACCGTACCCAACAAAGAGGGAAGTTATGACAAAAAAAGGGTCTGTTTAGAAGGGGGGACCATGCCGCTTGACTTGGATATTGCTGACCAAAAAGGGATCCGCTCACACGTTTTTGTCACTTCTCATTTGCGCACATTTTATGCAGGTCTTTTCAAGCGGATCAAATTGCAAGATTTTCTCTATAAGGGAGAGTTTCTCCCGATGACATCTGATGTGGCTTATATGCTCCCTATGGTTGAACTTGCAGGGGGCCATGACTATTTTATTAGGGACATTCTCTACCTGTATAACAAAGAAAATCCCATCTCTGATTATAGAAAAGATCGAAAATTGCAATTGAAATTGGAGTGTGAAATCAAATCACTAAAAGCCTACTCCCCTATCAATGAACATCCGAGCAAAAGCTTTATTTCTTCCGATCAGTCGGTCGATTTGGTCGTTTTTTCTGATTGCACCCCCTCCCAGCTTTACCTATTTTTAGACTCTTGCAACACATACTCAAAAGAGTTCAAACAGATCATCGTGGTCTATTGCGCCCAAAATGACCAAAATGCAAACGACTATCAAAAAGTGAAAAAGGCCTTTCCAAATGCTATCTATATTCCGAAAACGGGCAAGCCTACCCTTTTAGATCGAGAAGGGTCCATTTGCTATTCCTCCATCAGCCCCTACGTCGTTTTTGCAATAGACAGCGACCTTTTCGAAAATCGGATCAATTTTACAGAAGGGGTGCAAGTAATGAAGCAAACGGGAGCCCATGGCGTGTATTACTCCGCGCATCTTGAAAGCAGTATTCCCATCGATGAAACTCTTTGCTTACCCTTAAGAAAAGGGGTGTACGCTTGGCAATTTGCTCATGCAAAGGGGGGTTGGCAACGCCCCTCCCCCTTTCATCTGGCTCTTTTTCGAAAAGCAGATGCAAAAAGCGCTCTTACCTTGTTGACATTTGATAGCCTCGATGCTTTGGAGACCCTTTTGCGTTGGCAAGTCAACCCCTCTAAAGTGGGACTTTATCATACACCTTTCTGCACTGATCTCTCTTTGACCGACAAACTGGAAAGGGGTAAATGAAACAATTATTCCAATCTAGAATCGGACAATTCCTCTTTATTTTTCTCCTTTTTGCTTCGGGCTTCACGGTTGGGGTTTCTTACTTCCGCGTCAAACAAAAGATCAAAATACAAATAAAAAACAAGAGGTATCGGATCGCCAGGCGAACGCACCCGATCTTGGAAAACAAACAGTTCACCGTGGTCATCAAGTCATATAACAGCGGACCTTGGATTGAAAAAAATCTCCTGTCCGTCTTAAAGCAGCAATACGATAATTATCGCGTTATTTATATCGATGACGCCTCGACAGATGGAAGCGCGGAGAAAGTCAAACAATTTATCGATCTCTACGACCCCAAAAAGCGGGTTACTTTTGTCGAAAACTTCCAAAATGAAGGGGCTATGCATAATTTGTACCACGCAGTGCACAGCTGCAAAAACGGGGAGATTGTTGTAGTTTTGGATGGAGATGATTTCCTAGCCGATCCACATGTTTTGAGTACACTCAACGCCTACTACGCCAATCCGGATGTGTGGATGACCTATGGCACCTATATGTATTACCCTTTCTGCAACGCCGGTAGAAACAGTGTAGATTATAGCCAGGAAGGGGCATCGCTACGGGCAGAATCTGTCCCGATCAATTTAAAGACTGTGAAAAAAAAAGGGATTCGCGGCCACCCTTTTGTCGCTTCCCATTTGCGCACCTTTTACGCAGGTCTTTTCAAACGGATCAAATTGCAAGATTTTCTCTACGATGGGAAATTCCTTTCGATGACATCTGACGTAGCCTTTATGCTCCCCATGATTGAACTTTCAGGTGGACATGACTATTTTGTCGAAGATCTGCTTTACCTCTATAACCTAGAAAATCCCATTTCCGATTTTAGAAAAGACTTCGCGCTGCAAAAGGGATTGGAGTATGCAATCAAAGCCCTCAAGCCATACCCTCCGTTAGCTGAGCATCCGAAAGAAGAGTTTATTCCGGTTGACACGCAAATTGATCTAATTGTGTTTTCTGATGCTACTCCCTCTCAACTGCAGTCATTTCTAGAGTCTTGGGATGCTCATGCAAAAAATCTCAACCAAATATTTGTACTCTATCATAGCACAAGCGATCAGATTGCAAACGAGTACAAAAAAGTGCAACAGGATTTCCCACATGCCGTCTACATTGAAAATAGCCCTATTTCTAATGCAAAGCCAGCAACTCTTGCTCGGGATCTTTGTATCAGCCCTTATATCGTTTTTGCCAAAGACGACAACCTCCTTGAGCACCCCATCGATTTTAGAAAGGGGGTTCAAACGCTTGAGCAAACGGGAGCGCACGGTTTCTACTACTCTAAGAATTCTAAAAGGCATCTGCCAATTAGTGAAACGATGCACCTTTCTCTGGGAAAAGGGGTATACGCTTGGCAATTCTCCCAAGGGGAAAAAGGTGCTAAACACCCCTGCGCCTTGGATGTTTCCCTTTTTCGAAAAAAAGATGCCCTCCCCTTTTTGATATTTGATAGCCTTGAGACTGTGGAAAATTTGCTAAAGTGGCAAGTCGATTTGTCCAAAGTGGGGCTTTATTACCACCCCTCCTCCTCTCATCTCAGCTTGACTGATCAATTGGAAATGGATAGAAAATGAAAATCAGAATATGGACGATGGTCTTGGCCTGCTCACTTCCCTTATCTATATATTTTTGCGTAAAAAATTTGAAAAGCTCTTCTTTTCAAACAGTCTCTTTGCAAGATCCTTTTGAAAAACTATTGGGTCGAGAGACAAAGTATTGGAAATTCATCCAAACCAAACAAGATTGGATGGATCTAGACCTTTATAAGGGCATCTATGAGAAACGGCGCCATTTACAATACTCATTTACCTCCCCTTTTCGGATTCCCAAAACGATCCATGTGATCTGGCTCGGCCCCCGCCCTTTTCCAGTGGAATCGGTTGAGAACATGCGCACCTGGATTGCCCATCACCCGGACTGGGATTTTTATTTTTGGACCGATCGGGAAAGGATGCCCCCCTGTCATGGGATGCGGGCACGCCTCGTGGAAAATTTCGATCTGCAGTTTTTTGAAAAAGCATACGCAAAAGCGGCGGATTGGGGAGAAAAAGCGGATCTTCTTCTCTATGAAATTCTCTACCGAGAAGGGGGCGTGTATATTGACCATGACGCGAATTGCCTCTCTTTTTTTGATCCGCTTCACCGGGGTTATGATTTTTACGCGGCACTGGAAATGCCCCACCATGTGGTCAATAACTGGGCTTTGAACGCAGGTATGGGTGTAGTTGGCTCTAGACCCTATCACCCCTTGATCAAACAAGCGGTGCAAAAAGTGCTCGAAAGGTGGGCAGCTACAACCGAGGCGTTCAAAGATCAGGACGCACTCACCCGAGAAAAACTCAATTTGCACCGAACCTACATCGGATTAACCCTTGCGCTCAAAGATTCTAACGCCTCACTGGGAGAAAGGGATATCATCTTCCCAGCTTGCTATTTCTATCCCAACGGAGATCTACCCGCTCTCTATTCTAGACATTTTTATGCGGGTGCTTGGCTTCCCGACGGGCAGACCCATCGCCAACAGGAAGTGGGAAAAAATATCAATTACATCCAAAAAAAAGGCTCGAAGATAAGAAAAGGTTTACACTTTAGTCTCATTGCCCTCATTGGTTGTCTTACTCTGCATTTTTTGATCGGATCAAAATTGAAAAAACGGGACCAAGCCGTTTGACAACATAGACAAAATCAGATTTGGGCTCTTTTGGTGAGTTTCTTGCATTGATTGGGGTGCTTGTATTACCCTTGCAAAGGGCTAAAATAGGAGAGCAAATAGTTATGAAACATACCCTTTCATGGGCACTGCTTCTTTTCGTTTTGTGCTCCTTTGAAAAAAACCAAGAGAAAGCTGACTTCTACGATTTAATGGGCGCTCACACAGACGCTTGGCAATTTATAGAAACCCACGAAGATTATGATCTTATTTATTTTTTTAAAAATCTGTGGGACAGAAACCGCACGCCTCCTTTTAGGGGAAAAAAAGAGCCCCTTCCCCAAGTCATTCATTGGATCTGGCTCGGTCCCCGCCCTTTTCCAAAACAATCAATAAAGAATGTTCGTTCATGGATCAAACACCATCCGGGATGGAAAGTAAAATTTTGGACAGACCGCGTGCAAAAGCTTCCTCACCCTTCGATGGAGCTTTGTCTTATCTCCGATCTGCAATTCGATTATATCGATCCTTTTTTTAGAGCATCGGACAACTACGGGGAGAAATCCAATTTGCTTCGCTATGAAATTCTCTATCGAGAAGGGGGGCTGTATGTGGATCATGATGTGCAATGTATGCGCCCATTTCACTTTTTGCACGATTCCTTCGATCTTTACTGCGCTCTCAAGCCCTTGCAAAGACCGGTATTGAGCAGTTCGGTCGTAGTAAATAACAATCTTATTGGGTGCGCCCCTCGTCACCCCATTTTAAAAAAAACGATGGAAAATGTACGTGCTAAATGGGAAAAAGTGCACCGCTTATATCCCGGTCGGGATCGAGATTCCATCATCTATAAAGTGATGCACTCCAGCTTTGTCCCTTTTCACGATGCGCTCAAAGCAGCCCCACTCGATGCGCCTCAGACATACATCGCACTTCCCGCTGCCTACTTCAACCTAATTGATCCCCGACATGCTCCTTATGCAAATCATTTAAGTGAAATGACTTGGGTTGAAAGCGCCACGGCATTTGAACATGGCGTCAGATCGCAAATCTCTTGCTTATCCAAGCTGCAAAACCAGTTATTTTTCTTTGCTTGCCTTATTGTTACTGCGATTTTGTGCCTTTTTGTATGTCTTACGTGTCAATACCGAACTATCAAGCAAAGCGGGAAAAGGAAAAAGGGGTGACTCCAGATCGTTTGAAAGAGCTCGGCAAAGCGGGATGGATCGTGGGCCCAGGGGAATCGGAAAAAGAATTTGTGCATCGCATCGAAACCCAGCAGATTTTTTCCCAAAAAAACCTCGAATCGATCAATTCACACCCTAAGGTCATGCAATTTATTATTGATAAGTTGCATGTTTGCCCCTCTTGGATTCAGGTCCGTTACTCTAATCGGGGGCTGAATCTATGGGAAGGTGCGGCCTCTTGGATCACCAAATCTGGCAATTGGATTCAGCTACGCGATTCTTTCCAAAAAGGAGGCTTTTTGGGATACCAAAAAGAAGAGGTCATTTTGCACGAAGTGATACATAGTTTGCGCTTTGCATTTGAAGAACCCCTTTTTGAAGAGATTTTGGCTCATATGTTTGCAAAAAAGAAGTGGCGCCGCTACTTCGGCCCTATTTTGCCGACACCCAAACAGGCCTATTTGTTCCTTTTCACCCTTTGCTTTGCCTTTTTTATCCCTATAGTCCCCTCCGTTTATCTTTCGTGGAGAATCGGACGTTTGATATGGAGTCAATGGACATTTAAAAAAGCGCTGAAAAATATCAAACGCCTCTTCCCTACGGCCCCTTCTTACGGGATTGCTCTTCGGTTGACAGACACAGAAATGCGATTATTTGCGGGCCAAAAAGAGGAAAAAGTCCGCGCTTATATCTATTCTTCTATGCAAACGCTCCGTTGGCAACAACTGCAAGCCAATTTTGGTGCGCCCTTTTTGCAGTCCGATTTTCATTGACGAGCTCTTTTTAAACAGGTATGGAAAAGAGTGCGGTGCAAGGCCGGCTCGAACGAGAAATCAATGAAAAACTCAAAAATAAATATCCATGTATTTCATTTTGTGTTTTTACTTTTTATTATTGTACTTTTCCCTTTATTTCTTATTAAAGAATATCGGATCATCAAGGCAAAAAAAAATATTCAGGTTTGCCAGTCCCATACATCTCTTCAGCCAACTCTTTTCGAAAGTCAAGGCAAACAATTTACATTGATTGTGTTAACAAAAAATAATATCGATATGATCGATAAAAATATTGAGTCCATCCTCAAGCAAAAATACCCCTATTATCAAGTTGTCTATATTGATCAGGGCTCAGTAGATGGAACCTTCCATCAGCTTGAAGAGCTCATTTTTCATAGTAAATCGGAAGATAAGGTGAAACTTTTTAAGGCGAGTGACAGTGGGCAAGCGGTGCAACTTTATTTCGATGTGATCCATGCTCTTGAAGATAACCAAGTAGTGGTGCACCTAAGCGGCGCAGACTTTTTCGCACACACCGATGTCTTAGGTCTGCTCAACCGAGCC
Source organism: Simkania sp. (assembly GCA_027942475.1). Lineage (GTDB taxonomy): Bacteria > Chlamydiota > Chlamydiia > Chlamydiales > Simkaniaceae > JANQSR01. Next base: position 9,610 of record JAQFVP010000015.1, on the reverse strand, counting down.
TATAAAAACCCAGATGTCTGGATGACCTATGGGCAGTACCTCGAGTACTATAACTACCAAAAGGGGATCTATAAACCTAAACCTCATAAATTAGTCTTCAAAAAACGGGGCCAAAAAGCTCCTTGGACGTGGGCCTTTCTCAAGACCTTTTACGCCGGGCATTTCAAAAATCTCAAAAAGGACCTACTCGTTGAAAACGACCCCCTTTCTTTTGAAAACAGCGGTTTTCTCTTGTTGCCCCTTGCAGAGCTCGGCAAAGCCCACATCCAATTCATTCCGAGAGTGCTCTATGTGCACGGAGTAGACGGGCAAACAAAAAGCAAGAAAATCAAGTTGTTTTTTAAGCCAAAACAGATTACAAAATCTTTGCAAAGGGCGCTGTTTCAAAGTGGATGTGGCCCAGACATCATCCTTTTTTCAGAAAATCGTCCCCATAGCCTGAAAAAATGTCTCACATCGATACACCATCAAATCGATGGAATCGGACAGATTTGTATCATCTATTCATGCGATCAAAATGATGCGCACATTGCTGCTTATGAGCAGATTAAAGCTGACTACCCCCATGTTGAACTCATCAAACAGGGCTCCTTAGATTTCAAATCCCTTTTTTTTCAAACACTGGCAAACACCGAGTCTCCTTATGTGCTTCTCTCCTCTGATCAGATGGTAATCAAAGAGCCTATCCATCTCGTCGATTGCATACATGCCATGCAAAAAAGCTTTGCCTACGGCTTTTATTTCCATCTAGGAAAAGATACAAAGGATCAGTCTGAGGACATTTTTTCCTATTTGGTTGGGCATGCACAAGGTCGCTGGCGTGAACCCAATGTTTTGCAAATGGCACTATATCGAAAGATAGATCTGGAGCGGGATTTCGAAAAGACCCATTTTTCAAGCGCATCAGAATGGATCAAACTATGGTCTTTGAAGGATGCAAATCACTTTGGATTGATATTTTCACGCCCTAAAGCCATTCCTTCCTACGACAGCTCGGACTAATTTTTAGTTCTTTCCGGTATTTTGCCACCGTACGCCTCGCGCAAAAAATTCCCTTTGCTTTTAACTGCTCTGAGAGAGCTTGATCTGAAAGAGGGGCTTGTTTGTCCTCTTTTTCGATCAATTGGCCTACAAGTGTTTTAACCCCTCGAGGTGATATTGGCTTTTGTGTTGTTTTGAGAGATCGGGGGAAAAAGAAGTTGAGTGGAAGGATCCCTCGGGGGGTGGACACATATTTTTGGTAAATGGCACGGGCAATTGTGGATTTGCTCAACTGCAGCGAAGCAGCTGCTTCCTCCCTTTTGAGGGGGAAAGGGGTGGACTCTCTCCCCTCCAAAAAGGACCGCTGTTTTTTTACAACGTAAGAGCCAATCGCCATCAGGATCTTGTTTCTCCTCTCTAGTGTCCGGATGAGCCACTTACCAGAGGCTAAGTGACGTCTGATAAAGTTCCTCTCTTCTACCGTCTGAGTTTCTTGCTTGAGGAGCTTTGTATAATAAGGGTTGATATAAAAATTTGGCATGTCATCTCCTGGAATGCCCACTTTCCAAAAGCCATCTTCCTGATGAATGAAAAGATCGGGCGTAATCTCTTGCGCTTTGGCACAAGAAAAACGGGAGCCAGGGAAAGGGTCCAAAGATTTTAACTTTTCAGAAATAAGCTGTTTCACCTCTTGGATAGAAATATTCATCCCCTTGGCAATTACATCGATTCGGTTGTGCAACAAATCTTCAAAATGTTTGTTAATCAGACGATATAGGGGAGATTGCCCCTCTTTTCGATGCGTTAATTGTAGCAAAAGCGCTTCGCGAGCATCCTGAGCTCCGAGGCCAATCGGTTCTATTTGATGGAAATTCACCAAGACGTTTTTTAGCTCAACAGCGGTAATTTTCAATGTCTTACAGATTTCTTTTTGAGGTACCGTCAGAAATCCTTTCCCATTGAGGCTGCCAGCAATAAAATAGGCCACTTCCCGCTGTTTGGGGTCACGGAAATGCAAAATGATTTCCTTTTCTAGGTACTCATAAAAAGAATCTTTTTTTTCGATCCAGTCGAGATGTTGGAATCTGTTTGATCGCTTCACTTCAAAAATCGGATTTTTGCTTAGTTCGGAGTAGAGCCACTCAGATAATTCAAAGCTCGGCATTTGAAGCACGGCAAAGGCGCGTCTCATCGATAGATTCATGATAAGACTTTGATTTTGATAAGCCGTTTGAAGGATATGTGCCACCTGTCTTCCTCATTTCTGATGAAAATGTCCGCCGACCCGAATCAACTCAATTTCAAATAGATATGAGAGGCTCTCCCGTGCTCGCATTTAGTCCAGATTGCTTAGGTGAAGTAGAAGGGGGTCGATACCTGCTGTGACATCTTGGTTTATTTTTTTTATACCTAAAAACCGTTTGGTTGGAATCAAAAAAGGGGGAGGCTAAAAAAAGTAGGAAGAATCCTTTTCGCTTTTTTTTGTATATCTCGAAGGCAACCTTTTGAATTTTGCATACTTACTTACCAAGGATCTAATGATGTTATCTTTAAAAAAAAGCACGTCATAGGTCATACCGAGCGAAGTGTGGTACTCCTTTTTGACGATTCCCTTTCCAAAGTCTTGGTGAAGGACAATCATACCCACGCCGATCTGCTCATTTTCTTGCATAGGCTCTTGGTCAGAAAGCTCAAAGATATACTTTGAGGGGATTTCTTTGAGAAAGCGACTAGGACGCATGACTTTGGATGCACCCCAGATAAAGCGATGCGTCGATGCGGTCAGATAAAGAGACTGTTTGGCGCGCGTCATGCCCACATAACAAAGGCGCCGCTCTTCTTCGAGTTTATCGATAGAGTATTTGGAATTGATATGGGGGAAGAGGTCCTCTTCCATGCCCACAATGAAGGTGAGCTCAAACTCAAGCCCTTTTCCATGGTGCAGTGTCATGAGATGAAGAGACTCCCTTTGAGAGACTTAATCTAAACTCGACTTGAGCAAAAGCTCCTGTAAAAAAGGAACCAAAGTGGGGGTTTCTGCCTCTTCTCCCCATTCAACGCTCTTGTTGATCAGGGCTTCGAGATTTTCTTTTCTCTCATCCGCCGTATCGGGATCCAAGCGCAAGATATCTAGATAAGAGCATCGATCGATGGCTTCTTTAACAATCATCTCAATTGGAGCTTTTTTTTCGCACATTGCTTTGAGAGCATCAATTACTCGGAGGTAACTTTCGAGCCCTTCTCTTTGCTTTTTATTGAGATAGACATCTACAAGGGGAGGGCTTTTTATGAGCTGACGACACAAAGCTAAGATGGGAAGATTGAGCTCTTCCGATATATGACGCCATTTGCTTAAGGTGGCTTGCCCAATTCCCCTCTTGGGTAGATTGATCGTGCGCGCAAAGGAGAGAAAGTCAAAATCGGAGACTACCATGCGTAAAAGAGCCAAAATATCTTTGATTTCCCTCCTCTGGTAAAAAGAAAGGCCCCCCACAATCACATAAGGCACTTTCCTTTTCAGGCAGGCATCTTCAAATACCCTCGACTGGGCATTGGTGCGGTAAAAAATGACGCACTCTTGGAGCTTAAGCTTTTTTTCTCTTGTTTTTTTACGCACCGTTTCAAGAACAAATGCGGCTTCGTTTTTTTCATTTTCCGCCACATACACCCCAATTTTTTCACCCACACCCAAATCGCTCCAAAGTCTTTTTTCATACCGCTTTTCGTTTTTCGCAATCAGTGCGTTTGCCCCTTGTAAAATATTTGAAGTGCTGCGGTAATTTTGCTCTAAGGTGATGATCTTCGCCCCTACGTAGTCTTTTTCAAAACCCAAAATATTATCAATCTTCGCTCCGCGCCAGGAATAAATGGATTGATCGGGGTCCCCGACTACGAAGAGGTTGCGGTGGGACCTAGAAAGGAGGTTGGCAATCTGGTACTGCGCCTTGTTTGTGTCTTGATATTCATCGATCAAGATGTGCAGCCACCGTTTTTGATAGATTGCAAGCGCCTCGGGAAATGTCTGGAAGAGATGAGCAGTTAAAAAGAGCAAATCGTCGAAGTCGAGTGCACGGGATCTCTTGAGCTCTTCTTGATAGAGGGCATACACCTCTTTTACAGATAGATCGTGCAAAGTAGCCGCATCCTCTTTTAGGTCCCGAGGCCATAAGAGCTCATTTTTGGCCTGAGATATGGCGCTGCTTAGCGACTTGACCACCCCTTTTTGCTGTTTATGATCAAATTTTGCTACACAATTTTTAAGTAACTGCTCTTTATCTCTTTCATCGTAGATGGTAAAATGGCTCGGGTAGTCGAGCAGCGCAATTGATTCGCGTAAAATGCGCGCTCCAAGTGAATGGAACGTCGATGTAAGCACAGTTTGATTGCATATTTTTTTGATCCGCCTGCGCATTTCGTCAGCAGCTTTGTTGGTAAAGGTTAAGGCCAAAATCTCAGAGGAAGGCACACCTAGCTTGAGCAAATGGGCGATACGGCAAGTGACGATACGGGTTTTCCCCGATCCGGCGCCGGCCAAAACGAGCATGGGCCCCTCTACATGCTCTGCGGCCAATTTTTGTGTGGGGTTAAGACTGATCATAGTCGCCTAGATTACAAAACCTAAAATAGAAGATCAAGATTGAATATTTTGCGTAAAAAAAGGGGAAGGAGCCCTATGTCTAATGGGGGTATCTGATAAAAATATGTCGTTTGGGGCAGGGATTATGGTGGCAGGGTGCTGCATTGGGGCAGGGATGTTAGCTCTTCCTCTTGCCACTTTGCCCTCCGGGTTTTTCTTGTCCATTCTCCCCCTTTGGATCGGTTGGTCTTACGCCTATTTATCGGGACTGATGGTACTCGAGGTGTGTGTGAATACCAAAAAGCATTTTCATCTCATGGGACTACTGAGTGAGGCCCTGGGAGAAAGTGGCAAAGTGATCGGAGCTGGACTGTTTTATTTTTTGTTTTATTCACTTCTCACAGTCTATTTAAATGCATCCAGTTTGCTCATACAAACAGCGATACATGAAATTTTCAAAGTAAACATTTTGCAAATATATTGCCTTTTTTTTACTTCTATTACCCTTTGCTCGACCGTCGTTCTCGGGGCAAAAAAAATTGATGTGATCAATAGGTATTTAATTATTTTTATGATCCTTTTTTATCTGTGTTTGATCTATGTGGGCATCTCCCGATTTGAGCCCAGCCGTTTGGGTATGTTTGCAAATGTCTCCACAGTATTTTGGGCGATCCCCATTTTCATTACTTCATTTGGGTTTCAAAATTTAGTTCCGACCCTCTTTCACTATTTGAAGGGGAGTGTAAAAAAAACAAAATCCGCTCTATTTTGGGGAAGTTTTTCCGCTTTGACGGTCTATTTGATTTGGAATTTGATTGTACTAGGGGTTGCTCGAGTGCAGGGGCAAGATATACAGGGAGACAAGACGGAAGATCTCATGAAGTTGTTCAATGTTTCTGGCCCCACCTTTGCTTTTTTCATCAAAAATTTTTCTTTTTTCGCGATTTTGACTTCGATTCTTACGGTGGCTTTGAGTTTTGTCAATTTCATTGCGGACTCTTCTTCGGGGCGAAAAAATCAGTGGCCCTACGCAGTCTGCGTTTTCCTTCCTCCCACTATTTTCTCCTCGATAGATCCCAACATCTTTCTCAAAATGCTCGGAGCTGCTGGTGGTATTGGAGCTGTGCTTCTTTTTGGAGTGCTCCCCCCCTTGATGATTTGGAAGAAAAGGGGGGCGTTGCGAGAACAGTACCGGGAGGTCCTCCCTTTTGGAAACAAAGGCGCAATCGCCTATTTATCTTTGTCCCTTTTGATCCTCATCATCGAAATATGCAATCTTATCAGGGTGTATTGACCCTTTTCCCCGGGGCAAAAAGGCGCGGCAGATGGGGCAGTGCAGTGTAATATGCCCTCTTGCGGGGCAATATTTCCGCCCAAAATAGATGATTTGTAGGTGCAATGTCCCCCATGCCTGTTTCGGGAAAAGGAGCTTTAAATCTTTTTCTGTTTGAAGCACACTCACCCCAGAGCTAAGCCCCCACCTTTTAGCACACCGGTGGATGTGGGTATCAACGGGAAAAGCGCACTGATTGAATGCTTGACTAGCCACAACGCAAGCGGTTTTATGCCCAACGCCCGGTAACTGCTCAAGCGTTTTTATCTTGTCTGGCACCCGACCTTCATATTTGTGTACGAGAATAGATGACAGCTCTTTGATATATTTTGCTTTGGAATGGAAGAGCCCACAAGGTCTGATCACCGTTTGGATCTGATCAACAGACAGAGCCATCATGGCCTCAGGAGTGGAAGCTTTGGCAAAAAGAAGGGGGGTCACAGCATTGACCCGCTTATCTGTGCACTGTGCAGATAACAAAGTAGCCACCAAAAGGGTGTAGGCAGTGGTGTGTTTTAAAGGGATAGAAGGGTTTGGAAAATAGTAATCGAGCACTTTTTGGATGAATGCTGCTCGCTCCTTTTTGTTCACTTGCCCACACAAAATTTGGAAAAAATGGCAGACAAAATATCTTCTGTAACATCTGTGCCGATGATCGTTCCCAGTTCTCTGAGTGCCAACCGAATATCAGAGGTCAAAAATTCGGGAGAAAGCTCAGACTGCAGCCCTTGTATTACCTGCTCAACCGCTTGTTGAGCACACCGCAAGCTCTCAAAGTGCCTTTCACTTGTCAAAATAACCTGTTCTTTGGAAGGCAGCCCCTTTGCCCACATAATTCGATCGATTTCCTTTTTCAATTGCGCGATCCCTTTGCCCGTTTTTGCCGAAATTTCAACAGAGGGAAACGGGAAAGAGGGGAGGGAGGGTGCGGGCGGTAAATCCATTTTGTTCCATACGACAAGAGTGCGACTTTGGGCAAGAGTTTCGATGAGATCAGCGTCAAAAACGGGATCAGAAATATCGACCAAAAAAAGGATGAGATCCGCATTTTTTGCCGCGGCGAAAGAACGGTTGACCCCCTCTTTTTCTACGGGATGGTCCGCTTTTCTCAAGCCCGCCGTGTCGATCAAAAGGCAGTGCAAATTCCCGAGCAACAGATCCTCTTCTAGAGTATCTCGGGTGGTCCCAGCCACATTTGTCACAATAGCCCGCTCTTGTCCCAAAAGCGTGTTCATCAGGGAAGATTTTCCGGCATTGGGAGAGCCGAGTAGACAAACAGAGGGCTGGGTTTGCAACTTTTTTCCCTGATCAAACGTCTCCAAAAGGGAACCCATCCCTTTTTTAATTTGCTCCATTTCATTGCGCATTTGACGATGAGATGTGAAAACAAGCCCCTCTTCGGGGAAGTCAACCCAAGCCTCTAGAATAGCCGCAATATTGGTGAGTTTTTTTTGAAACTCCGCGATGATTTGATGCAGTTTCCCTTGGAGTTGGTGCTTAGCCGCCTGCGTGGCCAACACACTTTTTGCATGAATGAGCTGCTGCACAGCTTCTGCCCTGGTCAAATCGATTTTTCCGTTTTCAAATGCTCTACGAGTAAACTCCCCTGGCAATGCAACCCGAGCCCCCGAGTGGAGGGCCGCTTTGAGGACTTGCCTGGTGATGAGCATCCCTCCGTGGCAGTGAATTTCAACAGTGTCCTCCCCCGTGTAAGAACGGGGAGCGCGCATGATCACCGCGAGCCCTTCGTCGATCACATCCCCCTTTTCATTCAAAATTTTTCCAAAGTGGACCGTGTGGGTCTGTAAAGAAAGGAGGGAAAGAGAAAATATTTTATCGGCAACAGGAAGGGCCTCTTGACCAGAAATCCGAATGACCGCGATCCCCCCTTCCCCTGGAGGGGTAGCAACGGCAGCAATAGTCTGCCCCTTTTCGTATGTGCGATGTGTAAAATCCATAGCTAGACGGGCCCTATCAATTGTTTGTAAGGGGAAAAGGGGATACTCTCTTGGTTTAGATTTTTTTCCCTTTTATTATGAATTAAAAAGGGGATAATATCAATTTGCCCCTTTTAATGCACGTCTGATTAAATCGGTTAAAGAAGGTGTACATGCAAAAGAATCTAAAGCACCTTGAACAGCTTGCTGCGCTTGACGCACACCATATCCCAAATGAGTGAGCGCGTTGATTGCGTCACAAATCAACCCTTGTTTGGGATGGCCAGGGGGCAAAAAAGATTTTTCATTCGGTTCTTGCGGGATCTTTCCCCGCATTTCCAAGATCAATCGCTCGGCCGTCCTCTTCCCAATTCCCGGAATTTTTGAGAGGCAAGAAACATCATTTTGCACAATTGCAGATGCGAGCTCCCCTTTCTGGAGATGCCCTAGTAAAGATAAAGCGGTCTTGGGCCCCATCCCCGAGATCTCATTGACCTTTTCAAACAGATCTCGCTCCTCAGAGGTGAGAAACCCAAAATGGCGCTCAAAATTTTCCCGAATCACACAGGCAACGTAGAGTAATACCTCCTTTCCTAGATCAAGAAGAAATGGATAGGCGTTGCGTGGGATCGACAGCGCATGCCCCATACCGCCCACCTCAATCACTACTTTTTGGGGAGTAGATATGACTAAAACCCCTTTGATATATTCAAGCATCGCCCCGTCCTTTGATGTAATGAGAGTGGCAAAGTGCTAGCGCTAACGCATCAGATGCATCTTCGGGCTGTGGAATCTCGGGAAGGCGCAAAAGGGATTGGATCATCCGTCCCACCTGCGCTTTGGTTGCGCGCCCCACTCCAACAACAGCAAGTTTCGCTTTGCTAGGCGCATACTCAAACACGGGGATACTGCGCTGCGTCCCAGCTAAGATGGCCACCCCTTTGACCATTCCCAACTTCAAAATGCTCTGAGGATTTTTACCGATATATTGATTTTCAGTGGCAATCGCATCGACTCTCTGTTTTTCAATCAAATGTCCAATCCCCTCATAGATTATGAGCTGCCGCGTAAAAAGGGGCAGTTTTCGAGGGGGACAAATCACCCCATAATCCAAAGGCTTGTAATGATACAAATCGGTTTGAATCAAACCATATCCCGTGACACACGTGCCCGGATCGATGCCCAAAATTGTGTACATTTTCTTATTTTGTGCCACACAGGGCATGGTAGGTGATTTTCTCTAAATATGCAATTATGATAAAATCGACTAAGTGCGCCCACTAGAAGTAAAAAACATCATCGTTCAGATGCCCAACTGGATCGGAGATCTGGTGATGGCAACCCCTATTTTGACAGATTTGCGCGCTGCCTATCCAAAGGCAAAAATTACCGCAATGGCGTTAGAAAAAATGAAAGGGATGCTAGAAGCGGACGGCGATATCGATGAGCTTTTTCTCTTTTCAAAAGCAAAAGGATGGATGCGCCACATAAGACAGCGCAGCATTGTCAAAAGACTCAAAGAGGGGCAGTACGACTTGGGACTTTTGCTCACCAACTCACTCTCATCGGCCTGGCGTTTTTGGTAGGGAAAAGTGAAAAATAAAACGGGATTTTGCAATGACGGTCGCCGTTTTTTACTCGATCGCCCCGTGCTCTTTCCCAAAGAGCGCACAAAGCAACATCTCGTTTTGACTTATAAAAAGCTCGTGCAGTTGCAGCACCAGAAATCGTCGTTCGTCATTAGCAAACTGAATAGCGGTGT
>JAQFVP010000014.1 GCA_027942475.1 Simkania sp. | reverse complement strand
TATTGGGATTGCGCCTTCAGCCACACCTCCTCGGCTCTTTATGAAAAAAAGAAAAGTGGAAGAGGCGCACGAGCTTTTAGAGCGTTTTGATATTCCCCAAAACGCCACACTAATTGGGATCCATCCCGGGGCCTCTTACGGAAGTGCTAAGATGTGGCTGCCCGAAAGGTTCGGCCAAGTTGCGCTCCGCATAATCGAGCGGGACCCCAGTTGCCGCATCTTGTTTTTGGGAGATGCTTTGCAAAAGAAGCTGATCAATAAGATATGCGCAAGACTCCCCAAACAGATTGTTAATCTCGCAGGGCAAACAGAGTTGGGTCTTCTCATGGGCCTCATCTCAATTTGCTCCGCTTTTTTGTCCAATGACAGTGGCCCCATGCATATTGCCGACAGCCTAAACGTCCCTCTCGTCGCCCTATTTGGTTCGACTGATCCAATTGTGACAGGCCCATACCGGCAATTTTACGGGGTATTGCAAAAAAAAGTGCCTTGTTCCCCTTGCTTTAACCGGGTTTGTCCCATCGATTTTCTTTGTATGAAAAATCTCACGGTTGATTTGGTTGTCAAAAAAGTTTTAGAAACGCTCGAGCAAAAGGAGGCGGCGCTATCTTAAAAAAGTTTTTTAGCCGCATGGGCTTTGGCGATCTCGACTCTTTGCTCAAAAAAAGTTCGAGAGAAAATAAAAAAAGCTTTTTAATTGTGTGGAATCGAGGTTTGGGCGACATTCCTCTATCCCTTTATGCGTTAGTCTTCCGGATTCGCCATTTTATTCCCCATGCATCGGTGACATTTTTGACCCGTCCAGATCTCGCCCTAGGGTTTGAAATGCTCGACAATGTGCATATTTTGCCTTGCGCAGATTGGAAACGGGGCCGAGCTTTTGATCTTGCGCAAAGCTTAAGCGCGCACCAGCTCACACCGAGCTGTTATGATGTGACCTTGGAACGGATCGATTTGGAAAGATGGTTTGAGTGGCAAATTGGCGTGTTAACTCCTAAATTACGATGGCAAAAAACATGGGATGAGCTACCTAAAAAATACTTTTTACAAAAAGGGAAAAACTACATTGGGGTCCACGTCAATACGGAAACGGGCAAGTATTATCGGTGCGAAAAAAATTGGCCCTTAGCTTGTTGGCACGACTTGTTCTCTCGACTAAAAGAAACGGAAAATAGTCCTGTAATCCTTTTTGGAATAGATCAAAAGCCTCTTTTTCACGCAGAAAACATTGTCGATCTAAGGGGAAAAACATCGGTTTTTGATATGTTATCCATCATCAAAAACCATTGCCATTCTCTGATTGCTCCCGATTCGGGTATCCTTTCGCTCGTTTACTATATCGAGGACCATTTCCCTCTGCGCATTTTATCTTTATGGGGCAACCCGAAGCGGGGGATTTTGCGTCAAAAGGTGGCTTCCCCCAACCGGGAGCTTGAGCATCTCCCCCTTGTGGGGAAATATCGAGACATCTCAAACATCTCCTGTCAAAAAGTGTATGACCTACTTTTTGGCAAAATACCGCGCAAGGCCGGACGCCGCCCTTTTTTCAAAGGGCTCTGCAAGTGATGTTTCATATTGATTCAACACCCCTGACCCCGGCTTTAGAAGATTGCATTATACAAACGATCCCCCCTTGCTCAGACCTGCAAAAAATGGGACTACTTATCCTCGCGGGAGGGGAGGGAACGAGACTGGGATATCAGGGTCCTAAGGGGTGTTTTGCGCTCCCGCTGCGCCCTAGCAAAACTCTCTTCCAAATTCTATTTGAAAAAATTGGGGCAAAGGGGCGTGGCCTCTGCGTTGCAGTGCTTACTTCCCCTCTCAATTACTTAGAAACGATCCTATACTTGCGCGCGCACAATTGGTTTGGCCTCGAAAGTAACGCGATCGACTTTGTGCAGCAAGAACTAGTGCCCGTACGGGACCCAAGGGGGGAGCTGTTACTCGATGAGCCAAATCAAATAGCAAGATCCCCCGCAGGCAATGGAAAAGCTCTGTTTCATTTGCGTCATTCCGCACTATGGGATAAATGGAAGAAAAAGGGGGTAGAGTATGTGCAAGTGATCCCCGTCGACAATGCTCTATCCGATCCGTTTGATGGACAGCTTCTATCTTGCCATGAAACATATCAAGTCCCACTGGTTTTGCGAGCTATTTATCGATCGAGTGCACAGGAAAAGGTCGGGATTATCGGAATGCGAGAAAAAGCTCTCATAGTTCGAGAATATAGTGAAGTGTCAGAAAAAATCAAAAGGGCACGCACAAAAGGGGGCGCTTTTGCCTACCCCTTGGCAAACTCCGGAATTTTTTCCTGCTCTCTTGATTTCATCGAAGGGGTTTGTAAAACCCCTTTTACCCTTCCCCCTCATTGGGTAAAAAAAGAAAAAAAAATCCTTACCAAGACGGGTCAGGGGGAAGAGGTCCGGTCCATTTCTTGTTGGCATATGGAAACGTTTATTTTTGATCTATTTGTTTACGCTAAATCATTCAAAATCATTGTCAGTGATCGAAAACATTGTTTTGCTCCTTTAAAAAACTTATTTGGCGCGGACAGTCTCGATACTGTCTTACGAGCAATCCATTCCAAAAAAACCTGATTTCAGCTAGACTGGGAGAAGGGATCAGTTTGGGTTTGGTATGAAAATTTCTTATTTAGGAGCCGGTGCCTGGGGGTTTTGTTTGGCAAACCTCTTGGCCAAAAAAAAACTAGATATCTCTTTATGGACGGGGAATCTCAGTTTGGCCGATATTTTAAAAAAGAAAAAAATGCACCCCAAGTTGGGCGGTCATCAGCTCAGCGAAGGGCTGATTTTAACAACAGATTTAGATGAGTCGCTCGAAGGCGCCGATTTGATTATCGAGTCTGTCACCTCTAAGGGTCTTCGCCCCGTCCTCGAGCAAGTAAAGAAAACTTCCCCCTCCCTTCCCCCTCTGATTCTCACCTCCAAGGGGATCGAACAAAACACATGCCTTTTGATGTCCGAAGTTGCCGTAGAGGTGCTTGGCAAAGAGCATAAAAACCAAATTGGAGTTTTATCAGGTCCTAGTTTAGCTGATGAAGTCATGAAAGAGTCTCCCACATCGGTTGTGGGCGCATCTCAAAACCCTGAGCTTACCTCGCAAATCGTAGAGCTATTTTCCACTCCGTTTTTCCGCGTGTATCCCAACGACGATATTTCCGGGGTCTCTTTTGGCGGAGCCATGAAAAATATCATTGCCATCGCCTGCGCAATTGCAGGTGGTCTGGGGTTTGGGGAAAACACAAGGGCAGCGCTCATCACCCGGGGGCTCCACGAGATCCGCAAGCTCTCCGCGGTAAAGGGGTGCCGCCCCGACACGTTAAATGGTCTTTCAGGCATGGGGGATCTTTGCGTCACCTGCCACTCCACTTTGAGCCGAAATTATATTTTTGGAGATCTTTTAGCAAAGGGGTTGACCCCCGAAGAGGCACACAAGAAAGTGGGCATGGTTGTCGAAGGTGCGTATACATGCATTTCTGCCCTCCAAATGGGGCGTAGAGCAAACATTCCACTGCCTATTACAGAGGCTGTGCACTCTATTATTTATGAAGGATTAGATCAAAGAAAAGCTGTCAAAACCCTTTTAAATAGGAGCGTGAAACAGGAACACTTGTGAATCTCGAGGGATACAAGGTGGTCACTGCCAAAGAAATGGCGCGCATTGAAACGCTCAGCCTGCAAGAACAGGCAATAGATGGGAGCTGCGTCTTTTCAGGAGAAAGCTACATGTTGCGCGCTGGACAGGGAATCGCAGATCGGGTCATCGCTTTCATCAAAAAACGGCGTTTGAAAAAGGAAGTTACCCTCTTGGTCGGGAAAGGGAACAACGGGGGAGACGCTTTTGCTGCCGGAACCCTTCTTTTTGAGCAGGGATACAAGATAGATGCATACCACCTTTTCCCCAATCGAGAATCGAGCGAGCTGTGTCAAAAGCAAAGAAAGAACTTCGAGCAGGCGGGAGGTTTTGTTGTTTCTCCGAGCAAACCCTCTGATATTATCTGCAAAGGGGTAGTGCTCGATGGAATACTCGGCACGGGATTTGAGGGACATCTGAGTTCTTATCTCTTGCAGATGATCACACACATTCATCAAAGTAAAAACCCAATCCTCTCTATTGACATCCCCTCTGGGCTCAATGGCAACACGGGCGAGGCCCATCAGCTGGCAATCCGAGCCACCGAGACTCTCTTTTTAGGTCTGCCCAAGGCCGGATTTTTTTTAGGAGATGGGCAAAATCACATTGGAGCGCTGTTTCGTATCGATTTTGGAATGGATGCGCATTATGTACAAAAAGGGGTAAGCATAGGCCACATGCTCAATGAAAAGGCGGCTGTCTCCCTCTTACCTGACTTGGTGCGGGATCGACATAAATATCAAGCCGGTTATGTGCTCGCCGTGGGCGGCTCCCCCGGAATGGCGGGAGCCCCTATCCTCTCCGCTCTTTCCGCACTGCGCATAGGGGCGGGTATTATCCGCCTTTTTTATCCTCAAGGTATGGAAGGGGAACTAGTCAATGCCCCACTAGAAATCATTAAGGTGCCCTATCAAAGCGTAGACCCCTCACCCATTGTTTCTGAAATGCACCGAGCCAAAGCGATGCTTATCGGCCCTGGAATTGGCAAGGGCAAAGAGCAAGGGATTTTTTTGCGATCCTTGATTGAAAAAGTGACGGTGCCCACCGTGATCGATGCCGAAGGGCTATTTCACTTGAAGGAACTGTTTGCCACGTTTACTTTTCCCTGCATTCTCACGCCCCATCGTCGAGAGATGCTCGATCTCTTGGGCAAAAAGCGCTTTGATGACATGGTCGCCGAATGTCAAAAATTTGCTCGGGAAAACAACCTAACCCTAATTGTAAAGGGGGCCCCTACCTTTATTTTTCATAAAAACCACTCTCCTCTCATTGTCTCTCGAGGTGACCCGGGGATGGCCACTGCAGGTGCTGGAGACGTCCTCACTGGCATCATCGCAGGGCTATTATCCCAAAACCTTTCCCCGAAAGGAGCAGCTGCTCTGGGGGTGTATATGCACGGGCGCGGTGGGGAGTGGGTTGCCAAAAGAAACACTTCTTATACCCTGATTGCTTCAGATTTAATTGCCGCTCTCCCCAAGGTTTTCAAAAAGCTGTGTATCGAAAAGGTGAGTAACGCCTCTTAAAGCAGTTACTGCATACTCCTGTTTGCTCTCTTATATTTGATTGTGCTATCCTCTTGCTTGCCTGAGCACCGGTAGCTCAATTGGATAGAGTACCTGACTTCGGATCAGGTGGTTGGAGGTTCGAGTCCTCTCCGGTGTGGTTTTCTAAGCAGATGATCCCTTTAATAGTCAGGTGTGCTAGCCTAAATATAGGCAAGCTCGATCTGTTTGGGGGCACTCGTCGTACGTATCAGATAGAGGAAATTCCACCCATGGACCCACGTCTTCACCTCTCCCTGTTTTACCAGATGCTCCGCATTCGACGTATTGAACAGGCAATTTATCTTTGTTATAAAGAGCAGAAAATGCGATGCCCCATTCATCTGAGCATTGGTCAAGAAGCGATCGCCGTGGGGGTGTGTTCCCATTTGAAGGAGGAGGATGTGGTGTTTAGTACTCATCGCTCCCATGCTCACTATTTGGCAAAGGGGGGAAATCTACGCAAAATGATCGCCGAACTGCACGGCAAACAAACTGGATGCACACAAGGGCGGGGTGGCTCCATGCATTTGATCGATCTCGATGTTGGATTTCAAGGATCTAGCCCCCTCGCCGCAGGGAGCATTCCTTTAGCAGCCGGCTTCTCTTTTGCCTATCGCATGAAACAGCTTCCCTCTCTTTGCTGTTCTTTTTTTGGCGAAGGCGCCGCTCAGGAGGGGGTCTTTGCGGAAACGCTCCGCTTCGCATCCCTGCAAAGTCTCCCCTTACTTTTCGTCTGTGAAAACAACTGTGATACGCCTCTCACGCCCACTCATGCAGAGCAATCTCCTACTAAAATTGCTCAGGCGCACAATATTTTTGCTTTGTCTAGCTATGCAAATCGAATCGAAAAAGTGTATGCAACGGCAAAAAAAGGGATTGACTATATACGAAAAGAGAAAAAACCCGCATTTATTGAATGCAAAACCTATCGCCTGTGTGAAAACATCATCAGTCGCTATTCGCAAATCGATCATCCCTTTGACCAAGGGGATATCGCTTGGCAAAGCCACTGCCCAATTACATCTTGCCAAAAGCATCTTCTCGAATCAAAAGTTCTATCCCCCAGTGAATTAGAAGAGATGAAAAAAAAAATTGACCTAGAAGTGGAAGACAGCTTTGCATTCGCACAAGAAAGCGGGTTCCCGGTTTTTGACCTGGATGATGAAAGGCCTTACGCAGAGTAAAAGTAACCGTGAAACAGCAAAAGTACAAAGATGCCATCTTAGACACAACCATACAGATCATGAAAGCGAATCCAAATGTCTATTTGATGGGGCAATGCGCTACAGATCCAGGAGCGATTTACGGAACCGTGCAGGGGCTACGAGAACAATTCGGATGTGAAAAGGTGATGGAGATGCCTTTTTCTGAAAATGGGGCAGTGGGCATTGCAATCGGAAGCGCGCTGGCAGGTATGCGCCCCATCCTCTGCTTTTACCGGGTAGATTTTTTTTTGCGCGCTTTGGATCAACTGATCAATAACGCGGCCAAATGGCATTACATATCGGGAGGACAATCCAAGGTCCCCCTCATTATCCGCGTGGTCATAGGGAGGGGGTGGGGACAGGGAGCGCAACATTCACAGTCTCTTCACAGCCTATTTGCTCATATTCCCGGTATCAAAGTTGTGATGCCCGCAACCGCCGCCGATGTAAAAGGGTTGCTTTGGTCTGCTAGTCGAGATAACAATCCCGTTATTTTTATGGAACACCGCTGGCTGTATGAAACCTATGGCCCCATTCCGGATCGAACTACTCTTATACCAATAGGGCAGGCAAACACCTTGCTAGAGGGGAGCGACTTGACTTTGATTGCTTGTTCCTACATGACTCTCGAAGCAATGGAAGCAGCCCGCCTTCTCGCAAAGGAGCAAATCTTCGCTGAGGTAATTGACATGCGCTCTATCAGACCTTTTGATAAGGAAACCTTGATCAAGTCTATCCGCCGGACAGGGCGCGTCTTGGTGATTGACGGTGATTGGAAAACATGTGGATTTGCTTCAGAAATCGTTGCTACTTTGGCCGAAGAAGCGTTTGGTTACTTAAAAATAGCGCCCATGCGCATCACCTATCCAGATCGAAATAATCCAAGTAGCTGGGCACTTTCTAACCACTACTACCCCACGGCAAAAATGATTGCTATGGAGGCCTTTCAGATGTTAAAACTCCCCTCCAAAGCGCAGCGGATACTCGAAGAGATTCTCGATTATCGCAGTGATGGGCCTCTCGATGTGCCCGATCCCCTCCTACAAGGCCCTTTGTGACTCTCTTTTTCTGGAATAAAATACACACTTTGCCCCTGGTCGAGACCGCGGAGAAACAGATAATAAGAACCTTTGATGGGATAAGGGTCTGCTCGAAAGGCTAAATGGCGACGAAGCGCCTGCACATAGATATCCGATTGCAAAAAATATCCACACTGATTCATGACCTCACGCAGAGCACTTAAGCTGTACTCGGGAAGATCGTTTGTTTTCCAGTCCAAGATGTAGTAGGATTTGTTGTATAAAAAAATCAGATCGATAAACCCTTTCAAGTAGGTATTAGGGCCGTTGGAGTAAAAAAATTCTACTTCAAGGTGGAGGTGGTGGGGGGGGATATCAGCGAGGCAAAAACCATCGAGAGGGCAGTGAAAGGCCTGATCGATCCAATTTTTGATTGTAAAGAGGTGGGGGGCAAATTTTGTCTGCGTAGTCACTGTTTTGATCAGATCGTGGACAAGTGCACTTTGGTAGGGATGGGTCAACTTTTTTCTGATGATTTTCTCTATAAGAGAGTGAAAAAAGAGCCCCATTTCTACCCCTTTAGGCAGAGTCTTAGAGGGCAGATTTTTGCGATGAAAAAAGTTTGCATCATGTCGATGCAAACTCGAAAAAGAGCAGATGTCGAAATCGGCTTTTTTTCTCTCTTTGATAGATGGAAAATAAAGCACGGGCGAAGCTGCGCAAAAAGGGCGGACGGGATCAGGCGCAAGCACTGTTTGCGTTGCACCAATTGAGGGGATTAACTCGTCTATAGGGGGCAATTCATCTAAAAACAGTTCCAAGGGGGAGGCTCTTTGTGTGGAGGGAATCTTAGGATCTATGACCACAGGCACATATAGACGCTTTTTTGCTCGAGTCATCGCGACATAAAGTTGCCGAATTTTTTCTTCCTCTTGCGTGCGCAGCGCAGCCGCGCAATCGGTGCATTGCGAAGAGAAAATGCGCCACTTGTCTTGGCACTGGATAAAATCTTGCCGCGCCGCATTCCGCTGCATCAGTCCAAGAGCAAAGACAATGGAAAATTCTAACCCCTTGCTCGCATGGATCGTCGTGATGATCACAGCGTTGGCATCTGCAAGAGGAGCGCTGCAATGTTCCTTTTGGTCTGGTAAATCGATGAGATAATCCAAAAGGTGCTCAAAGGAGGCTTTCGTCCCTTTTTGCAAGAGCAGCTCGACAATCTGCATGAAGTCGCTATAGGTATCGAGCCTTCCGTGCCCCACAATCAACTCAATTAAAGTTTTTCCTTTTTCCCAACGGTAGTGCAATGCATTTTGTATCATTTTATGAAAAGGCTGCTCTTTTTGCTTACTGAGGAAAACCGCTATTTCAGCACTTGGTCCCTCTTTGAGTTCATGGTGGGTACACTGATAGATGGGATGTGTGAGAAGTGCACGCGCTTTTTTAGGGTCGATCACCGCTTTGAGCAAAAATTCCATCAAAGAAAAAGCGAGGGTTTCTTTGAGGGGCTGCCCCCCTTTTGATAGCAGAGGGATATTGAGCTTTTCTAAAAAAGAGGTAATCCTAGCAGCTTGAAAACGGTCTTTTACCAAAATAGCAAAATCTCTAAAAGAGGCCTTCCCTCCCTCGACAAGCGATATAATTTCCCGAGCAACAAAAGGGAAAAAAAGGGTGGTTTCGAGCAAGATAGGGGAAGAGGACCCATTTTTTTTGTCTTGCAATCCAGAAGCTGTGAAAAAATGGAGTGCATTCTTTCCATCTTCTAGACTGCTCTTCGCAGCGCTTCGAGGGGGCTTTACAGGTGTATAAGCAAATCGGGATTGTTTAGAAAAAAGGGAGTTGAGAGAGCAGATAAGATCTACTTGAGAGCGGTAATTGGTCATAAGCTGCGACGCACAGTCCATTGATTTTTTCGCTTGAAAGTAGGTATTTAGATCTGCGTTTCGGAAACCGTAAATCGACTGCTTGGGATCTGCAACCAGATAAAAGGCGAGCAGGCGGTAGTCGACAAAAAGACTCTTAAAGATCGCCCATTGATCCGGATCGGTATCTTGAAATTCATCGATGATCACAACTCGATACCGACTGCGCACTTTGGAGTGAAACTCTTTGTGTAAAAGCGCTTTTTTCATCTGAGCAAGCAGATCATCGGGGGATAAAATATCATCGGGCCCCGCTTCCTCTTTGATATGAGACAAAACCTTTTTAGCAAGACGCATCAACGTGTATCTCGGATCAAAGGCACGCGCAATCAGAGGGGAGAGTTTTTCCCCCAAAGTGTACAAAGGATAAAGCAGCTTTTCTTCGCATTTTGTTTTTGAACGATTGGTTTTTGTAAAAAATGAAAAAAGGGAAGGGTGGGTCAGAAGAGCATCGAAATCTTTTGCGAGAAGTGCTCGGTATTGATCCAAAAAATCGTTTCTTAACTTTTTTTTTCTGTCACAGATGCGCAAAAAAGCAGGGGCCCACTCTAAGACCTTCTCAAGTGGAGGTTTTTCGATTTCCAAATTGAGAAATTGACGGCGAGACGCACTGTAGTCGGGAAGGTCTAAAAGCTCTTTCTTGGACTCGATGAGATAAAGCAATTTTTTAACAAGCGTATCTTTATCATGATTACACGCATCCATCAGGGCAGCGAGCTGCTTTGTGGAATACTCTGAAACAGGGAGGGAGGTATGAAGAAAGTCAGTGATTTCTCGTATCAAAAAGGATTTGTCTTCTACCTCTTCACAATCGGTAAAAAGGGGCCCAAGCTTCAGATCAAAGCCGTATTCGACGAGCATACGCTGACAAAATCCGTGGATAGTAAAGATCTGCGCTCGATCGAAACAAGCCAGCGCCTCCTCCACAGCAATTTGAGCCCTAATTTTTTTTTCCGAACAAAGTGTGCGAAGATAGGGGGGGCGCTGCGTAAAGATAGAAGCTAGATTCAAACGAATGCGAGAGGTAAGCTCCCTCGTAGACGCTTTTGTAAAGGTCACAACCAAGATTTCATCAATTTTTATTTTTTGCAAAATAAACCTAGACACGAGATGCTGCACTGCAAACGTTTTGCCCGTGCCCGCCGAAGCTTCGAGGCTATGATACCCTTCAATATTAAGCTCGGGAAGCAAGCAATCAAACTGTTTCAATGCAGCACCTCTTCAAGGGGATGGAACGTCGCACGAAGCAAGGGGGCCCAATTCGCAAAAATAGTCTCGGGATCATAGGTTTGTTTTCTAAAAACCCACCGGACGTAAGGGTCTTTCTCCTCTTGCATTTTCTTGGCGAGCTGCTCCGGCCCTTTGTTTAGAAAAATATCAGCCCATCTAGGTAAAAAGGGGGAAGGGGTATGCTGCGCTTTTTCGTAATAAATCAGATAGGCAGTCAAGGCCTTTTTGGGGTCTTGCAAAGTCAGCCTTTCCCCCGTTTGTGTCAAGAAAAGGGTATTTTTCTTTGACTGACAAGCATAAGACAGGTAGAGGGGCCAAATTTTGATGAGATCTGCCACTTTTTTTTCTCCATAAAAAAGCATCTCCCCTTTGGCTATCCCAAAGATAGATCCTTTGATCTTTGCAAAAAAGCCCCTTTGCAAGGGAACTTCTAACGCAATCGATAGATAGTTGGGCTCTTCACATGGGACGATCTTTTGGATCTTTTGACGCATCGCATATTTAGCTACCTCTTTAAACCGTCCCAAGGGGAGGCGCCCAGCGCACTCTGCCTCTTGAAACGCGCGATCAAATGTCGTAGTGCGGGCCCTTTCTTCTAAGAGAAATTGGTTGAGACGAGGCAGATAAAATGCATCATCTGCATCTTCATACCGAAGGTAGAGATGCAAAACATGATTGAGGTAAAAGCGCAAGGGGTGTTTTGCAAACCGCTCGAGATCTTTGCAAGCAATTTCAAGGTTTTCTTTGCCATAATCGGGCAGCGGCGTGGCAAAGAGAAATTCCGGAATCAATGGTCTATTTTGGTTATTTGAAAAATAGTACTGTTTTGCCGCATAAAATGCATTTTGTGAACCGTAATTAGGCTTTGTAAAGTAGTCTTTATGAAAAGCAAAAGAGGGCTGCTCCTGCACAATTGTCACTGGATGAATAAAATCGAGAAATTCTTGCACAATGGGGGATATGCTCTGCTCTTTCCCATCTTGTTCATTGACAGATACGTAACTTAAAATCAGTCGGTCACGTGCCGCAAACAGGGCTTCTAAAAAGAGGTGGCGATCCTCATTTTGTGCAGAAGGCTTATCTTGCATTGCGAGCTCTTGCAAAGCCTTTTTGGAGTCAGATCGAGGAAACTTGTTTTCATCAAGACCGAGCAAACAGATCACGCGAGCTTGATCTATAGCCCCCAACTTTAAAGAAGAAAAATGGAGCACATCACCCTCTGCCCCCCCCATCTGACCCCCTTTTTTTTGCAAAACTGCTTTGAGATAGCAAGCAACGGGGGAAAAATCATAAGAATCTTTGGGTAAAAAGGGGAGAGAAAGAGCTTTGATTTTTTCTTCTATCCATCTAAATGGGGATAGCTCCCTTTCATTTGGCTCAAAATAGCGATTGAGTATATTGATTAGGTGCTCACTCCATTCATGCAAAGGAAAAGAGCCCGCTTCCAAAAAATCGAGGTCTTTGCGCAAAACGCGCACAAAAGACACACATGTTCCAAACACCTCAGCTTCCGAAAAATCCAACACAGTTTGCCTCCACAAAGGGGGCTGTTTGGGCAATTTGGCAAAACTCATCAAAATTGCTTGAAAAGAGTGTTCCCAAGTGCCACTTTCTCCCTGTTCCATCATCTTTTTTCCGGAAAAAAAACTTTGGCGATGTGCAGAGTCCACTCCCCATTTGACCCCTTCTTCTTGCATCCAGATGGTAAACGCTTGGACCTCTTCTTTTTTTAAGCAAAATTTTCTTTGCAAAGAGGGAGAGGCGAGCAGCTGTAAAACAGGTTTGAGCGCAAATCGTTGATTTTGTAAATCGATCAGCTGAATAAAAGATCGAATCAGGGGGGGGCTCTCCTCTTTGGGCAAATCGGAAATAGAAAAGGGAAAGGGGGACTCCTCTTGATCGAATGTAAAAAAGATCCAAGGGGCATAACTCGATATGTCCACGGCATACACTCTAATCTTTGATGGGCTCACATCCAGAGAGAGCAGCGCGCTATAAAGCGCTTCTACTTCCCGTTTTTTGGATGTCACTGAGTGAAGAACTACCGAATCGTCTTGTTTGAACGTCGGTTTTTTTTCATAGTGAAGGATATGATGTTGGATTTGGCCGAGCATAGTCGATGTTACAGGAGAGACATACCCCTCTTCGGAAGGAAAGTCCGCCTTTTCAAAAAAGGAAAAGGTTCGCCTTGCAAGCCCTCCGAAATGC
Source organism: Simkania sp. (assembly GCA_027942475.1). Lineage (GTDB taxonomy): Bacteria > Chlamydiota > Chlamydiia > Chlamydiales > Simkaniaceae > JANQSR01. The sequence continues at coordinate 5,592 of JAQFVP010000014.1, read as the reverse complement.
GCGAGCAAAAGGGGGCGATCTGATAGGTAAGAGTTCCACTCCTTTCGCATCTTCGAGCTTACTTTGCTTTCCACGTAAAGCCGCTCTTTTTCTGAAAAGGTATCTGTCCAAAATTCCATACAGGGGGAAAATTGATAGTAATGCACGGGGTGAACAAGGGCTATTTTTTCAAAAAATTTATGGTAGATAGGGGGTAAAAAGGGGAAGTGATACAGGTGGATTTCACATGTTTCCCCTTTTTTACATAGATTGAGATCGAGCAATTTGGCAGGGGTATCCCATGTCGAAAACACCGCATTCCAAATAGTCTGTTGCCATCCCTTTTTCTTTTTCCAATCAGCAAGTTCTTGCGCACCAAAACGGCCATACCTCAAAAATTGCACTGCTAGCTCTTTTGCAAAATGGTATCGATTTTTTTGCGTGCAAAATTTTTCAATAAATGGAAAAATGTGGAGTGCTAAAAGTTCAAAGGGGGGTAAGTTTAGCTTTGCGCCATATAATAAACGGACCAAAAATGTGAGGCCAGTTTCTATCTCCATAATATCCAAACCCAAAACAATATCTACCTCTTTTGCAAATTCCCGCATGAGTTCATGTTTTTTTCTCAGGTCAGAAAGAATCAGAATCTTTTTCTGAAATGAAGAGGTTTTTGAAAAAAACAGCGCTCGAGTGAGCTGCATACGAAGAGATGTAAAGCTATTACTGACGTGGATTATGGGTTTCATATATAAATATCCTAACCCAAAGGTAAAAAAAATGAAAAGAGAGGCGAAATGAATTCACTGCTCAGACATTCTTTTATAAATAATTTCATTGAAAATTGCAGGAACTATTGTTCCCGCTTTCATTTTGGGAAAAGATACAACAAGCCCTTTTCGCAACGTTACGCCGTACATTTCTTAAACGGAGCGCAATTTTTCGGCGTCATTAATGATAATACGTTTAAATTTCTCATCGCTTTCCTCTTCATTCATTTAAAAGGGATCGAGCACTCCAATCAGATCCTCTTTTGGGCAGGGATCATCTATGTACTCCCTTTTCTCTTATTTTCCTCCTTGGCGGGTGTGCTCGCAGATCAGTTCAGCAAGCAGCGCTTGATTATTTTTTTCAAATTTACCGAAGTGCTCATTATGGGACTTGGGATTGCGGCATTTTTTTTCCAATCGGAGTGGGCTAGCTATTCGCTTCTTTTTTTGCTCTCAATGCAGAGCGCATTTTTTAGTCCCCCCAAATATAGCATCATCCCCGAAATTGTCAGCTCCCCCTCAAAAATTTCCAAGGCAAATGGATCGCTCACTTCATTTACCTATTTAGGGATCATTTTTGGGACATTTTTGGCCTCATTTTTGACCCAAATCACCAGGCGCCACTTTGCAATCACAGCCTGCGCTTGCACCTTGATTGCCATTATTGGGTTCGTGTCCTCCCTTTTTCTTCCATACACTGAGCCCAAGCAGTGTAAACAGGCTATGAAACCCTTTTTTTTCTCAGAAATTTACCGCAATTTAAAACAGGCCAAGAAAATTCCCTATTTGTTCAATGTGATTCTGGGCTCTTCCTCTTTCCTCTTCATAGGGGCCTATTTTCAACTCAATGTGATTCCCTATGCGATCCAAACATTGAAAATAAATGAAGTGGGTGGAGGGTACCTTTTCTTGCTCACAGCGGTCGGAATTGCCTGTGGGGCTTTGCTCGCCGGCCGTCTGCTGCGAAAGCGGATTGAAGTGGGTCTATCTTGTTTTGCCGGAATAATGCTTGCGCTCACTTTTTTCTTTTTTTCCCTAATCACTCATCTCATCCCCGCCCTAATCATCCTCTTTTTCATCGGAGTTTGTGGGGGTTTGTATATCGTCCCTCTCAACTCTTACATCCAAACCTACAGCCCCGAAAAGAATCGGGGACAGATTGTTGCTGTTTCTAATGTTTTGAGTTTTTCCGGGGTGCTTATTGCGCCCATACTTATTTACTTTTTGGGAGAGCAGTTGGGACTTTCAGCGGCGCAAGGTTTCATGGGCACCTCGTTTTTGATTTTTTTCATCGCCTTGTCGCTCACATCCAGTCTCTTTAGTTATTTTTTCAGCTATTTATCCCTTTTACTGATCAAACTTTTCTACAAAGTGGATATGCAATATCACTTGGGAAACCAAAAGTCTTTCGTTCTCACCGCGCAAAAGATGCATCCTCTCCTTCTCTGTTTGCTCTCGGCCCATTATCCGAGGCTACACCTTTATATCCCAAGACAGAAAAAGCAGCTATGGCATCTTTTGATCAAACTATTCCCTTCCGTTTATATGCTCCACAAAAAGGGGGAAGATTGGTCTCAAGACCTTTGCAACGCACTTGGGGATCAGACAAAAAAGGGCAATACCCCCTGCCTTCTTTTATCTGATCCACGGCTAGATCACACCTTTTCAAAAAATCTAATTAGAAAGATTATGCAAGAAGGATGCGGTTGCAAGTTTGTTTCGATGAAAAAGGGGGAGCGCCTCCGAGGGAGAAAAAACATCCGCAAACGGCCTGCACTCTCTTTGGAATTTTCTGACTCTCAATCAATCGGCAATTGAGCATCTCTTTGCATATGCTCTCGATATCCAAAATCCAAGTGAGGTAATTTCAATTCTACCATCCAGCGGTTGGCCCCGTGGTACTGATGATACACAACGCTGCGATGGGTGGGCAAAAAGTCTCTTTGATCGCCGCAGCTAAAGTAATCGGCATCGAGCAAAAGAAGTGTTTTTTGGTTTTGATACTGATACCGTTCAAAAACGTCGGTCATCATATAAGGCCCGGTTGCTTCCAATATGTGAGATGCTGTTTTTAATTGGTAATTGGCCCGTTTTAAACGGGTAAAAGCTTCTGCAAGAGCTCGCTCATAAAGAAAGTGGCTTGGCTCACTGAGTAAGGTCCATTGGCAAAGGGTTTCCCTATGCCCTTTCGTAGGTCTAAATAGCTCGGGGAACTTCGAAGGTTGGTATTCATATCCCACAACGCACTGATAAAACAGCCACTTCTCAGGAAGCTCTTGCAAGGGGAAGGTGTCGATATCTGTATAACATCCACCATAAACAAACAAAACTGCATAGCGAAAGCAATCGGCAAGGACCACTTTGTAGGGGATTTTCTCTAACTCTTTGTAATAATGGGGAAAATGAGTTTTAAAAAATGCATAGATATCTAGATCTGTGTAGAAACAATGCTCCCATTTTGGGCATGCCCGCTGCCACCGAGCGAGATTGTCTCGGTACACCTTAGGAAGGTCTTTGGTCCCAAAAGTAAAATGGAGCTTTTTCGGGATCATCCGTTGTATCCGTGCACCCTAGAACTGATCAAAATTGAGTAAGCATGGGTCTCTAAACGAGGTATATCAGCTCCCATTTGCACTGTCTATAAGAAAAAGCAGATTGGGTCTTCCACTTTTAGGTTGAAGATTTTTGCTTTCTATTACTCCTTCTTCAGAAGAGATGGAAGCAAATCTCGGTCGGGATCTATAATTGAGATTTTTCAAACCTGTTGGTCTATACAGTCACTTATTATCCAACAGTGCTTTCTGTCAGATGTATTTCGTCCAGCATTTTAGCTTGTGCAAGATGCTTTGACTCTTTAAAAGTTTGCCAAGGTGTTTTGCCATAACAATACTTTCCAAATATGAGGGCGATCTTCATTGTACTCTTTCATCCATTTTTCTACATCTTCTTGCAAAACTTTGCGACCTTAAAAAAGGGAATTTTCTTATTCTGGACTAGCGGGAAAACCACAAGAAAGACGCTCTTGACCCAATCCCCTTTAAGGGATTGTTGTCACAAATATAACTTTAACTTTAATCCAAGGGATTGTAAAATTTTAGACAATTTTTTAAATATTAGGGGAATGATATGAACCATATATTAAATATTTCTTACAACTCTTTGCCAAGCTTTCCCAGATTTCAACTCGATTCCCCTTCAAATATAGCACGAAAATTAAATAAAATTGCGGTGCCAGTTGTTTTGCTTTTAAGCGCTCAAGCAATTCAAAAATCTGACGCTGGATTGTTTAGTTGTTTAACTTGTACGAGTTGTATAGGAGGTGCTCTAGGTTTTTCCCCACCAGGAATTCCTGGATGCGTGTGGCCTTGCTCGATGTGCGGGCTAACCTTTTTGGTGCCTGACCTCCCAAACCTCCCAAACGGTTTAGTCCCCGACAACAGACCTCCTTTTTAAAATTAAAATGTCATTAGATCCTGTAGACATAATATGTTTTTTTTTGGAGGGAGCAGTATTTATTGAAGTTTTTAAGATAAAAAAATCTTGGCGTATTAAAGCTTATGGTTGTCTTTTGATTCTTGTTTTGATAAAAATTTTCTTAAAAATTCAAGGGCCTCAGTGATATCATACTAGACCGCTGCCTAGTACGCCAGCCCATCCTCAAGATTCCTTATCTTGTATGGTATGGCTGGGAATTCCAAATTTTTTGGAATGACCCGCTAAAAGATTAACAAAATCATCTTCTCCTGGCAGCTGCCATAGAGACTCGGATAGAGGTGAAACATCCAGCGGTTTAGCTCGCTCTCTTGTTTTTTCGTGAGCTTGAGCTTAAGCTGGCGTTGCCGAATGTTTTCTTTTTTTAGTTTTGGCATCAAGTAAGAATTATACCTCGGATGATCAAAAAAAGATATGACCGTGTTGAAAAAATCGGTGAAAAAACCCCCTCCAAATAAGATTTCAATAGTGGTATTTTCTGCCTTTAATTAAAACCATATATATTGCTAGCTTGGAAGTGCGTGTAAAAAGAAATAAAAACTTGTGTTTCTATTGCTCACGGAATCGCTTTATTGGGGAAAAGGGTGCTTCTTGTAGATACAGATGATCAGGGAAGAGATGATTTCCTGCTCGGGGCCAATCCTACATACGGATTAGCAGATGTGTTAAACGAAGAAATAGATGTGGACAAAGCAATCCACAAAGCAAGAGACAACCTGTGGATCTTATCTGGTGGAAGTGCTCTTTCTGGCATTAAGAAGTTGATCGGGCAAATTGATTTTGGGGGAGAGCACACCCTCTCTAACGCACTCTTACCTTTGGAAAATCAATTCGATTTTGTGGTAGTGGACACCTCTCCTACTTGGGACACACTCACAATTAACTCCCTTTTTTACTGTGGTGAGGTGCTTACCCCAGTTAGCATGGAAGTCCTGGCCCTAAAAGGGAGTTAATTGTGAGCGTGTTCCGTGGTGGCAGATTGACTCATTAACTGAATGGTCGGGCTACTGATCCACAGGTTGTTCAGTAGCTGATGAGATTGATGCAATGTGAATATTGGTGTGATGATGATTTTCTAAGCTAAATAAAGACTTTCTTCTTATTCGAATTGGCCTCAGGATCCTCATAGCATCGTTTTTCGTGAATTAATGCTTCCAGCTTGTTCTGATTTCTCTGTTTAATGACTTTAGCCGGGTTTCCACCTACTACTGTATAGGGAGGAACATCTTTCACAACAACACTGCCAGCGGCGACTATTGATGCATCGCCAATGGTTACTCCAGGCATGATCATCACGTTGCGACCTATCCTTCAATATTGGCAAGTATTGCTGGATAGGTCGCAACGTGATGAT
>JAQFVP010000013.1 GCA_027942475.1 Simkania sp. | reverse complement strand
CACGATACATCCCTGATTTTTTTCCTATAATTTTTTTTCTACTTGGGCTTTTTCTTCGGAGTGTTGGGATATCAATGCAAATGATTAAAGGTCGTCAATTCCTTGCGTTGCACAGGATGGCGGATTATTTTATGTTGATCAATATGAGACGTAGCCTATTGAATAATGTTTACACCATCAAAAATTTCACCGCCAACAACACCGACAAACCGATTGTCAAATGAATGCTCAGTGGATGGCTGCACAAAGCAAGTGGTAAAGCCGGAAACTCAGGTAAAGAATGATGAAGGCATATGTGCGACAACACCTGAGAGTAAAAGTCTTGATGATTATCGAATAACCGTAAATTACGAGAACGAAGGAAGCCAGCTCGGCTTTGGATATTTTAACTCGATCATCGGATCCAGAACGGATCAGGAAAAACACCACAGGTTCATGTCTGAATTGCGATCCATCAATGAAGTGGATGTGGATGCGCTTCAATGTGTCGCAACAGAAAAGCACGATGGTATTAACACCACCATTAAAGTTGACAGGAATGGTAACGTTTGTTTATACAAAAGACTGACCAAGGTACATAGCAAAAGTGATCCTTTGGCAGGACTTGTAGAGAAAAAATACACAGAAGATATTTTTGCTGTTAATCACTGGATGGACAAAAATAAAATCAATACTGTCTTCCTCCGCTGCGAAATGGTGGGCTTTAATATTCAAAACAGGCAGAATTACGGTTTAAGCCATCACTTGATTGCATTTGCTTTGGATATAGAGGGGGAACAAATTCCTTTCGAACGCTTCAGTCAGTTGTGGGATGAGGAAATTCGTCCTCCAAACATGCAAAAGGTGCATGTGCTGGCAGAAGGTACATTCAGAGAACTCTGTAATTTCAAGGTTAATCATGTTCCCGGAAGATTCGCTGCGATGCTTGCCAGTAAAGAGATCTCCTCTGTTTCAGGCACCCGCTGGAATATATACTCATTTAAGATATGTTGCCCTTTTTCCGTTTTGACATGCAAAGAGATGAGCTCTTCATGTTGAGGAGAAAAACAGGAAAATTTCTCTTCGCTCTTTTTTTGCCAGATATCGGATTCAGCTCCAAAAAGGGTAAATGCTGCGAAGCAAAGGTGGTTCCAAAAACTGTCTTGAAATCGAACGTGCAAGGGCTTATCTCCACTAATTTGAAGAAAAGCTGCTGCCAGATGGGCGCACGACTTCTCCTTTTCGGCCACTTCGCACGTACAAAAAGAATCTTTAAGCTCTCCCTTATCGCCGATTTGCAAAAAAGGCCAAAAGGTAGTCTGCACGGCCTCTTCAAACACCTCTACTTGGTATGTCCCCCACGAAAAAAAGATGTTTTTCACACCCCCCGCATTAGCTAAGAAGTTTCCTTCTTGTCGATGCTGATTTTTAAAGGGAAACGTCATTAGCTAGGCTCTAAAGGCTTTTTAATATTTGATCGGGTGGATGATAGTCATATCCCAAATCGGTTGCGACATGTTGATTGGTCACCTTGCCGAAAGCGACGTTGAGACCCAAAAGGAAATGGGGATCTTCGAGCAGCGCTTTCTTGTACCCATTATTGGCTAATCGAAGAACGTAGGGGAAGATACTATTATTTAGCGCCATGGTCGCCGTACGCGCGCATGCCCCTGGGATATTTGTGACGCAGTAGTGAACAACCCCTTGATCAATGAAAGTAGGCGATTCGTGTGTAGTAGGCTTAGAGGTTTCAACGCACCCTCCTTGATCAATGGCCACATCTACAATCACAGATCCCTTTTTCATCCCAAAGACCATATTCTTGGTAATCAGCTTGGGAGCTGTTTTTCCCGGAACTAAAACAGCTCCTATGACCAGATCGGCCCTCTTAACCGCTTTTTCTAAAGTAGTCGAACTGGAGTAGACCGTCTTGACCTTACCTTTGAAAAGCGCGTCTATTTCGCGCAGGCGTGGAACGCAGTGATCGAGAATCGTCACATCTGCTCTCAGGCCCACGGCAATTTCTGCAGCTTGCGTGCCCACAACACCTCCACCCACAATCACGACCTTGCCTGGCTGCACTCCGGGTACGCCTCCGATGAGCACACCTCGGCCTCCGGAAGTGATTTGGAGCGCATGGACGCCCGCTTGAAGAGCAACGCGCCCTGCTACTTCACTCATGGGCATCAGCAAAGGCAAGCGCCCTTGAGGGTCCATAACCGTTTCAAAAGCAATCCCCACCACCTCTTTTTCAATCAGTGCGGCTGTCTGCTCCATATCGGGGGCCAGATGTAAAAAACAAAATAAAATTTGCCCTCTTTTGAGCAGCGGGTACTCTAACTGCTGAGGCTCTTTTACTTTGATGATCATCTCTGCTTCGTATACCTCCTTTATAGATGAAACAATCTCGGCACCTGCGCGCTTGAAATCACTGTCTTCAAAACCAATTGCTTTGCCGGCATCTTTTTGCACGATGACTCGGTGATTCGCTTCAACAAGCGATCTAACGAGAAGTGGGGTTCCTCCAACTCGATATTCGTGATTTTTAATCTCTTTTGGAATTCCAATTTTCATCTTGCCCATTCCCCTCGATACACAAAGACTGCTCCCCCTTTCATCTTTACGCTACAAAGCACGCCTCCCTTTTCCACGAGGTCGAACACTAAATGCTCTTTGGACGCAAACTCGACATCAATCTCACCACAAATTCCATATTTTTTCCAAGCTGCAACGCAGGAGGCAACCGCCCCCGTTCCGCAAGATAGGGTCTCCCCTTCTACCCCTTTTTCGTAGGTGCGCATCTGTAACAGCTTGGGAGAAAGCAAACGGACAAAATTCACATTGACCCCCACGGGGTCGAACCGTTTATGAAAACGGAAATGATGTGCGATCCGCCCAAAATCTTCCAGGTGGACATTTTCACAAAAATGGACGAAATGGGAAGCCCCCGAATCAACATGGGTATAAGAAATTCCATCTAACGTGCCCTCTTCGAGGATAGAAGGCAGCCCCATATCCACTACGAAATCCTTTCCTTGGACCAAAACCAAGTACTGTTTCTTATTCAAAGTAACCGAGAGCTCTTTGTTTTGAGACCCCCTATCTATGAGAAATTGACAAATGCAACGGAGCGCATTTCCACACATTTCGGCCAGACTACCATCCGGGTTAAACAAGGTAACAACAGCTTGAGAGTGCGTATGAGATCTAACGAGGATGACACCGTCGGCGCCTACTCCATATCGGCGCGCACAAACTTTTTTTGCCACATTGGGAAAAGAATCTGCATCATGATCGGCAATCAGGATAAAGTCGTTACCCGTACCGTGGTACTTTGAAAACCTCATTCAAATCCGAGGCCCTTATAAGAGGTGACAACTCCATCGAGCAATCCAAAATCAATCGCTTCTTCTGCCGTCATCCAAGTATCCCGATCAATCGTTTTTTCAATAATATCTGCTTTCTTACCGGTTGCTTTTGCATATAGATCGACAATTTGGCTGCGCGTTTTGATAATCTCTTTCGCCTGAATTTCCAAATCGGTTGCTTGCCCCTGGATAACACCCGCAATCAACGGCTGATGTATCATAATGCGTGCCGACGGGGTAGCGAATCTTCTTTTGGGCGCTGCGGCCAAACTTAAAATCGATCCCATAGAAGCAGCCAGCCCGGTCACTAGGGTAGTTACGGGGGAAGAAATCATTTGAATTTGGTCCCAAATAGCAAAACCGGAGTCGACAGATCCACCTGGGGAGTTGATCACAAATAGGATCGGTTTGCCGGGGTCTACAAACTCCAAATACCAAAGTTTGCGAATCACATCTTTGGTCGTCTTACCCGTGACGGCGTCGGAAAAAAAAATCCGACGGTGCTTGAGCAAGAGGTTGTCTAGCTTATGATCAAATGAGTCAAAATGTCTATTTCTTTCCTCCTCCTCATCATCATCTTCTTCTAATTGAATGATCTCCTTATCCTTTACTCGTGGCATATGCGTCTTCTCCTTTTAATGTATGGGGTAAAATCTTTGCATCTGTTAGCTCTGGATAAAGCCGAAATTGATTGAGTAAAGAGCTAATTTCAGATTGAATTTTGCTCAAAGTGCTAGGGTCAACATCAACATTTGTTTTGCTAAGCTTTTCCCCTCGACTCGCCTTGCGAGCGCTTGATTTTTGCAAAAGCTCCACAATCAAGTCAGCAATGTGGTTCATTTCCTCTTCTTTCATCCCCAGAGACGTCAGCGCAGCTGTTCCCAATCGAATGCCCGAGGTATACCAAGGGCCATGGATGTCAAAAGGGATTGCATTGCGGTTCACATTCATCTGCGCTCTTTGGAGCGCTATTTCCGCTTGACGCCCCGTCAGGTCAAAACTGTGCGCTACGTCGAGTACAACCAAATGGTTGTCTGTCCCCCCCGTAAATAGTTTAACTTTTTTTTCGATGAAACGGTTCGCAAGTGCTCGAGCATTGTCGATCACTTGATTTGCATACCTCTGGAAAAAAGGGGTCTGAGCTTCACGAAACGCAACCGCTTTTGCAGCCATTACATGGGGCAAAGGGCCACCCAAGACAAGGGGGCACCCCTTATCCACAATCTCTTGATATTTCTTTTGACACAGGATCATACCACCGCGCGGCCCTCTGAGCGTTTTATGAGTCGTAGATGTTACAATGTGGGCGTAGGGGACTGGATCGTACTCTCCTTGCAGCACCTTGCCCGCAACCAAACCGGAAAAATGGGCCATATCCACCATTAATACCGCTTGAACAGAGTCGGCGATTTCTCTCATCTTGGCAAAATTGAGCAATCTGGGATAGGCGGAATATCCTCCAATTAAGATGGCCGGTTTTTCCCGCTTAGCTAATTGCTCTAGCTGTTTGTAATCGATTCGCTCAGTTTTGGGATCGACATCATAAAAAACAGCCCGAAACATTTTTCCAGAGATGTTATGCCGGTACCCGTGGGTGAGGTGCCCTCCAGAACTTAAAGAAAGCCCCATGATTTTTTGGCTCAGCATAGAAATGCGCATCGTTTCATACTCTTTGCAAGAAAGCTCATCTAGCTTTTTTTTCCCCAATCTTTCGATCTCCGGATTTTGAATACGGTCTACTAGGATCGTCCAAAAAGCAACCAAATTCGCATCTGCTCCCGAGTGGGGCTGCACATAGGCATGATCACATCCATAGAGCTCTTTGAGTTCTTGCACGGCCAAAGATTCCACTTTGTCAACATTCTCACACCCCGCATAAAACCTGTGGCCTGGGTATCCTTCGCTATATTTATCCGTCATGAGATTCCCCATTGCCAATTGAGTGGCAAAAGAGCTGTAATTTTCAGAGGCAATGAGTTTGAGCGAAGAGCGTTGGCTTTGCAACTCTCCCATAATCGCATGCGCAACCTCTGGATGATCCAATTTTAGATGATCAAGAGCAGCAAAATGGGCAATTGCAGCAGAGCTTCTCTTGCTTGTAGGGATCGCTTTCAAATATTGGTCGAGATAGGACATGTCATTGTTTTCCTTAATTTTTATGCAGATCAAGTGAATGTACGGATCCAAATCGGAATTATGTCACAATTCCCCTTATCTCGTCGAATGATTTATCTTGAGGATGATAATGTAAAGATCGACTTGACTTTAAGGCCTTGTGTTGTAAAATATTTTTCAAATAACCCTCGGGCTAGACGGTTTGGGTGTCAATCCTCACAAAGGCCTTTGCCTTTAGACTAAGGTAGTACTCCCAAAAAATATGTAATTGCAAATTTTCAAAGTGGAGGTCTTGTTTTGTTTGATTTTTTTTCTATTACCACATGTTTCCTTTCTTTATGCTGCGCAATGTGCGGGCAAGATATATGCAACAAGCAGCTTTTAACTCATGTTGAAAACGCTCCTAATAGCTATTTGGGGCTTCACTCAGTTCGATCTCACTGCGCAAGCAAGGAATTCCCAAATTGCACAGGTAAATTAGCTGTTTTACAATCAAGTTTGCAAAAAGAAGAGGAGGAAGGGGAGGAAGTGCCCCCTAAAGAAAAGGGATTTATGTGTCGGGACTGTCCCTGCATGTATCCTGATGATCTTTCGGTTTGCCCCAAATGTGGAAGCAAACGGTCCATCAAAGTCGAGACCTTTAAGGGGCCCAGTTACTCAGGATTATGTGTCTCTCCCCCCGCTCAGGAGCAGGAAGACTCAACCTCTTCTATTCAAAAAAAATTGGATTCCCGGGAGGGAAAAGAGGATGAGGTCGCTTTAGAGAACACGGAGAAAAAAAAGGACTCAGTTTCCCAAAAATTGCCTATCTCAAAACAATCGGATCCCCAAAAGGAAGAAAGCAGCGAAGACGTCTCTAGACTTGAGGCCCCTGGTGGGCCTCCAGTTGAGGTTAAGAAAACCTCAATGCCTCAAAGGGACTATAAGATCGGCCCCAGAAAGCTAAAATGTGTAAAAGGGCTTATGTGTTTAGACTGTCGCTGTGTGTATCACCCCAAACTTCCCTCTTGCCCCGAGTGTGGAAGCAATCGATTTGTCAAATGTAAGGTTGATATTTAAAATGAGAAAATTACTCCCTCCCCCTCTTCTTAGAGAAGAAAGAGATACGGAAAATTTTTCAAAAAAGATCCATTTTCTCTCTATTTTTTTATCTGTATTTCTTCTTTTTTTTCTCTTTCTCTCTAATCAGATAGAAAAAAAAGATACTTCAAATTGCTACGTAGGTCATCTACATGCAGAAAACATACAACTTGGCACAAAGCAAAATATCCCTTCTAATATCCCCCTTAATTTGAATTGTTTACACTCTCATAGTGAGCAAAGAGAGTACGCACATAGATGCGCAGTCGAGTATATGTGCACAAACTGCGGGGCTCTATACTCTGTTCCACCTGAGGTCTGTTACGATTGTGGCCACACTTTTTTTATTTTTGCTTGTTAACAAAAGCCACGGAGCAAAAAAAGAAACAAGGCAGCGCAGTGCGCCCAAATGAGTGTACAAGGGAAAAAAGTCTTTTGCTTTTTCCCTAAAAGCCCACTTTTCTTTAGGTTCAATCGCTTCCTGCCCAAAAAGACTTTGCAATCCAGAGAATATCGATTTCTTTTGCTTTAAAAAAAAATGGCATCTACCATTTTGTGGAGTGTCGTTCTACAAGGCATAGATAAGGGAAAATGTCCAAGATAGTAAATAAAAAAATAATGTCACTGATTGTCAGTGTCATTGTGGGTCTTATCATCTGGAATTTGCGCACTCCAGAGGGGATCACTGTGCAAGCTATGCACATGTTTGCCATCTTTATTTTTACAGTTGTCAACATCATTTTACGCCCCCTTCCCATAGGTACAACCGCGTTTTTAGGATTGACGCTCACAGTAGCCACCCACACTTTGGAATTTAAACAAACTTTTAGTGGATTTGTGAACACAACTGTTTGGCTCGTGGTAGTTGCTTTTTTTATCTCACGTGGGTTCATCAAAACTGGGCTGGGAGAGAGAATTGCGTATCTCATTATCAAATGTCTTGGAAAAACCACGCTTGGGATGACCTATGGAATTATTTTAACTGACTTGATTTTAGCGCCTGCCATACCCAGCATCACGGCCCGAGTCGGAGGGATCATTTATCCCATTGTCAAATCTTTATCTACGACCCTTGGAAGCGAGCCATATAGCCATCCTAGGAGAATCGGTGCGTTCTTGATGAAGGCCTCGTTTCAAGGATCGGTGGTAATCAGTAGTATGTTTCTCACGTCAATGGCAGGCAATCCCCTCATTGCAAACATATTAGGGGATTTAGGCATCAACATTTCTTGGGGAACTTGGGCTTTGGCAGCCTCTGTTCCCGGACTTACCGCTTTGATTGTGATTCCCCTCTTTTTGTACCTATTCTACCCCCCAGAAATAAAAGTAACCCCTCACGCGAAAAAAACTGCCGAAGTAGAGCTAAAAAAGATGGGATCTATCCGATCACAAGAATGGATTATGCTCGTGACTTTTGTTTTTTTAATTACCCTTTGGATTTTTGGTCGAAATATTGGAATGATCGCTGTAACTGCGGCCTTAATTGGTCTTTCTTTGCTCTTGCTCACCTCTGTTTTAACATGGGAAGATATCATTAAGGAGAAGGGGGCGTGGAACACGTTGATCTGGTTTTCAACCCTCCTTATGATGGCCAATTTTATCAATGAACTTGGTTTAGTAACGTGGTTTAGTAAACAGATTCAAACACGTGTCGCAGGGCTCCATTGGTTCACGGCGTTTGCCGTTTTGTCCATTCTTTATTTTTATTCTCACTATTTTTTTGCAAGCGTGGTTGCGCACATTGGTTCTATGTACCTCCCTTTTTTACTACTTTGTATTGCAGCAGGAACGCCCCCCATTATTGCGGCCCTTGCGCTTGCCTTTTTGAGTAGTCTCTTTGGAGGGTTAACACATTACGGTTGTGGCCCTGCTCCGATCTTTTTCGGGTCTGGGTATATCAAAATTATTGATTGGTGGCGACTCGGCTTTTTTGCTAGCCTGATCAATTTTACCATTTATTTTATAATTGGAAACGTGTGGTGGCATGTTTTAGGATATTTTTAAATTTCTTGCTCCTTAAACCATAGCCATTTTGCGGCACCTCCCAGTCGATCCCTACGGTTTCAATTTCCTATTAAGGTCAGGTTGTTTTCCCTTTTGAGTTTTTTTCCCCCATTTTTTTCAACACAGTCGATAAGCCTATGAAAACTCAACAGAAGATTGCAATATTTGAACGGGCAGGCATTTTTGGAAGATTTTTTTCACCCATTTTTTCAACTAACACCTTTGCTTTAAATGCTCTTCAAGTTTAAAATATACTCTATTCTAAAAACTAAAGAAAGGTAATTTCAGATGACGACACAAGTAGGAAACTCCCCAGCGCCAACACCAGAGCAAAAATCATTGCCAATATCATTGCCAACACCAGAGCAAAAACTCCAATTCCATCCTGAAAAACTGAGTGTATCGTACAAGACAGAAGATGACAAAATCTTGAAAGCAGGAATGAACGTTCTAGGACAGGTAGGAGTTTCTGTCAAAAAAGACCCCGTTCAGTTTACAGTCGTTACAGACCCCATCAGAAAAGAGGCAATGTTCCGTTTCAGCATCTCTTTTTGAGGCCTTCTATAAAGAAAGTCGACCAAGCTTAAGGGGTGGTGGTATACCAGGCCTAGGGAATCGATCAGGGGGGGCATGGAGGACACCACCCCCCCTCACTGTGCGATGGTCCTTTATGAGCAAAAGTCCTAGCCAAACAAAAAAGGGGAAATTTCATCATCTACTTTATTGGGCCTCACTCTCACTACTTTGGTGTTTTAACTCCTCTATTGATAATGATTTGTAATCAAAACTTTTTCCTTCGGGTAAGTACCCCTCAAGCATCAAGGCAATGCGTCTTGAATTTTTTCGAGAAAGGCACTGTATGGAATATTTCTTAAATGTTTCGTAATCAAGATCTGCAATCGCTTGCGCTCTCTCTTCTCTGTAGTGGAAATTTGATCCGTGTGTAAACCCTAATTCATACAAAGTCGACGTCATTTCGAAGAAATTTTCCGGAGGCTTTGCCCACTCTGCTGCGATGCTTTCTCGGATTTTTTCAAAATCGCTTCTCGAAATCTTCGATTCAAAATCGTTAACATAACCTTCTAAAAATAGTTCAAATCTATGGATGAGTTCGTCCGGCTTATGAGTACTCGATTGGACTAAAAAAAAGTGCTGCAATTGCCCATCTTCATCAATTGTACCGGATTTGACAATGTAGGCTGTTTGCTGTTTTGTACGCAAAGTATCAAAAAAATCTTCTTTCAGCGCCACTTCTAAGACAGACGCAGATGCGCTTTTCTCAAGAGAGTAGGTGTCGTTTTGCACTACTAAGATAGCAGCATGACCGAGTGCATTGATGCTTTGATGCAGTTTACAAGGACCTATATCTGGTGACATCAAAAAAGGGGCGCTTGGCATCGATTTTTCTTGTGGAAAAGGGGTGTAATTCAACTTTGTTTGCACTTTTTGCCACGCCTGCTCGGCATCGTTTTTTCTTAGTGTTCCCGCAAGCATTGCTTCGACATACAATTGCTGGGGGAAAGCAGTTTTAAACTCAAGAAAATCTTCATAGGTGATGTTGCGCAGTGCTGACAAACAATCATCTGGCTTGGGATAATTTTTGAGTAGAACCACTTTCGTCAAACCCAGAACTTGCTCATAGGGGGGGCACTTGTAAAAATTTTCGTAGCTCTCCATTAGTAGGCGGTGATTCAGTTCAAATTCCTCTTTTGTCCATTCGCATGCATGTAATCCGTCTAGCATACCCTCTAAAATAGGGAGGGCATCTTGACCATAGGTTTTGATAAAAAAAGTAAGTTTACACTCTTCTATTTTGGTGTTAGCTATTAAACCCCCAGCACGGGCGTAATAATTCTCGAAATTTAAATGGTCATCGAGGCATTTTTCAAACAAATCGAGTAGTGCGCACTGGCGTGGATCTTTTTTGATATGTGGTGATTTGAAGCTAAAAGTCCAAGAGACCGATTTCTCGGGATACCTGTCATTTTCCCAATAGTATACTTTACCGTATTCATCTTGTGTAAGCAGCTGTGGAATAGGGGCTTTCTTCAAATCATCATTTGAAATAATATAGGGGTTTTTCTCCGGGCAGATTACCCACGTGCTCGGCTGTGCTGTGCTCCATTTCTTCATCTTTGCATTGTCGATTTTTTCAATTGTATACTCTGCTCCCGACCACTTTTCTTTCATTTTTCCGCTGACTTTTGATTCTGCTGGGGGAGCGTTCAGAATATAGAGTGCCTTGCAAGGATCGAGATAGCTTAAAAAATCTAGAGCTTTTTGAGGGCTGTAGGTAGAGGAAACATTGAGTTTTTGTGGGAATGTTTCAAGCGGTTCTTCTGCCATGCAATAAGCAAGATTCTCAACCCATTCAAAGGGATGGATTGGCTGGCCTTCGTAATTGAACCGTGCCTGTATTTGCTCTTCTTCAAAAACATAGCGGGGAATGCCCTCTACTTTCAGCTTGTTCAGGGATTCAAATAAACGGGTATAGATATAATCTTTTTGGGCCACTCCCTTTGGTGTTAAATTGAAATTGATAACAAAAAAACCACTATCTTTAGAACAATTCACGGGATACGCAGAAATCCCTCGGATGAGTTGCTCTTTTTTTAATTGGTTGTATAGGCTGTTTCGGTGTTTACTAGATAAGATCCTCGAGAGGAGAGTAATTGGGTTATCCTCCTTGTTGGTAAAGGCCTCCTGGGGAAGTTCCCACGCCACACGCAGCTCTCTAATTTCTTGGATAGGCGTGATGTATGTCATCGTACCTTCTTGATCGGCAGTTGTAAGCCTTGTTGAAAATGTTTCCTTAGGCAATAAGCCGAGAGGCATAGCAGAAAAATAAGCAACGGCTATCTCTTTGAGCTTATCGATTTTCTCGATGGAATAAAGGACCAAATGGGCCTTATCGGAGCTGTAATGGTCCCGATACCACTGAGTGATGGCTGTGTTGGGGATTCCCTCAAGAGTTGAGACATTGCCGCAATCGAAACGGGCATTGGGGTGATCTGGATTTCCCATTTCTCGCATGACCATAACTGTGCGCCAATTATCCTGTTCAATATTCTTATCATGTTCTTGATCAATGGCATGCAATTCGCGCTCCACACTAGATTGGGGGAAAAGAGGGTCGATAAACATGTGGGCGAAATAATCCAAAGTGGTCAAAAACTCGTCGTGATTGATTGAAAATGTGTAGACAGTTCGGTCAGAAACAGTAAACGCATTGCGCACTCCACCTCCTTGTGATACCTGTTTCATAAATCCATTCTCTTCTGGATAGGTGTGACTCCCCAAGAAAAGGAGGTGCTCGACAAAATGAGCCATACCGGGGTAAGCCAGGGGATCGGACCAAGAGCCCACTTCTACGCAAAGAGAGGCAGCTGATTGACTGGCACCAGGATCGGAGATAAGCAATACCTCTAAGCCGTTATCAAGTTTTATTTTACTCCTAACCTGAGAAGAGTGACCAACGGTCCGAATGACCAATTCGTTTCTATCAATAATCTCTTCGTAGCCTGTATGAGCAAAGAGACAAAAAGCCCAGACAAACAAAAAAGGGAAAAAAAGGGGAAATTTCATCATCTACCTTCTGTAATCAATTAATTATTAAAATTCGTTAATGATCTTTTTCAATATTTCTGTGAAATTCATAAGAAAAATTGAATAAAAAGTAGAATTCTAGTCTATCGCTATTGCTACGTCAATATATTTATTTTTCCATGAATAAAAAATTCATACCATATACCATTAAGTTATATTACAAATTCTTTTTTTAAAAAATTTTTTCATAGAAAAGGAACTATGTTGCAAAAAATTCTTTAAAAAAGAGAATCTTACTATCTAAAATTCAAAATGAACAAGGAGCTTCTAGCTACTCTTCAGGAATTTCCTGTCTTTAGACATGGGGAAGTGCAGATTCAATTTAACTATATTTAGAGTAGTGTACACCCTCTTATGCTTTACTTATATGAATTGTCGATATGCTTGCTTTAAATGCAGGAGCAATATATTTCGACATAACTTCCACAACCTCTGGACCCTTTTTAGGTCTGAAGAGAACTGCGATACCCACACCGAAAATGGTCAACCAACCTACAAAGACAATGGTCGAGTATCCGATTTTTAATATTTGGTTAGCTATGTCGCCGATTTTTTTGATAAGTTTTCCAAGAACACTTATGGGGAATTCCCAGGAATAATAACGCAAATTTTTTATATCACGGTCCCAACACAAATCAGAGATGATTTGTTCAAAATCTTTTTTTTTGACTTCACCTGAAAGTACTTTGTCGGCAAGATTGTCATCTTCCTCGGTAGGAGCGGATGGCACTTGATTAGATCTAGCGCGATTGCATACATAACTAATACCAGGCTCGAAATCTGTTCCAGTAAGGCCTCCTTCTTTAAGAAAAAAAGCTTGGATCAAGTGATCAAAATCTTTTTTTCTTAAATTTTTAAGACAATGAGGACTAGTTTGAGTTTCAGCAATGGAGGGAACAATGATGCAGGCAGTGAGGTCTTTTGCTTGTATAAGATCGTCAATCTTTCCACCTCTTTTCATAATAATATTACGTGCTAATTTACGTGTTAACTCGGTATAAGAAGCTTCGCTTATTCCATAACCTAATATGTAAGTCGGCTTTGCATTTTGCGTGGAAGGGATGAAATGTGCCAAAATGACCTCAAAATAATAAATTAAAAAGCAGTATTTTAAAGCAGCCAAAATTATTTTTCAAACACGTAATTTTTCTAGACCTTTTCCCTCTTTTTAAAGATAGTTCCATGGATTGGGCAGCAATCTCGGATTTTCCCTACTCACCTCTCATCCACCCGATTTTATTCTCATTTTTACTTGAATAATTTGGAAAGAAACGAATAAAATGGGATTAGTTTTTTCTTTCATATTTTATTGGAAATATTTTGCTATGCACGAGTTTTTGCACCTCCTTCTTCAAGTTCAAGAGCTAGACGTTAAAATGATCCGGCTCATGCGGATCAAAAAGCAGCGGCAAAGTGAGCTAAAACAAATCGAAGATCTGCGTGTCGAGCTTCGAGAACAGCTCGATATCAAAGGGGAAGAAATTGCCAGCTTGGGCGAGCAGGTCTCTAGCCTTGAAGAAAAAATTCAAAATCTTTCTGCAAAGCGAAAAAAGCTCGAAGAACAACAGGGACTCATCAAAAAAGTAGAAGAGTTTAACGCTCTGACTCAAGAAATGAATTCTTTGGAAAGGGAAAAAGAGAGAATAGAAACGCAAACATCGGCTGTTTTAGATAAAAAGGCAGAGGAAGAAGGGATACGTGAAAAGCTCGAAGAAAGCTTAAAGCTTTCGGCCATCAATAGTCAAGAGCTCGAAAATGAGATCAAGGCCAGCATTGATAAGATCAATGAAGAGGGGCAAAAACTCAAAGAACAGCGGCAGGAAGTGGCGAGTCAAGCGGACTGTGAGGGGTTAAAAATCTATGAGCGGCTCCTTCGCAATAAAAAAGATCGCGTAATTGTACCTATCGAAAATCACACTTGTGGCGGATGCCATATCACTTTGACTCTTCAACACGAAAACCTCGTGCGTAAAGGGGAGATGCTCGTATTTTGTGAACACTGCTCCCGAATTCACTTCTGGCAAGAAAGTGAGTCAATAGAAGGAACGGGTGTAGGAACTCGCCGTCGACGCCGCCGCACGGTGAAAACATAACAGTTTGCTTCGGAAAAGGATGCAGTCGCTGCCCTGCCCTCTTTCCCAAGAGGGGCGAGTGGGAGAGGAAAGTCCGGACTTCGCAGAAAAAGGTGCCAGTGAAATACTGGGAGCTGTAAGGCTACGGAAAGTGTAACAGAAAACAGACCGCTGGCTTCTCCTTGAGCCAGACAGGATGAAAATGTCGAGCTCGTGGCTCGACCTCTTTGCGGAAACGCATTGAAGCTATAAACCCCACCTGAAGCAAGAGGGGATGTCTTGAATGAGCTTTTCGCTCGACAGCCCCAAAAACGCTTGAGGAACTTGGTGACAAGTCCCCTAGACGAATGGCTGCCCAAAACAGAATCCGGCTTACCCCTTTTCCGATAGCTTTTTCTTAGTAGATGGATGTGACTTTTCATATTCCTTAATCTTTAGGCCGGTGGAAACCTTTGTATAAATCGTCGTCGTTCCAAGTAGACTATGCCCCAAAAGCACTTGAATTGTTTTTAGATCCATCCCCTTTTCTAGCCAATGTGTCGCAATCGTATGTCTGATCGTGTGTGGCGTCACACTAGCGGCAAGCCCGCTTGCGATCAGGTAACGCTTGAACATCCGCGCAATTGAGCGACAGGACAGTCGCTGTCCCCATTTGTTTAGAAAAACTGCGCTACGCCCCTGCTTTTCATGATGTGTATATATGTCAAATCTCTTGGGATGGTTTAAATACTTTTGCATCCACTCGATCGTGCGGCAAGTTACCGGTACGATCCGCTCTTTTTTCCCTTTTCCTTTGATCCGAAAATTGCGACCTTCTAGATCCAGATCTGCCCGGTTGAGATTTGCCAGTTCGCTGACCCGCAGTGCTGAGCTGTAGAAAAGCTCCATAATGCACCTGTCGCGCAATCCTAGATACTCTTCAACCGGTGGTTGAGCAAAAAAATGTTCGATTTCCTCATAGGAGAGCACGCGAGGAATAGGTTTATCCAATTTAGGAGTATGGATTGATTCTAAAGGGCTTGACTCTATCCACTTTTCCCGGGCGAGATATGTAAAAAATGATCGGAGGGAAGATAAATGACGACACACCGTCCTCTTCGCAAGCCCTCGACTACGCAAGTAATTTAAATAAGCGCGGATATCTTTTTTAGATAGTCTATCAACTAATCTTTCATTTGTAAAAAAAGATGTAAAACAAAGTAAGTCGGTGGAATAATTACGCAGTGTGTGGGTAGAAAAATTTTTTACACATTCAATATATTCTAAAAATCGATTGATTGCCAAAGAGAGATGCATTGATCTTTACTCCTCTATCTTGCATGATAACTCTTACATGATCACATTAGACAAAATTTCAAAAAAAATCGGTACCCGAACTCTGTTTGAAGATGTTTCGGTTGCCTTTAATTCTAATCACCGCTACGGCCTCACGGGTCCGAATGGCGCCGGTAAATCGACTTTGATGAAGATTTTAGTAGGGAAAGAATCTCCTACATCCGGCTGTGTCAATTTACCAAAAAAAGTTGGTTTCTTACATCAAAATATCGATGCTTTCAAAGATTGCAAGGTAATAGATGTGGTGGTAATGGGCAACTGCGTCTTGTGGGATGCTCTTACCGAGCGGGACCGGCTGTATGAACAAGAGATCACAGACGAAATCGGTATCCGTTTGGGTGAGTTAGAGGAAATTATCGCTGAAGAGGATGGCTATACTGCAGAGGCGCGGGCTACCTCACTACTTGTGGGCATGGGTATTTCAGAAGAAATGGGGGAAAAACAGATGGAAGAGATTCCAAAAGACGCGCAGTTTTGTGTGTTGCTCTGTCAGGCCCTATTTGGAGATCCAGAAGCCCTCCTTCTCGATGAGCCCACAAACCACATGGACCTCAACTCGATCGGTTGGTTAGAAACCTTTTTACTCAGATATACAGGCACTCTGATCGTCATCAGCCATGACCGGCATTTTCTCAATGCAATCACAACAGATATTGCCGATATCGACTATGAAACGATCATCATTTATCCCGGCAATTATGATCAAATGCTGTTTGCCAAATCCGCTTTGCGCGAAAAAGCGGAGCAAGTGAACAAGTCGAGGGAAAAGAAAATTGCTCAGCTCAGAGACTTTGTTGCAAAATTTGGTGCGGGCACTCGCGCTTCCCAGGTGCGTTCAAGGGTCAGAGAAATGGATCGCCTGCAACCAAAAGAGCTCAAACAATCCAATATTCAGCGCCCCTATGTCCGATTCTTTGCTTCTGAAAAACCCTCGGGTAAAATAGTTTTAAAAATCAAAAACATAAGCAAGGCCTATGACACGAACCAGGTGATTCAGAATTTTTCGGTCGAAATTGCCCGTGGAGACAAAGTTGCGGTGATCGGAAACAACGGTATGGGAAAGACCACTTTGCTCAAAATGCTCGCCGCAAAGATGCGCCCGGATCGGGGAAAAATTGAAAAAGGGCATCACGTCTATGTGGGTTACTTCCCTCAAAATCACTCAGACGTCGTCCAGATATCTCAGGCGATCTCTGTATTTGATTGGCTCAAGCAAAGTCAAGCCAAAGCATATGATCAAGATATACGCAATGCCCTTGGAAAAATGCTGTTTACGGGGGATGACGCCTTTAAAGATATCTCTGCACTTTCTGGAGGAGAAACGGCCCGCTTGATTTTATCCGATTTGATGCTCGGTGAGCATAACACACTTATTTTGGATGAGCCCAACAATCATTTGGATTTAGAATCGGTGTCAGCCCTCGGATACGGGCTACGCGAATTTCCGGGCACCGTCTTATTAGCTACTCATAACAGAGATCTCATCGATTTAGTGGCGACCAAAGTCATTGCCCTCGAAAAAGAGGGAATCGTAGTCTTCGAGGGAAATTTAGAAGATTACCTCTCATCCCGTGTTTAATAGGAAAAAATTCTTCTCTCTTTCTGAAAAGCAGCAACACAAGCATGCGGCCGCTCTCCTACGCTCTTTCCACGAAAAGCAAAATCTGAGTGATTTAGAAAAATACCAACAAATTTGTTCATGGCTCGATCTCTTGCCCGTTAAGCCCTTGTTCCCCTTGCTTTCTGATAGATATCACTACCACCTGAAAAAAGCGATGATCTCGATTAAGGAACATCATTTTCTCATAAACTGCGTCGATTCTTTATCGCAAACTCCCTACCTTCCCTGGGTTATTTACCTAGAAAACCTCCGTTCGGGGCATAATGTGGGTAGTATCTTGCGCAGCGTCGAAGCGTTTCGCCTCGGTAGTGTCTACTTTTCTTCAAATACTCCTGGGATAGATAACAAAAAGGTAAGAGATGCGGCCATGGGAACCGCAGAGTACGTACCTTCCAAAGCAAACGCCCAACTATGCGAACTACCGCGCCCACTCATTGCCCTCGAAACGGTAAAAACAGCCCCCGCTTACTTTGATTTTATATTTCCAGAAAAAGGGTGTCTCATGCTTGGAAACGAAGAATATGGGCTTAGACCGGAAACGCTTCAAAAGGCGGATGCCATTCTGCAGATCCCTCTTCTAGGGGTTAAAAACTCCCTAAACGTAAGCTGCGCTTTTGCAATCGTAGCTGCGCACATTCTATCTCTTCGAAAGGATGGTCCCATCAAAAAAAAATCGCCGCGATAGGCGGCGATAAAAGGGACGAGCCTTGCTCTTGCACCATTTTTAGCAGCGCAAGAGGCTAGTCTGCTTACCCAAGTTCATCCAAAGAGTCTTCATCTTGCTCGTTAAGATTTTCTAGAAGTAGAGTCATCTTATCAAGAGAATACTGTTCTTTTACCGATTTTTTCAAATCATCAGCAGTAAAATTCTGGAGAGCTTCGAACTGCGCTGCGATGCGAACGAGCTTCCTATCGCTATTATCTGAAAAATCGGGTATATCTATTGTGTTAAATGAAGGAAGTGCATTGAGCAAGGCCTCCATCCGAGTTGCGGCATCACCCAAAAAGGCAATCACTTTTTCAGAGAAGAAAGGATCTTTAGATTGAGTGCAAAACTCTTTCAGCTCTACCATTAGGTTCTCTTCCATTTGCTCTATACCGTCCCAACTTTCAGAATACGTATATTGTATATAAGATTTGAAGAGCTGATCCTGCAATTTTTTGAACTCGGAAATTTTTTCTTGATCGAGAAAATCTTCGTGTGCATAAACGCCTAGACCAACAAAGGAGAGGATCGCAGTATGATCTTCATTATCCAGAAAGTTTTGGTCTTCATATATTTTTTTTGTCCAATAGACGGCAAATGGTGCATCTGAATACCTTGCAGAGCGTCTTATCATTCTACTACTTCTCCGCTCGATATTGCGAGACAAACGACGGAAAAAATGATGAGAGTTATCTACAAAACCCCGATCACCAAGAAGAGGTGCAAAATCCCTTTCTTGCTCTGCATCTTCTGCTATTACATCTTCTGCTACTGCATCAGAATCGGATGAATCTTCTGCCACAAGAGACAATGGTAAGAGTGAGCAAGAAAACACGCCCAACATCAAAAACCAGCTTTTCATACTAAACCTCCGTATTAGATTAGCTTGGTAAAGAAAAACTTTACAATATGCAATTTTATTTTTCAATGGATGTGTGCGAAAGAGGAAGCGTCCTGCGTGATTTTCTTTAGCAATTCTCCGACTGCCTTTTATCTTGAAAAAAAGCCCTGTTCACTAACATAATCGAATATCTTTCATATTTACCCATTATGCAAACTGTCTCTTATTTCAACCTAGCTTCAATTGGAGCACTCGTTCTGGGGGTTCTCGCTAGCTTTTTGCAGCATCCTTTGGTCGAAAAAGTCACCCACTTGATTGCTAATACCTTTTTCCAACTTTTTACATGGATTGTTCTGCCCACCATTTTTCTTTCTATTGTGTCCACAATCATTCAGATCAAGGGATTTTTAGAAGCCAAAAAATTGATTGCTACCGTTTTAAAATATACCGTCGCGACAACATTGTGTGCGGCAATCATCGGTCTACTTGTGTTTCTCTGCATGGAGCCCTATCTCCGACATTTGCAAAAAACCACAAAGGTTTGCCCTTCCCAGAGCTTATTTCCACATGGCGCGTCCGACATTGCTCCCCCTTCTCTGACCTCTTCTCTCATGGAAAATCCCGTCCTCCAAGTAGCTCTTCTCGCCACTATCCTAGGCCTCTTATTGATGCGGCTCCCCAGCTTTCTATCAACCCCTTTAAAAAATTTTTTTCAAATACTCTTTCAATCTCTTTTAAAGGTGTCCACATGGCTCGTCAAAATCACGCCTATCGCTGTCTTTGCATTTACTGTACAATTTAGCCAAAATATTCGAATTCATAGAAGCGGGTCAAAACAACTTTTTGTGTATGGATGTATGATCATAGGCGCCAATCTTCTGCACGGTTTTGTCCTTCTCCCTGCGTTGCTTAAATGGAAAAAAATCTCCCCGCTGCGAGCGGTGCGCAAAATGATGCCCGCTTTACTCATCGCCTTTTTTACAAGATCTTCCAACGCCAGCTTGCCTGCTGCACTTGCATCGGCTAAAAATGGGTTGCGAGTTTCAGATAAAATCGCACAGCTTTGCCTTCCCCTCTGCTCAATCATCAATATGAATGGCTGCGCTGCTTTTATCCTGATCACCTCTTTGTTTGTCTCTTTCACTCAAGGGGTTTTCTACGCTCCTTTTGAGCTTGTGGTATGGGTTTTGGTTGCCTCTTTAGCTGCAATTGGCAACGCAAGCACTCCGATGGGATGTTATTTTCTCACAATCGCGTTACTGAACAGTCGAAGTATTTCTTTAGAGATCATGGGAATGATCTTACCTCTTTACTTTTTTTTTGATATGGTCGAAACAGCTCTCAACGTATGGTCTGATAGTTGCGTCACTCTGATTGTGGACAAGGAAATGAAACCGTCCGAAAACTACATATCTGCATGATGAGCAGATGCCGGTTTGCACATGAAAAACGGGCCACACCTATCGAAAAAAGTGTTGGGTGTGATGAGCTCTGCTCCTTTTTTTTCTTCTAGATAGCGAGCATTCCCCCATTCCCAAACGGGCATACCATAATAGTTTGGTCTGTCCCTTTCAAAGGGGGTTTCGGCCTCTGAATGAATCCAAATTTTTCCCTGGGCTACAGACATCAATTCCATAGAGGTGAGTCCCCCGGAGCGGGTAAGAGTTGCGTCGCTTCTAGAGTAAAGAGTTGCAATCACTTGATCCTCTTGGAAGCACATCGGTATAATATTGAAATGTTTAGGGTAGTTTTTCGCAGTGCAAGCGGCATAATGTACGCGATGTAGCAAGCTAGTGGGTCGATAAGCGTCATATTGGCAAAAGACAAACAGAAAGTGACAATAACCACGATTGCCCACTTTTCGAAAAAGCTCAATAAAGTGTTTGATATATTGCACTGTCGCTTTTTCTGTGGGTTGGCTCCCCAACATCATTGTTACTACTTTGTCTTCTGGCTCAATAATAACGGTGACACTTTCCCGATCCACCTGTTTTCGGGCACTTCCCAGTTGAATGGTCTTGACAATCAGGTCTATTTCTGAGTGGCTACTCGCTTTGACTTTGATTTTTGTCCGACCCAAGGGTTTACTTTGGGTTACGCAAGAGGTAAAAGCAGCGCGCAAGGGAAAATTAGCATATCGAATATCACGTTCTCTGAGCCCACAGTGTTTCATCCAAAAAGCATTCGGGGTTTCTCCGAGCCCTAAGAGGGGCCTATGAGATACAAGGCGCAAGAACGCGCGGTCCGAATACGAGAGCCTTTTGATTGGCTTAAAAAAATGAAATACTTGCTTGGTGGGCAGCTCTGTAAGCACTTTCTCAACAAGCACGGTCTTGCCAGTCAAGTAGCGAACCATTTTGAGCGCTTTGACCGTAGCCAAGGTCCCGATGGGCTGTGTATCTATAATGTGATCAATATCTTTTCGAATCACAGTAACAAGTGCTTTGAAAAAAATGCGGGGCCAAAAAAGGAGGTCTGCAATGGGCATGAACTTAGAAAAAAAATGTAAAAGGGCGACTTTTCCCTTTTTTTGCGATAGGTTCCACATGTAAATCAGCAGCCTACCACACCGCTTGCCCACCCAATCGGTGAGTATATCTTGTTGAATAATTTGCATACTTGGATCATCTGCTTTTGCTTTGTCTGCACGAGCTTTAGCCGCTTGCATATGCCCCCCCCCGCCAGAAGAAGTAATAAGCAGTAGTGTCTTACACTTTTTACCTATTTTTGCAGCCGTCATACACAGGTGTGCGAAAAAACAAACGAAAAAAGGGGCAGATTGCAAACAGCCCGGGATAGTCAAGAGAAATCAGGCCCTACCCTTCGTCCAAAGAGTAAAAAAACAAGAAAATAATTTAAATAATTTTCTACTCTTTTAGAGATAGGAGGAACTCCGCATTGCTGCTCGTATTTTTCAGACGATTTAAAAGTAAATTCATTGCATCCAAAGGGGTTAAATCCGCCAAACACTGCCGGAGCAGGTAAATTTTTTCAAGCTCATCGGGGTGATAGAGCAATTCTTCTTTGCGGGTCCCACTTTTGACAACATCAATCGATGGAAAGACGCGCCTTTCAGCCAAACGGCGGTCCAATACGAGCTCCATATTCCCCGTACCTTTAAATTCTTCATAAATTACTTCGTCCATCCGGGAGCCAGTATCGATGAGCGCTGAAGCAATAATAGTAAGTGATCCACCATATTCAATATTGCGGGCGGCTCCAAAAAACCGTTTGGGTTTATGCAGTGATTGAGCATCAACACCTCCGGTTAAGATTTTACCCGAGTGGGGTTGCACTGTATTATAAGCGCGGGCTAACCGAGTAATCGAATCGAGGAGAATCACCACATCCTGGCCATATTCTACTAAACAGCGCGCCTTTTCCATGACCATTTCAGCCACTTGAATATGACGCTCGGGGGGCTCGTCAAATGTTGAGGAAACCACTTCTCCTTTGACCATCCGCTTCATATCGGTGACTTCCTCTGGTCGCTCATCGATTCCAAGGACAATCAGGACCACTTCTGGATGATTGCGTGCAATGGAGTTTGCGATGTTTTGCATCAAGATGGTCTTGCCTGTTTTTGGTGGAGCGACAATGAGGGCTCTTTGCCCTTTCCCAATCGGGGAAGTCAGATCTAGTACTCGCATCGAAAGCCTTTCTTTATCTGTCTCCATGACCAGACGCTCTTTGGGAAAGAGGGGTGTTAGGTTTCCAAAAAAGATCCGCTCTTTAGATTTTTCGGGGGGTTTGTTGTTGATCCGATCTACTTTCAAAAGGGCAAAATACTTCTCTTTCTCCTTAGGAGAACGGATGGTACCGTACACAGTGTCCCCTTTTTTGAGATCAAAACGGCGAATTTGTGCGGGAGAAACGTAGATATCTTCTGCAGAGGAAAGGTAATTGTAGTTGGGAGAGCGAAGAAAGCCAAAACCATCGGGCAGTACTTCAAGTACTCCCTCTCCTACGAGAACCTCGTCGGGGCTGGAAGATTTGGCTTTGACCACCTCAAACACCATCTGCGACTTGGTCAGAGAACTGAGATTTTCAAGGCCGATGTTTTTTGCATACATGTTGAGCTCTTCGATGCTCATCCGTTGAAGTTCGGCAATTCTCGTAATGACTGGCTCTCTCGAACCTTTTTTCTTTTCTCTTGGATAGGGGAGGGGCGTCTTTTTTTCGCTCTTTTCTCTAGGGGGTTTTATCTCGACTTGGTTCTCTTTGCTCATGGACGGGTTTACTCCTAATCAGGGTGTAGATGAATTCTTTGATCTGCTTTTCAAGGTAAAAAAGGTCTCCTGTATTCGACAGCAAGAAATCAGCACGGGCAGCTTTTTTTTTTACATCCCACTGCCTTTTCATACGCCTTGCGTACTCCTCAATCGAAAAACCGGCTGAGATAAAACGGTTTTTGGCTTCCTCTTCATCACTGAGAACAACCAAGATGAGATCAAACTCCCCTTCCCTCCCAATTTCATAAACAAGAGGCACTTCGACAACAAAGCAGTTGTACCTTTTATCATGTTTAATTCTCTGGTATTCTTCCTCAATCCGCTCAAAAAAAGGAGGATGGAGGATCGCTTCTAGCTGATTGAGCTTATCGGGATTTGAGAACACTAGGGAAGCAATCGCTTTTCGATCAATTTTACCATCTTTCAAAATACCCGTTCCCAGAAGAGAAATAACGCTGCGAATACATCCGGGGTCGGTTTTTAGAAATTCATGGACTACATCATCGGCATTGATCCGATAGGCCCCGTGCTTTTCTAAAAGGAGACTTGCGGTCGTTTTACCTGAGGCAATGCCACCGGTAATTCCTATTTTCCTCAATTCTAGCACTCTCCCCAATTTTTTCCAATTTCAATATTCACTTGTAAAGGAACAGATAATGGCATGACATGTTCCATGATATCTTGCACAATAGGGCGAAAAGCAATGATTTTTTTACGTGGTAGCTCAAAAATAAGTTCGTCATGGATCTGTAAAATCATTTTTATTTCAGGGCTTTTTCTGAGCTGATGATACAGTTTGATCATGGCAATCTTAATGATGTCGGCTTGAGTACCTTGCAAGGGGGTATTGACGGCAAGCCTTTCAGCCGCCGCTCTAATTGTGGGGTTTGGGCTGTGAATTTCGGGGATCATGCGTCGCCTGTTCATCAAAGTGGTGGCCATCCCGGATTGGCGGGTCTTTTCTTTGCACTCTTCAAGGAACTCTTTGACGCGAGGGTATTTTTCAAAATATTTTTGAATAAATTTCGCAGCTTCTTTTAGTTCAATACCCAGTTCTTGAGAAAGTCCGAATGCTTGCTGTCCATAAATGATCCCGAAATTAACCACCTTAGCTTGCAAACGCATTTCTTTTGTTACTTGATCAGAAGAAGCATCAAAAACGGCCATTGCGGTTGAAGTATGGATATCCCTCCCTTTTTGAAAGGCTTCAATAAGTGCAGGGTCTTGGCTCATGTGGGCGAGAAGGCGCAATTCAATCTGGGAGTAGTCAGCCGATAAGTAGCGCCCATCTTCCATTTGGGGGGAAAAAGCACCCCGAATCTTCCGCCCTTCTTCGGAACGCACCGGAATATTTTGCAAATTGGGATTTTGGCAGGAAAGACGACCCGTTGCAGTGACCGTCTGCATAAATGTACAATGGATTCGTTTTGTACTTTGGCTTACTTGCAAGGGCAGAGCATCCGCATATGTTGAACGGAGCTTTTCCAAAGCGCGAAACATCAAAATCTTTGCAATGATTGGGTGTTTGCGTTGCAGACTTTCGAGCACATCAGCACGCGTGGTGCGTCGCTTATTTTTGCTGGGAATTGCGAGTTTGGTAAACAGGATATCACTGAGCTGTTTGGGTGATCTGATATTAAACGTTTCCCCTGCCAAATCGTAGATCTCTTTTTCCACTTGCCCGATCTTTTGAGATAACTTTTTTGCACTATTTTGTAATTGCACGCAATCCACATACATGCCGGCGCGCTCCATAGAAATGAGAACCAAAATAAGGGGCTGCTCAATTTCGTATAAGACTTGGGCAAGTAGATGTTGCTCAATTTCTTGCTTGAGCAACTCTTTGAGGCGAAAGGTGTAGTCTACATCTTCACAACAGTAGAGACCGACTTGCCTAATTGGCAGCTCTGCCATCGATTTTTGGTGTTTTTTCTCTGACCCGATCAAATCTTTAATTGAGGTCTTTAGTTTCCCAAATCTTTCTAAACACAAAGGATCCAAACCGTGTCGGCGACTTTGGGGATTGAGTAAATAAGAGGCGAGCATTGTGTCAAATGCAATATTTGAGAGATGGATGTCATGATTGAGCAGCACATGGATATCATACTTGATATTGTGTCCCACAAAACCGACTGTTTCGCTCTCGAGCAGAGGGCGTAATTTTTTCAATACTTTTTTCATACTGAGTTGTCCATTGAATGGAATGTAAAAAGCAACCCCTTGCTTTGCACAAAATCCAATGCCTACAATGCACGCTTTCATCGCTTCTATTTGCGTTGTCTCTGTGTCAATTGCGACCATTTTTTCTTTTAGGAGGGTAGAAACAAGGGTTTCTACCTCATCTAAGCTCTCAATAATAGAGTAACTTAGCTTCTCTTCGGCCGTTTCGGACTCGGCCAAAACGTGAGATTCGAGCTCTTTGAGAAGGGTGGAAAAATTCATATCCCTGTAAAGTGCTCTAAGCTTTTCTGGCTCGGGGTCTGCTAGTTTATAAGCGTCCCACTGTTTGGGAAAAGGTACGTCATAGATAAGCTCGGCAAGCTGCTGACTCAGCTTTGCGTCCTCTCGATGCGCGCGAATTTTTTCGGCCTGTTTTTTGTTGGGCATTTTTTCGAGGGAATCAAAGATTTTTTTTAGACTGCCATACTTTTTTAATAAGGAGGCGGCTGTTTTTGGTCCCATTCCGGGAATACCCGGAATATTGTCCGAGCTATCCCCCATGATGGCCAAATAATCTACAATTTGCTCAGGTTGGACTCCATAGAGTTTTTCTACCTCTTGCCGATTAACAATGAGATTGTCCTTATGGGTATGTACCATTTTCACTCGATCTGAAACGAGCTGCGCTAAATCTTTGTCGCTCGAAAAAATCAAGACCTCCGCACCTTGCTTCTCCGCCCATTTGGCTACAGCGCCAATGAGGTCATCCGCTTCCACCCCCGCCTGGGATAGGTGCGGAATCCCCGCACATTGACAAAAATAGAGCGCGAGTTCTAGTTGTGGGAAAAAATCCCCAGGCATCCCCTTTCGGTGACTTTTATATTGCTCGTATAGCGCAGTTCTTGCCGCTTTATTATTGGGCCCGTCAAACACTGCTACCAAATGGTGGGGCTCAAAATCTCTTATGATCTTTTGGACCGAACGGATAAACCCATACAAAGCACCTGTCGATTCACCCCTCTTATTCGTCATGTTTCTGATCGCATAATAAGAGCGAAACAGAAACGACACCGCATCGAGTAGGCAAATGTTTCCCATTTCTTATAGGCCAGATTCTAAAGCTGGGCAGTAAAAATAAAGGAAGCGACCCATCCACTCCGGTCTAAAACCGGGAAGAAGTTCAAATTCGTGCGTGATTTTTCCCGAAAAAAGGGTTGATTCCTTTTTCATCAGATTGGATAGGACAGAATAGGGGAGTTTGAGTTCAAAAACTTGGTAGGGTTGATCGATTTCAGCCGCTTTGGCGAGTTGTTTTAAGGTAGAAAAATAGGTAGCATCACTCTCATCAATATAGCCAATTTCTCGCGCTTTAGGAGGGTCGTATACTTGAGCTCCATACACATTGATTAGCTTATTTTTATCCACTCTCAAGCGATTTTTGACTACAATATCTGTGAATTGTTTATAGTAATAGGCGATGACATCTCTCAAGGAGCTGAAATTTTCCTCTTCGAAGGGGCGGTAAGGAGAGAGCATATCTTTCCCTTTTCCTTCGGTTAAAGTGATCTCCGAGACCCCATATTTTTCCATGAGTTTGGATACATTAAAGTGTGGACCCGTCTTCACGCCGATGGAACCAATCAAACCAGTGGAATTCGAGAAAATTTTATCGGCGCTACAGGCGATATACATTCCCCCCGAAGCGCACATACCATTGATGTAAGCGTAGATGGGGATGCCATGCTCTTTTTTATACGCCATCAAAGCGGTATAGATGTCGTGCGAATCTTGGACCGTTCCTCCAGGACTATCGATGTCGAGTAGAATCGCTTTGATCCGATTATTTTTTAATATTCCTTCGCGAGAATCGAGTAGCTGGTTTTGAATGAGGTGGGCATTGAGATCGGGGGTGCCTATCGCACCGTGGATATTGATTCGTAAAATCGCGGGAGCAGTGTTGGGCAGCAAAGAGCGACGACCCGCGTCATCCGCTTGGACAACAATTTGATTAACGCCTTCAAGAAGCATCGATTTTGAAAAAAAAGAAAAAGCAAACCCTAGGGCAACTGCAGCGAAACCAATACCAAGTAAAAAAGCGAATGATTTAAAAAAAGATCGAAAAAAAGAAGTGAACATCGATTCTGGCTTCCCACTCATAAGACTCTCCTCGTCGTAAGGTGTAAATTTTAGACGAGGTTACAGTAAATAGGCTATTTCGTAAACCACCTTGTTAACGCATAAGCTCATGTAACATCCCCGCCCAGTCACTATTTATGATTTTCTCTTCAATCACCACCTGGGAACATCCCACCAATTCAGCAAAACCCGGAATAAATGGGATCATATTTCCCCGACTTGCTTCTATCTCAAGTCTTGCAAAAAGCCCCCTTATGAACTCTTTCCACTTAAAATAACTTTTTTTGATTTTTGGTATGCGCCTCTTGAGTTCATCATTAGAAAAAATCCAACCCAAAAATCGCAGGGGATGCACTGGCTCGATCTGTTTCCCGAGCTTTTTTATCTTTTTTGCCTTTTTTAAAAGAGTCCAAAAATCAAGATCAGCCATACTTTTGATCAACATTGAAATGTTTTGACAATCCTGAGGAGTCAATCTCAAATCATGGAAAGGCCGATTTGATTGGATTTCCAAATGGAGGCAGGCAGGTAGACACATCTTGGCCGCTCGATGGATATCCCTAAGGGGCCTATCCGAGGGAAACAATGCCCAAGAGGGGGGAAAGAGAGCACTTTTTTTGTTTTGCCCCCTAAAAGGAACAAAAGAGAAAACTTTTCGCCCCTCAGCAAATCGACTTTCAGCTGCCTCTAATTGGAGATCGCTTAAAAAAAACAAAATGACGCAGGTTTTGCTACAAAGAAAAAAAGCAAGTCGATTGATTTGCAGCTGTTTATCTCTCATAAACTCATCCTAAAGCAACCCGGGATTACAAAAATTCTTTTCCATTGAATCCAATTTTTTTTTTTTTCACAATCTATTTATAAGGTAAATGCAAAAAAAAATTGAAAAATAATTCGCAATCCCACATGTGTGAGTGTTTGAGTTACATGGTCCTTTCTCTTTAGAAAGTGTGCCTTATTTACCTAGGAGTAATACAATGAAAAATGTGCCCAAGAAAAGCCACCACCATTTTTGTCCCAGATCTACGGCAGTTGCGCTCGGCTCCGTTTGGTCACTCATCATCCTACTCACTGGATGGGTAGCTGGTTTAACTTCGATGAGTGAGTGGGGAAATCGGTTTGTAAGCGTACTTTCCTCTATTTATATGGGATATGATGCAACCTTTGTCGGAGGAATCATCGGTGGTATATGGGGGTTTGGTTTCGGATCGCTACTCGGTCTTTTTTTTGCGCTGCTCTATAACCGGATTATTTCCGATTAAGAGCAAACCGTTTGAAAATAAGGCAGAGCTGCAGGGGATGATCCCTGATTGCATCCACTTTTTTATTTTTGATTTCATCTGCGTCCTCGCGTAAGAGATGTGCGATTTATACCCACTTTTTTTTCGACCTGTTTATAAAAACTATCTGTGGGGCGGTGAGCAGATTCTCAAGCAATTTCATCGAAAAGAACCGCCTGGAATTTATGCAGAATCGTGGGAGCTTTCAAATCGCATAGAGGGAATGAGCATCGTCGCAAACGGCCCTTTTGAGGGCAAGTCTTTGCAAAATATTGTTACATCTCACGGTGCAGATCTATTTGGCAAGCAAAAGGAGCGCACTCCGTTTCCTCTACTTCTCAAGCTCATTGATGCAAACGATAACCTCAGTATCCAAGTGCACCCAGGGGATGAAGATGTAAAAAAATTGGATGGAGAGGCCAAAACAGAAGCCTGGCTGATTCTCAATGCTGCAAAAGACGCACGTGTTTATGCCGGATTTAAAAAAAACTATTCTAGAAGCGAAATTGAAAAGAGGCTTGCGACGAGAGAAATTGTGGCTATGATGCAAACTATTCCCGTACAAAAAGGGGATGTAATTTTCATTCCAGGGGGTCGCTTGCATGCCATTGGAAAGGGGTGTCTTGTTTTGGAAATTCAGCAAAACTCCAACACGACCTACCGAGTATACGACTGGGACCGTGTAGACAATCGGGGAGCTAAACGCGCGCTACATCTCGAATTAGCAAAACAAGTGATTCGGTATAAAGACACAGAAAACCCGCGTCAAATTCCACTACTTGTGGAAAAAGCGCACACTCATACGCGGTGGAGCTTGCTCGAAACGCCCCACTTCAACATCGAAAAATGGGTGTTGCACGCACCCATTCAATGGCCGAAAAGAGGTGGTTTTGATCTTCTTTTTTTTTGCTCGGGTGGGGGGTCGATCGAGTGGGCCTCTCATGCGCATCCAATAAAGGAAGGAACCACCTGCCTACTTCCCGCTAACCGCCCTACGACCTACCTATCTCTTGACTGCGGATCGGAAGTGATCCGTTTTTATATTTCTTAACGAAAACTATTTGCTATGCGTTTTTATATATTGATTTGATAATTAAGATCTTTTTTCCAAAAATTATTGAAGATAATTACTTATATAAATTATGATAGTTTTAATTAAGTAAAAATTTAAATTCATGGAATTATTTGAATGAAAAATAGCGATCAAAATATAGAAACTGTGGTAATTTTTTTGAATATAAAATAAAAAAATCAAAAAGTAAATCTACAAATAAATTAATTGATAAATTTAATTCTAGATTTGTATATTTTTTATATAATAATTTATTAGTATGGGAAATATTAAATAAGAAAATCAAGGATTGCAATCAACCAAACTTTTTTTTACAACTTAACCAAGGGTGGCCTGTTGTACTCGTATTTCCCCTTCTTGATGAACAAACAGAATCTTTTTCTAAAACAATAGCCCTTTTGAAGAATCAATTAATGATACATATTTCCCTTTTTGGAAATATAAAGTCCTTTAGTAGAAATGCAGAGCTCGCATCGTATGATTGTTGGGAAAATTGGTTCTTACGTTTGGATCAGGAAATCGCAGAGGAGAACTCTTTGGAAGAATGGTTTTCCAAAATGGAGAAAACCCTGGCAGAGGATAAAGAATAAATCCGGTTTTACTGTGCAAGCAAGGGCTTTCTTCCCCTTCCACCAGATAATCATCCCTTTTTTTTCATTTGCTTATCGAGTAAAAAACGCCCTTTCATGCACCTATAGCTTGGAATCTTTGAGTCCCGTAATAGCTAGAGCAAGAGAGGAGAGCTGGCTTATTTGGGAGGTGAGCCGGCTTGCTTCAATAAGGCAGTGCTCGATTGGAATCGACCATGCATAATTTTTTAAAGCTTCGCGTAGAGGCGCCATGACGAGCTTTTTTAGGTGAAAAGCAATCGTCCCCAAAATGATCAC
Organism: Simkania sp.; assembly: GCA_027942475.1. Lineage (GTDB taxonomy): Bacteria > Chlamydiota > Chlamydiia > Chlamydiales > Simkaniaceae > JANQSR01. Next base: position 8,409 of record JAQFVP010000013.1, on the reverse strand, counting down.
ATCTGGATTAAAAGTCATGAGTAAAATTCCCACTCCTTGTGCCAAATGTTGAATAAATGTTTCCCAAATTTCGGTAGCATATTCATCTTTTTTTTCTACAGCAGCAGCCAAACACTGCATATTAATCGATTCAATTTTCCCCTTTGCTTCTTCCAAAATTTTTGTTTTAATACTTTTTTTGCGAATCTCCTCTCCTATCCGATATGCGAGATTGGCTCCCCCACAAAAAACTTCAAAACACCCCCTTTGCCCACAAGGGCACTTTGGCCCTTTTGGATCGAGGACAAAATGGCCCACCTCGCCTGCCGTGTCCGTACCCCCCTGTAGCAATTCACCATTTGCAATGATCCCTCCCCCCATCCCTGTACTCATTGTGAGGTAGATCAGTGTGTTTGGTTTTTTAGTTAGGCCGAATTCCCAATGGGCCAGCGCACCTGCATTACCATCATTGTTGAAAAAAACCGGTTTTTTGAGCTGATCTACGAAAAATTTCTGAATGGGAACATTGATCCAATTTGGTAGATTAGGGGGATGGAGCATCATCCCCTTTTCAAAAGAGATGGGGCCGGGAGCGGCGAGTCCCATCGCCTGGACATCATCTAATTTTAGATTTTGCCTGTCTAACAGTTTGCCAATGAGACGCAAAATGATCGGCAATCCTTGATTGGGAGCTCCGAGCGATTTTGTCTCAGTGCGCTCCTCTTCATAGATGTTACCTCGATGATCCCCTAAACAAACGGAGACCTTAGTCCCACCAATATCAACTCCAATTAACACCACTTCGTACCAATTTTTGCCCCGGTTCTCGGCTCTTATCCAATTTAGCTTTAGTTCAGGTTTACAAAGGCAAGTCTTTTTTGGGGCTAAAACTCACCACCTGCTATTATGATCAATAGCTTTATCGATGCATTGTTGCAAAGGGAAAAATGTCTGCATTGTCCATTGCCTCCAAAATCGTCAAAAAATTGCAAAAAAATGGATACATTTCTTACTTTGCAGGGGGGTGGGTGCGCGACTTTTTAATGGGATGCAGTTCTAATGACATTGACATTGCGACGCAGGCATCCACTCAAGAGATTCAACGCCTTTTCCCAAAAACCATCCCACTTGGTGTCAGCTTTGGCATCGTCGTTGTCGTTGAAGAAAATCATCGATTTGAGGTGGCCACTTTTCGCAAAGATCAAGGGTACCGAGATGGTCGCAGACCCGCCAAAATCATAGCTGCCGATCCCAAGCAGGATGCCGCTAGGCGGGATTTTACGATCAATGGAATGTTTTTTGATCCAATAAAGGAAAAGGTCATCGACTACGTCGAAGGGAGAAGAGACCTCCAAAGAGGGATTGTCCGCGCAATTGGCAATCCGGATACGCGATTTTCAGAAGACCGATTGCGAATGATCCGCGCCGTACGCTACTCTAGTCGCTTTGGATTTGCCATTGACCCGAGCACTTCACGCGCCCTCATAGATCACGCACACTCTTTGTTTCCCTCTGTTGCTATCGAGAGGGTGTGGAATGAACTGTGCAAAATGGCAGCCTATCCGCACTTTGATGATGCGCTCATCTATTTACACCGTTTTCACCTACTTCAGGTGATCTTTCCCGCACTCATCGCAGTATCTACTCAAGAGATCCGATATCGCGTACGAGCTCTGCCTGGCTTCCCAAAAAATGCCCCTGTAATCGCCCAAGTGCTCGAGCTCTTTCCCAAAGCTACGCTAAAAGAAAAAGAAGATCTCATGATGTATATGAAGCTATCGAACAAAGACCGTAATTTTATGCGATTTTTCGATCGTTTTATACACACCCTAGAGCAATCGCAAACAGATGATTATCAATGGGCCCACCTCTATGCGCACCCCCTTTGCGCTGTTTCTCTTGAAATACAAAAAGCGCGCCTACCTCTAGATCAGAGAAAAAAATTTTCGCAAACACACACCTTGCGTATGCAAAAGCTCGAAGAGTCGATCAAACGGATCCAAGCAAAAAACCCTTGCTTGACTTCTGCGCACTTGCGCAAAGTCGGGGTGGTTAGCGGGGTAAAAATGGGGGAGCTGCTCAAACAAGGGGAAAAAATTGCCATCAACGAGCAGATCACAAATCCCCAAAAAATCATTGATCGTCTCGACATCTAAAATGATACAGATGTTATCCCCTACGTCTGATCAGATTTAAGAGGTAAAGAAGAGTGGCTGTCAACGAAAGGGTCGCTCCCGGGGGCCAGTTAAAGGCAAACGAAAGAATCATTCCCAAACAAGAAATCACCATACTGATCAAAATGGCAACGAGCATCATCTTGGAGAGCCGATGGGTAAAGGTGTTGGCAATCGCGGCGGGAAGAGAGAGAAACGACAAGACTAAAATAGCCCCTACCACCTGAATCAAAAGGACAACGGTGATGGCAACTAGTGTGAGTAAAAAAAAATAAAGAAGCTTTACGCGTTGATTTTGTAAAACAGCTTGCTCTTCATCAAAACAGATCGCGAGAAAGCGGCGATGAAAAAAAAATGCAACGCAAAGAACAAAAATATCTAAAGCAAAGAGGGTGTATAAATCTGCTGTGCTCGTCCACAAAATACTTCCGAATAAAAAACTGGTTAATTCAACGTTATAGCCGGGAGTGAGAGAAATAAAGATCACACCAATTGACATGCCAACAGCCCATAGAGCAGCAATGACCGTGTCTTCTCTTTGTTGGTAGTAAAGACGAATCCAAGCAATGAGCCAAGCAGATAAAATGCTCGCTAAAAAGGCGCCATAGAGGGGATCGAGCCAAGAAATGTGGTACACTCTCTGCAGGTAAAGGGCGAGACCCATCCCTCCCAAAACGGAGTGAGCAATGCTTCCACTGATAAATACGATCCGTTTGACAACGACATAGCTTCCAATAACCCCGCCTGTAACAGATGCGCCCAGACTGGCAAAAAGAGCCATCCTTAAAAAATGGTTTTTCATGATTCCCTGAAAAAATAGGATAAGTAGGGGGTAGATCTCGCTCATTTATAGAAACCTTGATGTGGATGGTAGATTCCGATCGAAAAATGGTTGCAGACCTCTTTGGGAGCCATTGATGATACTTCTTTCTGAAAGCAAAGGACCCGCTTGACATTTTGAATGATCGCATCAAAATTATGAGTAATCACGAGAATGGTCTTTTGCCCTTGAAGAGTTTTAAGAAAGGTAAAGATCTGTTTTTCGGTGGCACTGTCGATATTTGCAGTCGGTTCGTCTAAAAGCAAAATAGAAGGATCTGATGCCAAAGCGCGGGCAATAAGCGTTTTTTGTGCCTGACCCCCTGAAAGGGAACCGAAAGCGCGGTGCGCGATCTCCTTTAGGCCAAACTGCGATAGAAGCTCGTCCACCCTGTCCCCCACTTTCTTTGAGAATTGTCCCAAAAAGTTCATTTCCGCGAGACATCCGGTCATGATCACCTCTTTTACCGTAATGGGAAATTGTTTGTCATACGCATTGTTTTGCGGAACATACCCCACTTTTCCGTTAAGAAACACTTTGCCACTTTCCGGCTTTAAAAATCGGAGCATGAGCTTGAATGCGGTCGTCTTTCCACCTCCATTGGGGCCGATGATCCCGATAAACTCTCCGGGAAAAATATCAAAACTGGCTCCGTCAATGACCTTGAATTTGTCGTAGGCAAAGGTCACCTTTTGGAAAGAAATGACGGGATTATGGCCTGCTGGTAATCGCATTGACAACTTTTTGGATCGTATCTAAAGGATCCTCCCCTAGTGGATCAATGGCATGGGTTGGTATCATGAGCCTTTTTGCAACCAAAAGAGCACCTTTAGTGGGATGTTGTAAGGAGGTAAAAGCGCAATGCACATCGCACTGCTCGGCCAAAGACAAAACGGACTGTGCCCGTTGGGCCGTTGGGCTCTTGCCCTGACATTCTAATGAAATTTGAGATAAATTGTAGTCACGACAAAAATAACCTAAAAAGGGATGAGAAACGAGGATCCCTTTCCCTTTATATGACTTGAGTTGCTCGGAGATTTTGCCATCAAAAGCCCGAATTTCTCTGGTATAATCTGCCAAATTTTGCTCGTGTAAAGCAGCTCGCTCTGGAATCAAGGCGGATAGCGCCGCGCTAATTGCTTGGGCTTGCTCAATCAAACAAAGGGGACTCATCCAAAAATGGAGATCTTGATGTGAGCGAATTGCCGCAGTGGGGGGAAGTAGATCAATGATTTCGTTGAGCTGAAGGACCTGGACATCCTTTTTGGCCTGTTTCAAAGAGCTCACTAGCCTCTCTTCATAAGCTTCCCCAATCCCAATCCAAAGATCACATTCTTCAATTTTTTTTGCTTGTCTTGGCGTGATCTCATTTAGGTGGGGGTCAAATCCAGGGTTAACAGCGGAATGCACCTCGAAAAAATCTCCCCCAATCCATTTGACAAGAGAGATATAGGGAGCAACACTGACCACAACAACCGGCTTTTTCCCCTTTTTCTCTGTCCACTTACTCTGACATCCAAAAAAACTCGTAGCAAGGCCAACAAGCAGACTAAATAACAAAAAATATTTTTTTATCATGCAAAATTTCGAAAAAGCGATTTCCTAAGGTCCTAGGCTTGGATAAAGGTCGACCCAACGGGCACTTTTCACTCTAGTTGAGAACTATTCTACCTTAAATAGCTCCGATTTGTCCATCTCGCATCCTAAAAAGAACATAACTTATGGCAATCACTATCGTGTGCGATAAGTTAGGGTCTGTGTAGTTTTTTATCCTTAGACCGTAGGTTTTTTTCTTATAAAAGATTTTTTGAACTAACCTTCGGGCTAAATAGTTTGGGTGTCAATCCTTAAAAGAGGACTTTGTAAAACAAGTAGTCACTCTTTTCGCTTGCAGACCGATTCTCTTTAGGTTATGAAAAAAGGGGGCAAATAAGCGCGATCATCTGTTTGACTCCATTTTTTTCTTGTTTTGCGCCCTCCACAAAAAGCACCGGATTGCTGTGACCGTTCCTCGATATCCCCTTGCTTTAACTTCTTCAAACAATTGCACAAAAGGTATACGGTCAGGATAGGTCTCCTCTACCCTTTTGGTCAGATAGTTTTTGTAAAGTTCTAAAGAGTTTTTTGATGGCACACCATTGCTTTTTCGAATTGTTGCCAAGAATAACTGCAACATTCTGATTTTTCCTCGATACCCTCTATTCGTAATTTCTTTGAATAGCTGCTGCGCAGAAACACGGTACGGCTCAGTTTCATTGATCCTTTTTTGCAAATAGTCCTTATGAAAGTCTAAAAATTTCTCTGAGGATACATCTCGCCTTTTTCGGAGTATTGCCAAAAATAGTTCCAACAATCCGATTTTTCCTTGATATCCTCTATCCTTAATTTCTTTGAATAGCTGCTTTGTAGAAATATGGCCCTGCAGATCCTCGTCTACCCTTTTTTGCAGATAGGCTTCGTGAAAATGGAGGAATTCTTTTGAATTATTGTTCTTTTCCTCTTTGTATATCATTGATGCAAGCGTTTGAACTGGCCTAAACTTTCCTTTATATCCTCTGGCTGTTATTTCTTTAAATAGCTGACTTGATGGCACACGTTTAGGGAAGTTTTTCTTTATTCTCTTTTGCAGATAGTCCTTGTGAAAGTCCAAAGATGCCTGCGGCAACTCCTCTTTTTTATTGCGCATTACCGATAGGGATGACCTCATTGTACTAAATGCTCCTCGGTATCCCTTTGCGCTAATTTCTTCAAAAAGCTGCTTTGCAGATGCATATTTGGGTGCGGTCTCTTCTAATCTCTTTTTGAGATAATCTATGTGAAACTCTAAACATGCCTCTGGCAATTTTTCTTGATTATTTTGGGTTTCTATCTCCTTACAAGGAGGTTCATTGCAGCCCATGAGGGCAGGGGACAGAGTAAAAAAATCACGGCAATCTTTGTCGTTTTGATAGATAGAAGTTTTACACAAGGGATTGATCGAATGGAGGGGGGAAAAAAAGGGGGAATGCAAAAAATCTTTCTCCACCACATCATCAAAAAGCACATTTGGATCCGAAATTTCTTGAAATGGCTGACTTGTCGAAACAGAGTTGGGCGCAGCCTCCTCCACTTTCTTTTTTGGATACTCTTTGTCAGTTTCCAAAGATGTTTTTTTCACCTTTTGCTCTTCGCAAATCTGCCTCAAAAATCTCTGCACTGTAGTGAGCGCCCCTTGGTACCCCTTGGCTTTAATTTCTCGAAAAAGCTGCTTTCCTATTCCAAGTTCGGATTTAGACTCTTTCATCCTCTTGATCAGATATTCTTTGTGAAATTTCAAAGATATTTCTTTTGGCTCGTTTGTACGCACCATCGCCAAGAAGGTTCGCACTGTTTTGTATGTCCCTTGATATCCCTTGGCTTTCACTTCTTCAAACAGCTGCTTTATTACCCCACGTTCGGATTTAGACTCTTGCATTCTTTTGATCAAATAATTTTTGTGAAATTTCAAAGATGCTTCTTCTGGCGGTTTTATACACATCGTTGCCAAGAAGACGCGCACTGCTTGGTATGTCCCTTGATAGCCCTTGGCCCTAATTTCTTCAAAAAGACGCTTGGCAACTACGCGATCAAAACCGAGATTTTCTATTTTCTTGGAAAGATAGTCTTTGTGAAACTGCAAGGATGCTTCTTTCGGCGGTTTCGTGCGGATTATAGATAAGAACCTTTGCAACGTCCTTAGTTTGCCTCGATACCCCCTATCCGTAATTTCTTTGAGCAGTTGTTTTGTCGATACATAGCCCGGCGCGTTTGCTAATCTTATTTTTAGATAAACTTCATGAAAATGGAGGGATGCTCCTAAAGTCTTCTGCTTTTTAGCCGACAGGGAAATAGGAGGTGCGCAGCGCTTTTTGTCCGCTTGTTTTTGCCTACTCTGAGAAGGGGGCCCTAAGGCAAAGTGCATATTTAGTGCAGGTGCAAAAATCGGCCCTGTTTTGATTTGGCTACTAGAAGAGGGTTGACACACAGAATCGGTTACCTCAATTTTTTTTCGCGTAACTTTGCTCGGACCTTGCGTGAAAGCACTTGTAATTCTACACCCTATTTTTCAAAAATCATATAAAATGTTGCAACGCAGCGGCAAATTTCTCACGCACTCCCGAAAATTGTTTTTCTTTACTCAACCATTGCCGGCGCTTAAAGCTTTAAGATGCGCTTTCTTTGCATCTTTGCTCCGTACAAGCAGGGTACACAGGAACGGGGTCATGGTACTCTTTTTCGTTTTGATAGGTAGGAGTTTTATACAGAGAATTGATCGAATGGAGGGGGAAAAAAAAGGGGGAATGCAAAAAATCCTTTTCCACCACATCATCAAAAAGAGCATTGAGATTTGAAGAGGCACCTATCGGACTAGAAAATGGATCTTCTGCGCATGGATGCTCCTTGATGGGCTGAAGCGCAGATGTCTGTTTTTTTGCACCTGTATTCCCGCGAATTGTTGCTAAAAATAACTGCAATGTCCTCATTGACCCTCGATACCCCCTATCCGTAATTTCTTTGAGTAGCCAACGTGTCGACACGTAGCTCGGCGCAGCCTCCTCTACTCTCTTTTTTAGATACTCCCTGTGAAACCCCAGGGAGGTTTTTTCTATATTTTTCTTTTCACGAATCATACCCAAAAATCCCCGCACTGTACCGGGTGCCCCTTGGTAGCCCTTGGCTTTAATTTCTTGAAATAGCTGCTTGGCCGACACATAGTTGGGTGCAGCTTCTTCTACTCTCTTTTTTAGATACTCCTTGTGCAAATCCAGGGGTGTTTTTTGGACCTGTTTCTTTTTACGAATCGTACTCAAACATCTCTGGACTGTAGAGAGCGTCCCTTGGTAGCCCTTGGCTTTAATTTCTTGAAATAGCTGTTTTGCTAGTCCGCGGTCGGGATGAGACTCTTTTATTCTTTTGATCAAATAGTCTTCGTGAAATTTAAAAGATGACTCTTCTGGCGCTTTTGTGCGCATCGCGGCCAAGAAGACGCGCAATGTTTTGTATGCCCCTTGATATCCTTTGGCTTTGATTTCTTCAAAAAGACGCTTTGTGACTGTGCGACCGAAGCCGAGCATGTCTACTCTCTTGAAAAGATAGTCTTTGTGAAAATGCAAGGATGCTTCTTCTGGCGGTTGCACGCGGATTGTTGCTAAAAATACCTGCAATGTCCTTATTGACCCTCGGTACCCCCGATCCGTAATTTCTTGAAGTAGCTGCTTTGTCGACAGGTAGCTCGGCGCAGCCCCCTCTACTTTCTTTTTTAGATACTCCTTGTGACACTCCAGGGATGTTTTTCGCATCTTTTTCTTTGCACGAATCGTACTCAAAAACCTCTGCATTGTCCTGATTGCCCCTTGGTAGCCCTTGGCTTTAATTTCTTGAAATAGCTGCTTTGTCGACAGGTAGCTCGGCGCAGCT
>JAQFVP010000012.1 GCA_027942475.1 Simkania sp. | reverse complement strand
GGTAGGTCTCCTCTAATCTCTTGATAAGATAGTCTCGATGAAATTCCACGCATGCCTCGCTCGGCTTTTCTGTTTGCCTTCGCAGCGTTGACAAGAATCCCTGCAACGTTCTAAACGATTTTCGATATCCCTTAGCCTGAATTTCTTTGAAAAGTTGGGGTCCTGATACATAGCTCGGGTAGGTCTCCTCTAATCTTTTGGTAAGGTAGTCTTTGTGAAACTCCACAGATGCGCTGCTTAGTTCCTCGCTTGGCTTTTTTTCTTGTTTGCGAAGCGCTGACAAGAACGCACGAAGCGTATTAAACGATCCTCGATACCCCTTAGCTTGAATTTCTTCAAGCAGTTGCTTTCCCGAAACAGAGCCAGGCGAGGCGCTTTTGATTTTTTTGATAAGATAGCCCTTGTGAAAATCCAAAGAGACCTCGCTCGGTCTTTGGATTTCTTTTTTGCGAACTACTGACAAAAACACCTGCAACGTACTAAACGATCCTTGATATCCCTTAGCCCTAATTTCTTTAAACAGCTTTGTTCCCGAAACAGAATCGGGCAGGGCATCTTTTAATCTTTTGATAATATAGCTTTTGTAAGGGGTTAAAGGTGCTTTTGGGACTATGGTTTTGTGAATCGGAAGCAAAAATGACTGGACCGTCCTGAGTGTTCCTTGATACCCCTTAGCTTTAATTTCTTTAAGCAGCTGCGTTCCCGGTATATATTTAGGATAAGCCTCGTTTACCCTTTTGATAAGGTACTCTTTGTGAAATTGGATGGACGCTTCTTTTGGCGATTTTGTGTCCTCGCGAATTACCCAGAGGAATTTATGCACCTTGCTAAACGATCCGCGATACCCCTTGTTTGTAATTTCGTTAAATAGTGTTTTTGCAGATACATAATTGGGCTGGGCTTCCTCCAACCGCTTTTTTAGATAACCTTGGTAACAGGTCAGAGATGCCTCTTTTTTTGGGCGCTCAGACTTATCGCGAACCGTACTGAGGAATTGTTTCATTGTGCTCAGTGACCCCCGATACCCCTTAGCTTTTATTTCTTTAAAAAGTCGATTTCCGATTCGAGCGCTGGGGCAGGTCTCTTTTACCCTTTTTTGCAAGTAGTCTTCGTAAAGAGCTAAAACTTTTCCCCTTGGGGTTTCTTTCTTTACTTGCGTTGTTTGCTTTAAATCAAAAGGTGGCTGCGATGTGGCTTGGTTAATGCAAGGAGGTGAGCACATAATATCGTTTGGCTGTGATTTAAGGTTTAGATTATATGGCTTAAGGAGCCTTTTGCGCTAGATTGTGCATGTTTTTTTGCACCGAAAGGGAAATATTAGCGCACTTTCCGCCTGCCTGTTGTACCCAATTATTAGGAGAGAGTTCCAGATTAAGACTGATATCTACCATACAATCAATTGATACAAGGACGCGGTCCTTTCAGCCTTGATTTCCAAAAAAATTGTACAGACCGTTTCGGTGAATATAGTCTAGTACTTTTACAGGGAGTAAATGCCCACAAAATTGATTTTTTCTAAGCCTTTCTCTAACTTGTGTACTCCTAATGTCCATAGTAGGGATTGTAACCGCGCCCGCTTGGAGCTTGGATTGCACCTCTTTATGAAACCCTTTTAGGTATTGCAAATCAAGGCCAGAGCGGGTGCCCACAAGCGGAGGGGCTATCTCAAGAATTTTTTCCGATTCTCTCCAAAGATGCATAGTATAGGCAGTTCCTTCGTCAATCATGAGATAAAAAGAGCCGATGCACCCATTTTGCAATATCAGTTGCACCGTATCTACTGTATAAGAGGGTGGGGGACGATCCACTTCATCCCGAATCACCTCTGCCCAAGTAATCTCTTGTATTGCTATTTCCACCATCTCGACTCTTTGCATACCATTTGCCACTGGAAATTTACTTACTTTCATAGGAGAGGCGTGAGCCGGGCATACGAGAACATGGTCCAAATGACACCTTTCTTTGAGTTCAATCATCAAATTGAGATGTCCAAAATGGATCGGGTCAAAGCTTCCCCCAAAAAATCCGGTTTTTAGATCTCTTCCCACTTTTCCCTCTTGGAAATTTTTTTCAGCATACCGTATGGATTCACAACGATGCCTCTCCCCGCTGCATAAAGAAACGGAAGATCAGCCACGCTATCGGAGTACGCAGTGACTTTTTCTCTTTTGGTCTGAAGCCTTTTTATGATCTTTCGCAGCTGCCTCGCTTTACCACTACCCGATAAAATCGATCCCACTTTTTGTAAAATCCCTGTGTTATCTGTGAGGTAATGGGAGCTATACCACTCCGAACAGCCCAAATACTCAGCGAGAGGTTCGACCAGAAAAGAGGGAGCGCTGGAAATAACTACCGTGTGATGACCTTGATGCTGTGCTCTTCTCAAACAAGATAACGCCGGCATATAGAGATAACGGTAAAAGTAAGATTCTAAAAAATGATTTACCTCCTCTTTGATCTCATTTAATGCGCGTCCTTTGAGGAATCGATAAAAGACTTTGCGATGGAGGTCTGCAAGAGGCATTCCAAAAAAATTGTATCGGGATTGATAAAAAACGGCTGGGAAAAAAGAGAGCGGAGAGAAAAAACCTCTTCTAACGAGGTAGAAATAAAAGAGAAGTGCACTGTTTGATCGGATTAGAGTATGGTCGAGATCAAAAGCGCTGACTGAGATCAAAGTTCTTGTTTTTCGATTTTTTCTTTTAATCGATCCATTGCCTCAACGACTTCGCTGAGATGGACTTTGGCATTATCGTAAAGTCCACGATAGGTCATCCCTGTTTCAAAGTCAAGGCTAGATCCCCCCATTTCCTTGCGATACTCTTCGACTTGCTTTTTGATTTGTTTAACCAAATTCCCTCGCTCTTTTAAGAGACTTTTCCACCCATCCAGGGAATGGGTCGCGGCCTCTTTTTTATTCAAGAGAGAGCCATCCAATCGTAAAAAGTCCCTTTCAAAGGACTGTCTTTCTAGTTCCGATAAATGCAAAGCCCTAAAAGAAGCGAGCATTTTTTTTCGTTTCGCAAAAAGCACATGAAAATCCATGTTTTGCTCTTGATAAAGGCCCTCCATGAGCTCTTCTCTGAGCGTAGTAATCTCTTGACTCTGTTTTTGTTGCCGCTCCTCAATCTCTTTATCAATTTTTGCCAAAGCCTTTGCACACATGTTTTCAATCTTTCTACTTAGCTGTTTGAGGTCATCCCGGTGCAAGGCAGAACGGAGAATCTCTTTTTGTAAAGCAGCAGCCTGATGTAAAATGTGTTCCCTGCTCAAGTTGTTTTTTAAAGAGCAAAGCTCTTCAAATAGCTCAATTTTACAAGCGACTGTTTGTTTATTTTTTTCAAAAGTTTTTGCCTGATCCTCCTTTGTCTGCCTTCTCTTTTTTTCCATTTCTTGCACCCGCTCCCAGCAATTTCCAAGCTCTGATTGAGTTTTAGTAAACGCGTTTGTATTCAAACTCAGCGCTTTTGCAACCGCTTGAAAACTCTGCACCTCACCGCGCAAAGAATAGGGAGAAGGGGCAGGGTGTGTTTCTATCTGCATGAAACGCTCTTTGACGAAAGCTTCTACATCCCGACTAAATGCATCGCTTATCTCTTCAATGAGTTGCGTACGACGGGGAAATAATTGGGAGCTCAAATGGGCAAGAGACCTGATCAGCCTGTTTCTCACGGAAAACCGCAAATGATCGGTGGCAATGACCTCTTTTTTAAGTGCATTAAACCGGCCTACAAGAGTAGATAAAATATTTAATTCACGCTGTAGGGATGAATAGATTTCTATTTTTTTGATCCATTTCCCGATGTTTTTCGGCAGCTGAGGATGGGGCATTTGATCAGCAAGCCGCGTGCAATGAGAAAAGTCACCTTCCAATGACTTAATGGCGAGCTCAATTTGTTCGACAAAAAAGGCGGACTGCTCGTCGAGTATCTTCTTGAGCCTCCGCGCCTCTTTACTTAGCTCAACATACTGAGACCAGAGATGATTTTTTTTGGTACTGTTCATAGGCTTTTTAAACAGTGGACCGCACAGATGCTTAATATCCCAGAAATCCTTAAGTCGAGGTAAAGAGGCAGCAAGGGTCTTGTTCATAAAACGGAGGGCAATTTGGATCTTTTCTTCGGTCTCTTTGGCATCGCATAAGACAGCTTTACACTCGGCGTAAAGGCTCAAAGAATCGAATCGCTCTTGCTTGTTTTTCGGTAGATCGTTATTTTGTAGATCGTTATTTTTTTTCTTCATTTTTAGACGCATTAGATAGGTGGGGAAAATAAAAAGCCAAACAAATTCTAAAGCTTCTACAAAATTTTCACAAGAGAATCAATACCGACTTTCATAATCTCGAATGACAAGCTCAAGAACTTTTTGATAGCCGTGCGTATCAATGTCTATCCAACGAAAAAGGGGCTCTTTACGAAACCAAGTAAACTGCCGCTTGGCATATCGACGGGACGCTTTTTTAAATTCCCAAATAAATTGCTCCCAATCCGCATCGGAGCGCTCAGTGCGCAAGAAGTGGAGGCATTGTCTGTAACCAATAGCTCGCGCCGCGGTGGGATTATTGCACAAACTACTTTGCAAGCTTTCGACCTCTTCGATCAGCCCACTTGCGATCATCTCGTCACACCGCATCTCAATGCGCGGATAAAGAATTTCTACTGGAAAGTAGACAAACCAACATCGAAAATCAAACTCCTGAGATACTAGCTCATTTTTTGATCTTTGAAAATCGGTTACTTTTTTTTGAGTTAACGCAATGATTTCTAATGCACGGATGATTTTACTCTTATCTCTATGATTTATGGTTTGCGCGTAGGCTGCATCATAGCGCTTTAATCGATCAAATAGCGCTTCTACTCCAAATTTGGTTAGATCTTCTTCCAACATTTTACGAATTTTTAAACAAGCAGGTGGCCCCTGAGGTGGACCATAGAGGAGCGCATGAAGATAAAATCCGGTTCCGCCCACGACAATCGGTACGCGGCTTTTTTGTAAAATTTTACGCATGGCTTGATATGCTTGCTCATAAAACTCTACAACATTGAATTTTTCGCTCAGATCGCAGGTGTCAACGAGGTGGTGGGGGACTCGAGTTCTCTCTTCAGAAGAGAGCTTTGCCGTTCCAATGTCTAAACCGCGATAGACCTGAACCGAATCGGCGGATACGATTTCACCGTCGATAAACTTGGCAATCTCCAAAGAAAGGCGAGATTTACCCACAGCGGTGGGACCCGCGATCACAATTACCCTTTTGCTCAAACGGGGATCGGGGACCCACTGTTTAGAGGGGAGATATTCGGGATTTTTTTTCTGAATAATACCTTCTTGCATCGCAGGCGCTCCAAAAGGAGGTTCAAAGCGCGTTCAGAGCTTCCTCTTCCGTCGGGAAGATATGCAAGATTCGTTCGAAACCAGCCATTTTAATGATTTCCATTACTTCGTCACTAATCGAGCAAAAATGCAATTTTCCATTCATCCCCTTGATTTTTTTGGTTGTCGAGAGAAGCAGGCGCATCCCCGCGCTGCTGAGATAATCCACTTTCGCAAAATCGACGACGAGCAATTTTTTTTCGGCTGTGATGAGCTCGGCTAGCTTGTTTTCCAAAACAGGAGCCGAGGTGGCGTCAAGCCTACCATCTATTTGCATCACTGTTTTAGAATCTATTTCACGTATTTTGACACTCAAACCGAAGGTCACTTTTATCTCCTCGTGCTACCTAAGAAGTAGGATACGCGTCTAAATAAATTTTGTAAACTCCAATGGAACAAAACGGCCGTTGAAACGGGTTGTTTTAATCAGTTACTAGAACTTGAGATTGCCGTTTGATCCAGTCGAGATAACTCTTGTTTCCCATCTTAATCGGGAAAGCGACAATTGCTGGGACATCGTAGCTACTTTTTGACTCGATCAATGCTTTGATTTCCTCAAAGCGGCCTACCTGTGTCTTGATCAACACTTTAAGTTCCATATGTGTTTGCATCTTCCCTTCCCACTTGTAGATGGACTCCACTTGAGGACCGATATTGATGCAAGCAGCGAGCTTTTTCGCAATAAGGAGAAAAGCGATATCTCGCGCCTCCTCGATTGATGGACGGGTCCATTGAATTTGAATACAATTAGTCATACTTCTCCGTTTTAATAAATCCGATGTTGGGCAAACGCAAATCGATCGTTTGGTTTGCCTGTTTATGCGGTATGAGAAGGTAGCGGGCAAATGCCTCTCGGTAACTATTAGGCAGCAGCCTTAAGGTATGTCGCCCTGCCCCTTCTTGGATCACAATTACGATCTCTTTTTTTCCAAGTAGAGGGTGATGAGCGTTCCTCATATCGAGGATTTTCACTGTAAAAAGGTCAATCTTTTCTTCTAAATACTTTAAAATTTCAAAAGCAAGTCCCGTTTGCTTTAGGGGAATATTCCAATGGATGGGCACTCTGCCTAGATAAAGACGGGGCATGTTTTTCGGAGTATAAAAAGGGAAAAAAGGGAGGGGATACCCTTCCCGATCTAATGCTACATTTTTACACTCTCCGAGCAATACGTAGGGTTTTCTCATATTATATTCAATAGACAAAACACCAGGTATGATCTGCTCTACTTTTGCCTTTTTAATTAAAGGGCTACCGAGCAACCGCCTCGTCGCTTTTTTCTCATCAATCATGGTGGACTTTTCATTGCAAGATAACCCTATGAGCTGAGCTAAATAGTCGGTCCGTAACCCTTCTTTTTCAGGGCCTGTCTGCGCGATAATGTTTAGGGGAACACTTTTGAGTAGATGGGTTTGGCTACTTGTGTATAAATAATAAAAATAGACCCCACTTCCCAAACAAAGGCCCATAAAAAGCGCCGTTTTGTAAAGAAAGGCTCGATTCATGCCAATCTCTCTAAAATGCGGGGACCCAAGTGGGTAATATCTCCCGCTCCAATTGTGACCACGACATCACCCGATCGAACAGAGGGAAAGCGGTCTAACCAGATACTATGGGGAATAGACGCACACAGCGCTTTGCCAGTAATTTTCTCGAGCGGTTTTTCACCGGCGGCATAGATTTCTGTAAGATAAACCACATCAGCCGCATCAAAAGCGTGCGCAAAATCATCCCAACACTGCTTCGTGCGGTGGTAGCGGTGCGGCTGAAACAGGGCGACGATGCGCCTATCACCCACAGCCTTTTTTAAAGAGGCCAACATGAGTTTGATCTCTGTTGGATGATGGGCATAATCATCGTATACTGCAACCCCCGCCACCTCTCCCTTTTTTTCCAGGCGGCGCTCAACCCCCGCGAAGGTAGCGAAGGCATAACGGATGGTTTTTTCCGAAACCCCTAAATGGTGTGCCGCAGCCCACACGCCACACGCATTCAGCGCTTGATACTCACCAATTAGGGGTAAATCAATCTCATCAAACACTTTTCCCCGGTGGGAAATGGAAAAAATCAATCCCGTTTCTCTTTGCTCTGTCGAGCAACTGCCAGTTCGCTCGACTTGACCGTCCGTAGCTCTCTCCAAAAAGATGCAAATCACAAAGCAGCGGGTCGTCTATGCACCAAAACAGATGGCTGATTTGCCTGGCAAAAGTGGAAAATCCCTCGATTAATTTTTGCTGAGTTTGCCAGAAGTCGAGATGTTCTTTGCCCAGGTTAGTCAAGATCGCGTGCCCACCCGCATAGTGTAGAAAGGACCCATCACTTTCATCCGCTTCGGCAACAAACACTTGTCCTCGGCCGTGTCCCCCATTTTTATGGGTATTTTTGAGAATGCCACCAATGGCATAAGAGGGGTGGCTTTGATTGACGAGTAATACCCAAGTCAAAAGAGCTGATGTTGAGGTTTTTCCATGCACACCAGCAACTAGATATTTTTTCTTTCCCTCCATCAGCTTTTGTAAGAATTGGGAACGGTGATACAAGGTGCATCCCATCTGCTCTGCCCGGAGCAGACTCGGATGAGTGCATGGAATTGCACTAGTATAAACAATCTCAGATTCTGCCCGCCACACGCTCGAAATCAACGCCCCCCTTTGGGCGAGATGCGCAACAATTGTGGACCTCGTTTGATCTTCACCAGATACTAATTGTTTTTTGTCTATAAGGATGTGTGCAAGAGCACTCATCCCCACCCCTCCAATTCCGAGAAAATGTGTTCTTTTCATAAAATCAGTCTCACATTTTTTTTCCTAAACTACAAGATGAGTCTAGTACGTATCTCATAATTTTAGGATGTGGAAAGGGGGAATAAAAAAATTTTTTCCTATACACCCGTATATATCCCGTCCACGCATCTTTTTTAGCCCTGATCTCGATCTAATGGAATCAATTCCCCAAATTTTTTAAGCAAAACTTCGGGGAAAGGTGCACCCTTTAGCAGGTTGGCAATCATTTTTTGCAGATGGTTTTCCGAAGAGTGTTTGAATTGACTCGCATCTCTATTGATTGAGCAAATAAAGCAAAGCATTTCAGAGATGATCCATCTGAGCTTGTGATTTTCACACCGACTTGGCACTACAGCCTGCCCAAAAGCGCGGTCAATTTTGTATACACTGCATCCGTGGCTTAGAGAGGTGGAAAATATCAATCGCTGTTTTCTCATTTTTTTATCTATTGCACACGCGCTAATCTGCTCATATTGGTTTTTGAAAATTTGTCTTAGTCGATTCTCCTTTTGGCCGGACGCAACCAATGCAAAACAGGTAGGAATCGAATTTCTGGCGGCAAGCAAGCGAGAAGGTGAGGGATACCCTCCAAAATCGAAATCCATAAAACAGACATCGCAACAGTTGATCATAGCCTCAGCTATGGCAAGCATCGCACTTTCTTTATCATACCCTACCAAAATACTGCCAAACGGGTGGATAAACTCTATCGACCCTAAGATGTGATTGTATTTCAACAAAAACCCTTGACGCCCCATCGGTGTCCAACGAGAGGGGGAGTATTCAATCTTCATAATACGTTTAAGCCCAAAGAGGTGTTTTGCTTCTCGGGTTATTTCAGTGAGAAGCAAAGCCACCTTTTGAGCTAATTTGAAAATTTGTTTTAACCCTTTTTTCTCGATGTATTCCATCAAGGAAGAAATATGTAGTTTATAAAACAAACGCTCTGGTACGCTTTCCCCACAATTCATGAAAACGGCACAAATAAATGCTCCAACGACATGGTGACTATTCACTGCTAAGCAAACCTTTTTGCTCGTCAGACTCAGGTTTTCCATCCCTTCAAGTGCCATGGGCAAATTATGAGGCTCTTTGGTAATAAGCCGTTTTACAATTTCTCCCCAAATCTGCTCGGGCAAACATTCCATGGGCGCATATTGGCCCGTCAAAGGTTTAGACATCTCTGTCATGGATTGACTACTTCTAGGTATCCGTTTTAAGCAGATTTTTACTTTTGATGAGAAAATCATAACACAAATGAAAAATTTTTGCTTTTCTTCATGATGATGACTTTTGCAAAACATCCAAAATAGCTGCGCAAAACTCCTGTTTTTCTTGAGATTTTTTGAATTTTGCAAGCGATTTTTTCATCCATTTAAGCCTGCGCTGTTGTTGGTCCAATAGGGACTCAATGACTGAAACAAACTGCTTTGGAGTTAAGCTTTTTTCCGAAAGTTTGACTCCTCCTCGAATCTTTTCTTCTACAAAAGAGGCGTTTTTTTCTTGATGATCTTCTGCTGCGTAAGGGTAAGGAATGAGGATTCCCGGGACGTTGAACTCGATTTGTTCCGATAATGTTCCCGCACCAGAACGTGAAATGCTCAAATCTGCTGCAGACCAGGCGAGATGCATCCCTTTCTCAAACGATTTTACGCAGGCAAGGATCTGATAATTCGCATAGATCTCGCGCACCTTTTTGGCTTGTTTTTCGCAGCCGACGAGATGGATTACTTGAAAATTCAGCCCCCTTGCAAGCAATTGGCTCAAAGAAAGGCAGAAAAGGTCATTGATCGCTCTTGCTCCTTGCGATCCTCCAAAAATCAAAAAAGTGAGGGTGCCCACGTCAAGTCCAAAATGGGCTTTTGCCCGCTTCGGACAGATATCTTTACCCCTACTTAAGGAGGGCATGCGGACACACACAGTGCGCCCCCAAAGGTGTCGAGCCGCTTGTCGAAAATATACGGCAGTCAAAGACGCCCATTTGGAACAGAGTCGATTCACTTTTCCCGGAAAAGTGTTTGGGTCAAAAAGAATGATGGGAATCCGCATCATACGAGCCGCAAGCAAAGGGGGAAACGAGTGAAAGCTCCCAAAACCAATGATGGCTTGAGGGGCAATTTTTTTGAGATGGAAAAGGCTTTGCACAGTGCCTCGGATGAGACGGCAACAAGATCCAAAAATAGAAAAGGGGCTTTTGCGGTAGGGGGTCGCACTATCCACCTCTTTATAGGCAAACAGATCTTTTCGAAAATAGGGGTTTGTAGAAAGGCCCGGGCTAAGAAACACAATTTGGGCCTCTGGTTTAGCCTTGATTAAATCGAGTCCTACGCTCTGAGCAGTGAGTAAATGCCCCCCTGTTCCTCCCGAAGCAATGACGATCTTTAACTTTGCATCGATATTTCGCACAAAGGTGCCTTACCCTTCTTTTTCTTGGTTTTTTTCGTTACACCGACAATCAAAGCGAGCGCTAGACTATTTGCAATCAGAGAGGACCCTCCTTGACTAAAAAAGGGGAGATTAGTCCCTTTACTCGGGAGCAGCCCAGAGACCACTCCGAGATTTAAAAAGGCTTGGAGGGAAAGCAAAAAGGTCATCACTGCTGCAATGATTAATCCCTCTTTGTCCCGCGCGAGAAAGGCATTGCAAAAACCAGAATAGGCAATCACCATATAGAGTAAGACCAAAAATAAAATGCCTAAAAATCCAAACTCTTCGGCATAAATAGCCGCAATGTAGTCACTGCGCGCCGTGGGCAAATAATTGAGTTTTTGCATGCTTTGCCCAACCCCTTTTCCCGTCATACCCCCTGATCCAGCCGCAATCTTCGCCTGGTGGGGTTGATGCCCTCGACCAAGAAGGTCCAGTTCGGGGTTCATGTATACGCTAATCCTACTTTTGACATAAGGCATACGCACTGCACAAAAAATGCCCACACCGGCAAGCAGTAGAGCGGGCAGCAGCCAATAAACCCATCGAATGCGGCATAAAAAGAAAAGGGAAATCATAGTCACTAATAAAATGGCAATCGTTCCATTGTCCGGTTCCAATAAGATGAGTGCAAGGGGCAAGCAAAAAAGGGCAATGATCTTGTAAAACCTCTTCCAGGTCATCTCACGGTGTTTGAGATACAGGTGTACAAACATCAAAGGCATGATGAGCTTCATAAACTCAGATGGTTGAAGAGAAAAAGGTCCAATTACGATCCACCTTGCAGCCCCGTTGATCTGTTGCCCAACCCCCCTCACAAAGACGGCTACCAAACAAATAATACAAACAAAAAATGCCTTCGGCATATACCTAAGAATTTTTTGATAGCCGAAAGAAGAGATCAGCAAGGCAAATCCCAGGCCAAAGCAAGCACAAATGACCTGCTTGATGGCGGCATAATGGGTGTTAATTTTAAGATTGCGATCGAGCACTTCTGCAGAGGTGGTATCGAAGACCATCAAGAGGCCAATTGAAAAGAGAAGAGTGGTGCATACGAGGAGACAAAAACTACTTTTGTTCATTTGATTTTGAGTTTATCGCCCGGCTTAATCCTCTTTGCCTTTTCTTCATCCATATTATTTAATTCGAGAAGTTCTTCTACTTGCATACCGTTTCTGTGGGCAATGGTCCAGGGGTTATCTCCCCCTTTGACAGTGTAGTACATGCCATCCGGCTCTTTTTGTCTTTGCAAAGAATATACTTTCGATTTCACCGGTAGTTTGAGTGTTTGCCCAATCTGAAGGCGGTAGCTCGGAAGGTGGTTGAGCGCAACAATTTCTTCCACAGAAACGCCATGGTGTCGGGCAATTCTCTCTAGCACATCCCCTTTTTCTACTCTCACCGTGTGCCATTTCTCGTCCGATTGCTTTAAGGAAGGGGAAAAGCCCGCTTCTCCCTTTTTTTCTTTTACCCCCGCTTGCAAAACAGGCGCGGGAAGTGATGGCTCCTCTTTTGGTAGCTTTTTTTCCAATATTTTCGCCGCGCGCTCATGGGTTTCATGGGCCAATCGCTTGCTGGATTCCGTCTCTAGTGCAGCGATTGGCTCATCCGCTTTCTTTTCAAAAGCTACAGAGTAGCTTTTTGGCTCTGGGCTATTTTTGACTTGCTTGGGGTTGACTGCACTGATAAAGACTGCGACGAGCAAGCCAGCATTGATGAGCGTTGCGACAATAATCATATCTCTTCTGTTCATACGCTTCTCCTCAACTGTTGGGTCAAATTATTAAATGCTTTCCCTCTTGTAACATAGTTGTCAAATTGATCGAAGCTAGAACAACCAGGAGAAAAAAGCACCGTATCCCCTCTTTTTGCCATGCTGTAGGCGGCAAACACCGCCTCGCTAAGGTCAGGTTTATACTCGACAGGGCAAAAGGGAGATAAAATATCCCGAATTTCCTCGCCACATTCTCCTATAGCAAAAACAAATTTCACCTTGCTGCCGAACCCCCCCTTCCACGCTTCGAAAACATCCCCTTTGCTTCTGCCCCCCACAATCAATATCACATGTTTTGCAAAGCAAGTAACTGCATAAAGAGTTGCGGAAGGGTTAGTTCCCTTACTGTCATTTACAAAAGTAATTCCATTCAGCTCGCCGATTACTTCTAAACGGTAAGGCGGCTTTTCAAACGTGCTGAGAGAATGAAGAACAGCTTCCCGATTTACTCCCATTTGTTTGCAAACCGCGCAGGCCAATGACAAAGTCGTTTGATCTAACTTGGGAGAGTATCTCCGTTGATGCGTTAGTTGTAAATAAGAATCCTCTTTAACTCGCTTAAGAGCGGGGTGTTTTACCTCACTTAGCTGCTTTGGAACAAAGCAAATCCCCTTTTCTTTCAGACAATGTATAATGTGCCACTTGGTCTTGGCATATTCCTCAAAAGAAGAGTAGCGATCCATGTGATCAGGTGTGATATTGGTGATGATTGCCCAATCCAGCTTTTTTGTGACAAGCGTCTCGAGTTGATAAGAACTCAGTTCGATGATCAAAAGCTCCCTTTCTGTTTGCTCAGCCACATATGCCGCCACACTCACCCCTACATTGCCCAGCGCCTTGCCCCCAAGCGCATGAGCTAAGAAAAGTGCAAGCGTTGTCTTTCCATTCGTTCCCGTAATGCCAATACAGACTCCTCGCACATAGCGAAACGCGAGCTCAACCTCTCCAATCACGGGGATGCAACGCTTTTTTAGCGCAAGCACAAAGGGGTGATTTAGAGGAATCCCCGGAGATAGAACGGACAAATCAAAATCGCCTTCAGGAGCATCTTTCACCTGATCGATGATCACCACCCGATAGCCCAACTTTACGAGTAGTTTCTCAGCCCCTTTTCCACTAATGCCGTATCCAATCACGAGTGCTTTTTTCATGTTTTTATCCTAACGTTCTCTTTGAGGTTTTCAAAGACCCAAGTGATATCATACCCATATGGGGAGGCGAGGCAGTAGTCACTGAAACTTAATGGATGCAATACCAAATAGCGCCAAAATCAGACCAATAATCCAAAACCGCAGCACAATTTTTGCCTCGAGCCACCCTTTGCATTCAAAATGGTGGTGCAAAGGAGCGCACCGAAAGAGACGTTTTTTATTAAAATACCGATAACCAAGCACCTGTAAGATAACTGAGAGCACTTCTATTACAAAAACGCCCCCAACTAGGGCGAGTAAAAACTCCCTTTTTAAAAGCACTGCAACAGTGCCCAGTATCCCTCCTAATGATAGGGAACCCACATCACCCATAAATACCTCTGCTGGATACCCGTTGTACCATAAAAACCCAAGACAGGCCCCACAAAGCCCACACAGGTAAACGGCAATTTCCCCACTTCCCTCTATGTAGGGAATCTGCAAATACCGCGCGATCTCAATATTATTGGATAAAAAAGCAAAAAGGGCAAAAACAGCACCTACGAGGAGGGAAAGACCAGAGGCCAAACCATCCAAGCCATCACTCAAGTTGACTCCGTTTGAGGTACCGGTGACCACAAAAATGGTGAGCAAAAACGCTGTGCTTAGCCCAACTCCCCGTGCGGAAAAAAAGGGTTTTTTTTTAAAGGGAAAAAAGTAGCGCCCATAGGCCTCTTGCGTCGTATAGGTAACTTGTTGATTTGCTACTTGCTCTTTGAAAGTGGGAGGAGAAAACCATGCTTTGCGATGGATCCACTTGGTTAGGGGTGCACAAAAAAGATACAGCCCAAGCAAAGCAGAAAATAGGAGCTGAAACCCAAGCTTCTTTTTGAAAGATAGTCCTTTAGAGTTTCTCCGTTTCATCTTGAGGTAGTCATCAATACCGCCGATAACGCCTAAAAAAATAGTGGCGATCAACAGGATGAGTGTGAAACTACTGCGCCAGTCCATCCACATAAAAAGAGAAAAAAGCATGGAAACTAAAATGAGTATGCCCCCCATCGTGGGCGTCTTTTTTTTCTTTTGATGAAGCTCTGCGAGCTTTGGGCAAGATTCGATCCGGATGGATTGACCCGTTTTGAGTTTGTAGAGCTTGCGAATAAACCATGGTCCCAAAAAAATGGTGAGCAAAAGTGTCGTAATTGCCGATAAGATCATGCGGGTCGATGCGTGCCAAAACGCCGCTGGAACGTTGAGATGCCACTTAGAGGCGAGCACCTTCAAAAAGGGAAGTATCATATCTTTTCTATAATACCAATTCAATGGGCATTAGTCTAGCACGTTCCAAAGTTGCAAGGCATTCGATCCTTTGATTAAGACGACATCGCCCACCTTCTGAATCTTTGCAAGGCGCTTTTTTGCCTCTTGGATAGAGCGCACCTCTTCCACCGGTTTTCCCCCTTTTTTAAACACATCAATTACCGGATCCATTTCATTGCCCATGCAAAGCAAATGATCAACAATTTGCAACGCATGTTTCGCTAATTGCTCATGGCACTCCACCGAAAATGCGCCGAGTTCCCGCATATCACCCATCAGCGCCACCACTCTTTTCCCTTTGGGCAAGTTATCAAGAGCTGCCTTGAATGAAAGTGGGCTTGCATTGTAGGCATCATCGACGTAGCAAATTCCCTCTCTTTCAAACACATGAAACCGGTGAGAATGGGTTTGCATATTCTTTGCTCCTTTTTGAATTTCATCCCAAGCCAGTCCATGCATACGGGCGAGTGCAGCTGCGCAGAGGAAATTCTCTAGGAGGTGGGACGCTTTTAGGGGCACAAAAAGGGGTGGGCTCGGTATACCTCTTTCAAAGATAAATACGTGTTCATTCTCCTTTTTGAGAAAGTAATCGGCGCGTGGATTTTTGATGCTGTAGGATGTCTTATGCACGCAGCTTTTTCGAACGGAGGGAAAATCCATTGTCTCGAGATTAAACAACCCTTTGCTCGCACTTTTAAACAGCTCCATTTTTTCCTGCGCAATCTCATTAATATCCCTAAAGTGTGCGCTGTGTACCAAACCCACTTTTGTAAGCACCCCAAAATCAGGAGACGCCATGTCCACGAGTTTGGCAATCTCTCCGGGTAAGCTCATACCCATTTCCAACACGAGCCAATCAATGGGATCTTGTTTTTGTAAAAGCAAAAGGGGCAAGCTTACCTGAGAATTTTGACTATCTAAAGACTTGGCAATCCGCCCTCTTTGCTCTAACAAATCGCAGATAAACTCTTTGGTCGTGGTTTTTGCCACAGAGCCTGTCACAGCGATCACATAAGGGGGATCTGCTTCATGCATCCATTTGCCGAGGGCGAGCAGGCTCTTTCTTACGTCTTCCACATGGATCAAGAGTAGGCCATGGTCGGGACCTTGGTAGTGTTTCGATACAACTGCGCCTACACCGCCCCTCGATGCCACCTCTTTTAAAAAGGTGTGTCCATCATACTGCTTCCCTTTGATGGCAAAAAAAAGGGCCCCTTTCTCAACTTGGCGACTGTCAAAAGTCGCCATGGTGGGATGCACATGAGATCTGGCTAAAGCATCGAGAAAAGCGGCAATTTCAAAAAATGTTTTTTTTATCATATCGGGCGAGATACGCAACAAGGGGGAAAGATCGGCGATTGGGCCTTTTCCCTGTAAGATTCTATTTTATTGAGCCGTTTCAAGCAAGTGTTTCGATCTTTCGCATATGCGATGAAAGAGAGGATAAATGCACAAAGTAATTTGCAAAGAGACAAATCGATCCTTGACCCAATACCTTCTTATCTTTGATAATGTTTTCCTTGTGTTTGATCGGGTGGCATGGCCAAGTGGTAAGGCAGGAGCCTGCAAAGCTCCGATCCCCAGTTCGAATCTGGGTGCCACCTTATTTGCCGATCTATTGCTCGTGATCGACATCCGCTTTTCTCTTACAAGCAATTTTTTTTCAGCTACTTACAAAATAGCACCGGAGACTGCATTTTCTTCTGAAAAGCTGGAAGCGGTGGTATTACTGACAAAAGTGCACCCCTCTTCGATCAAATGATCAACAAAGTGCAAATTATAATCGCCCGACAAGAATTTGGGGTTTTCAAGCATGTATTGATGAAACGGAATAGTAGAGTCAACCCCTCCGATATGAAACTCTTTAAGGGCCCTTTTAGCAACTTGAATGGCATCTTCTCGACTGCTTCCTTTGACAATGAGCTTGGCAATAAGCGAGTCGTAATAAGGGGGGATTTTGTACCCCGAATAGCATGCGCTATCCACACGGATGTTAGGGCCTCCAGGGGGAATATAATACTCTAAAAGCCCCGGAGAGGGGAGGAATTGGACAGAGGGGTTTTCCGCATTGATCCGAAACTGAAAAAGATGTCCGTCAAAACAAATATTTTTTTGTTTATGAGACAGCTTTTCGCCCATAGCCGTGCGAATTTGCTCTTTGAGGAGGTCGACCCCTGTCAGACCTTCTGTAATGGTATGTTCCACCTGGATGCGAGTATTGACTTCCATAAAATAAAAATTTTTCTGCTCGTCGAGCAAGAATTCTACTGTGCCTACAGTGTGGTATTTTGCCGCTTTTACAATGTTGACGGCTGCTTCCCCCATTTTTTTTCTCATATGAGGGGTCAAAACGGGACTGGGGGTTTCTTCAATCAGCTTTTGCCTTCGACGCTGGATGGTGCAGTCCCTTTCTCCAAGATAGATATAGTTGCCCTGTTTATCCCCTACAACTTGAATTTCGACATGACGCGGATTCATAACCATTTTTTCTAAATAAACATCAGAATTACCAAAACTCGCTTTCGCTTCAGCGCGAGCAGCTGTTAATTGCCTGGTAAACTCATCGAGGTGGTGGACAATCCGGATTCCCTTACCACCGCCGCCGGAACAAGCCTTGATGAAGAGGGGAAAGCCAATTTTTTTAGCCTCTTTTAATGCATCGGACGTGCTTTTTACAATCCCATCCGAACCGGGTATCACCGGGCAGCGCACTTGCTGGGCAATCAACTTGGCCTGGGCTTTATCTCCGAGAAGGCCGATCGTATTAGGGGAGGGACCAATAAAGGTCATACCACAGAGCTCACAAAGGGACGCAAACTTGGCGTTTTCACTCAAAAAGCCATATCCTGGATGGACGGCATCTGCTCCGGTAATCTCACAGGCTGAGACGATATTCGATATTTTTAAATAGGACTGCAGCACCGGAGGTTCTCCAATGCAAATGGCTTCATCCGCGTGCAAAACATGGAGGGCTTCAGCATCCGCTTTTGAATAGACCGCCACAGTTTGCAATCCAAGATCATGGCAAGCACGGATGATGCGTACGGCGATTTCGCCCCGATTGGCTACAAGTACTTTTTTCATTTTTTTATCTTAAAAAGCGGGGTTCCAAATTCAACCGGTTGTCCACCCTCAACGCAAACTTCCGCGATTTCACCACATTTTCCCGCCTTCACCTCATTCATTACCTTCATCGCTTCTACAATGCACACAACAGTTTCCTCATTTACAACAGTGCCAACCTGAACAAAAGGGGGGTCGCCGGGGGCTGCAGCGGAGTAAAAAGTGCCCACCATCGGAGATTCGATGGTGTGAGTAGCATCTGAATGCATCGCATCAAGGTGAGAGTCGGTCTCAAGGCTCTTTTTTCTTTCTTTCTCATTAGAGATCGGAGCCTTTTTACAAGTAGAATCTAAGTAAGAGTAAGTGGCAGCTCGATCGTCGATTTCAATTTTTTTTTCTATTTCAAGGGCAAATCCATCCGCTTCTTTGAGCGAAATCCGGGTGATCCCGTTATCTTGCATCTCTTGAATGAGTTTTTTAATCATTTCTAAGTCCAATTTACCTACGCTCCATCTTTAAATGCGCTGCACATACTCCCCAATGTGCGTATCTACCTTAATGAGGTCCCCCACCTCTATAAACAGGGGAACTTCTACTCTAGCTCCTGTTTCTAAAACGGCGATTTTGCTCGCATTAGCAATTGAGATGTTGGACTTGGGTTCTTCTAACTTGACCACCATTAATTCGAGAAACTGTGGCAATTCGACAGAAAAAACCGTCTCCCCGTAAAACACAGCTTTGAGGCGGATATTTTCTTTTAAATATTTTACTTTATCTCCCACAATTGGACCTGGGACTAGAGCTTCCTCTAACCGATCTACATCTAGAAATAAGTGGTTTTTTCCCTCTAAATACAGATATTCCAGGCGACGTTCACTCAAAATGACCTCTTTTACCGGCTGATCCACCTTAAAGTTTTTTTCAACCACTTCACCCGACATAAGCTCTTTTAGCTTTGTTTTGATGAAGGGAACCCCTTTTGTGACCGTCACACGGATACTAGACTCAACCCTATAGATTTTTCCATCTATTGAAAGGGTCATACCAGGAGAAATTTGACTGTTTGTCGGCATATTAACTCTTTATTTCAATATCTCGTGCAATAAGTGCAACCTCCCTTAAGCACTCAATGGTATAATCCGCATCCTTTTTTAATCCAGTATTACCTAACCCCCTTCCCCATTTCATATGGAGCGTAGTATATCCAAGTTTTTTAGCAGGAGAAAGATCGGATGAAATGCGGTCTCCGCACACTAAAATGGAATGGGGGGGAACATCAAATTTTTTCCCAATTGATACATAAATTTTTTTTTTGCCCCACCTCACAGGCAAATCGCACCCACAAAAATATATATCACTAAAAAGATGCTTGGGTATGCAAGCGAGGCGCATTTTTTCCTCTTGCAATTGTTTTTTACCTTTTGTAACGAGGATAAGCTGATGAGATAGCGCAAGCTCATGCAAAACTTCAATTGCATGCGGGTGAGGTCGAATAGATCGAGGATATATCGGCTTTTCGTAGATCTCTTTGATTCCCACCTCATAACATCCTTTCGGGAAGTCTTTTTTATTGAGAAAAGAGCGTAGCGCCTGTTTTGAACTAAAAGAGGCGCGATCTAATTTGAGAAGTTCTTGATACATCTGATCAAAATCAAAATACACAAGCCCTTTTTTTCGCATGGCCTGCAAAGCGTTTTTTAGCAGAGCGGGGACGATTGTACCCGAAGTGTCAATCAACGTATCGTCAAGATCAAAGATGATTAACAATTTTAATAAGCTCTTGTGTTACTTGCTCTGAATTGTGTCTAATCAAGCTTCTTGTCCCTAAAAAAGGGTCGGCTCCCCCTTTTTCTGCCATCTTTCCAAGAAGTGGGGCTAGGATAACGCGGGGTTCTTTCATGTCATTTTCGACGAGCTCTCCTTGACTTGCATACCTCTCAATCAATGCTGGTGTGGGCTGCTGATTGTTGACCAAGATGTAGTCAAACACATCTTTTCCGATAAAACGTACGATTTCACTGTGGTAATCACTTACCTTAAAACCGGTGGTTTGCCCGAGGCGGTTCATTAAGTTGCAAACAAAAACAAGCTTTGCGTCCGTCTCGCACAATGCTTCGCTCAGACCTTTGACGAGTAAATTGGGGATAATTGAGGTATGAAGTCCTCCGGGGCCCATCACGATCAAATCCGCACTGCGGATTTCGTCCAGTGCACGAGGATTTGCTTGTGGAAACGGCTCCAAAAAGATGCTCTCATACCCTTTTTCGATCTCTTCTGATAGATAAATCTCTTTTTCCCCCTCGAGCACTTTTTGATTTTTCAAAACCATCTTCAAACGGACTTCGTGTATGGTAACCGGGATGACCTTCCCCTTGATGTACAAAATGCGCCCCACCTCCTCTACTGCCTTTTCAAAACTCCCCGTTACTTTCTCCAAAACCGATAGGAGGAGATTTCCAAAGCTATGCCCCCCGAGCCCCCCATTTTCAAAACGGTAGTTCATAACACTGCGCATCAAGCGGGAAGAATCGGACATAGCAACCAAGCACTGACGGACATCTCCAGGAGGTAAGACGCCGAGTTCATCCCGAAGAACCCCCGTACTTCCCCCATCATCTGCCATGGAAACAATCGCCGAAAGGTCGAGATTGTGATTTTTTAGTCCCCTTAAAACAGCAAAGTTTCCCGTCCCACCCCCCATCACGACCACCTTCTTCATCTGCTTTCTCCCCTAAGGATGGAAATCCTTTCTGCCATATTTCCCCCCTGCAGCAGATAGGTTCCAGATACGAGATGGTTGGCTCCAGCTTGGATACACAAAGGAGCGGTGCGATGATCTATCCCCCCGTCCACCTGAATGTCAAAAGGGGAAAGCTCTTGGCTTGCGGGCAAATCATCTTTTGGAGTCACTCCACCCTGCCTGATGCCCAGCTGATCGCAGAGCATCCGGGTGAACTTGACTTTGCTTAGGACCTCTTTGAGAAAAGTTTGCCCCCCAAAACCGGGATTAACCGTCATGAGCAAAATCATGTCACATTTATCGAGATATTTGGGAATCACTGATTCGGTTGTCTGAGGGCAAAAAGCAAGACCTGCCCGCACACTACATTTACGAATATATTGGAGGGTATCTTCCACATTTTCTGTCGCCTCAAAATGAAAAGTAATGGAGTCCGCTCCACTTTCCACCAACTTTTCGATGTAATCAAACGGCTCGTAGACCATGATATGGACATCGAGGAAGAGGTCTGTTGCCCTATTGATCGCCGCGAGCGCTTTTGGGCTTAAACCGAGATTTGGAACAAAATGACCATCCATAATATCAAAGTGAATGGCATCGGCGCCCGCATCTTCAATCCTTTTAGATTCTTCGGCCAGCCGCCCAAAATCGGCAGCGAAAAGAGAGGGTGCGATATAGATCGATTTTTTTTCAGACATAACCTCGATATTATAAAAAAAGAGGTTTTAAAATCGACTTTTTGTTTGGTCTTGAACTAGACATGAGTCTAGTACTTTTTTTTTCTCCGCAAAACAGAGCTCTTGCGCAATCACACCGATAAAAGATCGCTCTTCATATTTCAGACGCAAAAAAATAGACGAAGCGTGGGAAAAGAGCTCTTCTATTTGGCCCCGCTTTGCCCAACCTTGTGTTTCCATGACAAAGTAAAATGCATCTGTATCCGCCTTCAAAAATGGCTTTTTTTGGCAAAGGAGATCGAGGAGGAGCATAAAAAAAGTTTTAAGCCGAGCAGGAGGGCAGAGCACTTTCCTTTCTACGGGAAAAAGGGAATGAAAGAAGTGATCGAGGAGGGTTTGGTTTTTCTTAGCCCTATCTCCCAAAAGGGCGACGAGAGAGGAAAGAAGCTCATTTTGTTTGGAAAGCATTCCCCCATTATAATCTCTGACCTTGCCCACACTTGCCTGCAAACTGTTCAAAATAAGCAGACGCGCTTTGTACAGGTCGACCGAGTGATCTTCCCGGAAACAGGTAGAGGTGGAGAGTTCTACTTGAAAAACCAAACCCTCTTTGAGATATTTCTTCCGGATTTCTCCCATTTTTCTGACTCTTTCCATCTGCGGTTTTAAATGCAAAAGCTCTTTGAATAGCTGTTGCCAAGAGGGGGAATCGGAAAGTAATACACGCGCCAAAATGACAATAAAAAACAGCCGCTTTTCTGTTTGCCTATGAAAACAAAGGATGATTTGGGGTAGGTCTTTTGATAGTTTCAATTGGCTGCTCAAAGTGATCAGATGGCGCATGATCTCCTCTTCATTGCGAGGCATGAAAAGGGAATGTTGCAAATGCTCAATCCGACACTGCAGAGCGAAGTTGAGCTCTTTTTGCAATAACTTTTGCTCGTCTGAATCCACTTCTAGATAGAGAAAAACGGCGCGATAGTCTAGATCTTTATACAGATAGGCGGTTTCTTCAATGCAATCAACATGGGGAATCACAGCCTGAACGGCCCTCATGAGGTGTTTTTCGTGAAAACATTCGTGCTCGCGCAAAAAATTCAGCCCCACCCACACTCCGAGAACTCGCTTGCTTCCAATAAGAAGATCGAGATGTCTTTTTTTTACTTTGACAAATACGTGCCGTTTGTTTGGACTTTCAT
Source organism: Simkania sp. (assembly GCA_027942475.1). Taxonomy (GTDB): domain Bacteria; phylum Chlamydiota; class Chlamydiia; order Chlamydiales; family Simkaniaceae; genus JANQSR01. Next base: position 19,133 of record JAQFVP010000012.1, on the reverse strand, counting down.
CTATTTTTACAATCATCTGCCTTTTTAGTTGATACAAGATCGCCAAGTTTTCACTAATTTGGCGATCTTCGTGAAACCGTAAATTCTCTTGGTGAGCACGCAAAAAATAGTGCTGAACTAAGGAAAAAAAATCGTAATCAAACGTTTTAGGGAATCGATGGATCATTTTTAACGCTCTGGCCTGGATACTCATTTTCTTTTTTTCCACGCTCATTCCTTTGAACTCCAAAACGCGACTTGCATGGTAGGAAGATTGAGCTCCCAAAAGGATTTCATCTCGCAAAATGGGGAATCGCTTTTTAAGCAGTGCCCAATCTTGGCTACTTTCAAAAATCATCTCTATTTCTCCAAAAAATAGATTGTCTTTTCCGGTAGAATGAAAGAAAAAAGATACTTCACCGGGAAAAGAACGATGTATCATTTCGTAAAAAAACAAACCGAGTCCGGTTCGATCTTTGCTAATGAGGAAAAAAGAAACGGCGTTGGGTCGCTGAGCACTTTTTAAAAAACGAAATGTGGGCACTGCGTTACATTGATTCGAAATGTGATCGATAAAAAGCTGAATATCAATACGTTTATTTGTTTTTTGGGTCAATGCCTTCATACACTGGATTCCTCCTCTTTGCAAAAGAGTCATTTCCGATTCGCGTGCCCGAAGAAAGGCTTCTTTCCTCTTCCCTAAAACTCAATACGTGTAAAGGGATCCCATTTTTTGAAGCAAGTAAAATAGCTCTCCAATGAAGTGGGGCATTTTGCTTGCCGAAAAAATCCAACGCTCTTTCAAAGGACAAATGGGTAAAAAACCCCGGCCTTTTATCCGTTTTGGGGTCAGCAAAATAAACACCTTGGACATCTTTGTAAAACTCCACTATCTCAGCTCCCAAAGCCACTCCCAGTGCCACAGCCGTTGTATCAGAGCCGCCCCGACCGAGCGTCGTGATTTCTTTTCGATCACTTACCCCTTGAAAACCGGCGACAATGACTACTTTTCCCTCCTGTAAGTGCTTTTCCAATCGGATGGGATATATCTCGGTAATACGGGCATTTAAGTGGTTGTGTGATGTGACAATCCCCGCTTGGCTGCCCGTCAAGCTGACCGCATCGATCTCTAGCTCGGCAAGTGCCATAGCTAAAAGAGACATACTGATCCGCTCGCCTACAGAAATGAGCATGTCTTGTTCCCTTTTTAAGGGACAAAGTGAGATCTGATTGGCGAGTGCGAAAAGTGCATCAGTCATGCGCCCCATCGCACTGACTACAACAACGAGTCTTTTATACTGTTCAGCCCGTTGCTTAATACACAGCGCGACTTCCAGAAAACGGCGCGGGGTTGCCAGGGCTTTCCCACCAAATTTCATAACGAGTGTACGCATTCAAGAACACTGCTCACAATGCTAAAGCAAGCTAGGGCTATGCCATGTAGACCACCTGCTCAAAATCTGCGTTTATGGCAAGTTCTTATGATCAAAAGCCCGCACATACTTTTATAGTATCAATTTTTTCTTTTCTCAATCTAGTAAATGTGCTTGCCCCTTGCGAGAAAATCAAGCAAAACCATAGAATTTTCGTATTGGAAAGATGGCTGAGCGGCCAAAGGCACGTCCCTGCTAAGGACGAGTACTCGCAAGGGTACCGAGGGTTCGAATCCCTCTCTTTCCGATTTTTTCATCTACTTCCCTTAATTCATTGCTATGGTAAAATGAGCGAGAAAAGGGGGTGCGTTCAAACAAACCACCCCATTATTTGGCCTTGGATATGACAAAAGAAAAACTCCCACCCAAAGTGAAGATAGCTCCCCACTCCAAAGAGTCAGAGATGATGGTGCTCGGATGCATGCTTACCAAAATCAATAGTATGAACATCGCGGCGGACGCTTTGGACAGCAGGGATTTTTACTACACCGAGCATCGATTGGTGTTCGATGCGTTAAAAACCTTGTTTAAGCAAGACAAACCCGCTGACATTCATCTCGTTTCGGAAGAGCTTAAACGCACCGATAATTTAGAAAAAGTGCGTGGGATTGGCTATCTCATTAGCTTAGCACAATACGCGGGGAGATCTGCGTATGTTGAAGAGTATGTCGAACTCATTGTGAGCAAATCGATTTTGCGCCGCTTGATTCAAGCTGTTCATGAGATCGAAAAAGCAGCTCTGGAAAACCCTCCGGATGCCCACGCTCTTCTCGACGATGCCCAGGCAAAGCTTTTCACGATTGGTCAAGCCAAAAATAGCCAAATCGGAGTGCAAATCAAGGATGTCTTTTCAGGGCTCAAGGCAGTATCCGGCCTTCCTTACCTCAAAGAACTGCAAGATCGGCAAGAAGAATATGAAGCGCTGCGCGCAAAGGGGGAAGAACTCGATCTTTTTACAGGCATGCCAACTGGTCTTCACGACCTTGATAAAATGATCAATGGGCTTGCTCCGTCCAATCTCATCATCTTTGCCGGAAGGCCCGGCATGGGTAAAACAGCTTTAGCTCTCAATATCGCCGAACACGCCTGCTTTCGCAAGCAACGCTCCATTGCTATTTTTTCCCTTGAAATGAGTGCAGAGCAAGTCATTCATCGATTGATTTGTTCGCAATCAGAGGTAGAGTCTACCAAAATTCTCACCGGCTCTCTGAAAGGGTATGACTACCAAAAAGTGGTCGAAGTGGTCAGACATATGGAAAAGTGCAAAATGGTGATCGATGATCAGCCGGGCCTCAAAATTTCGGATCTCAGAGCTAGAGCGCGCCGTCTAAAAGAGGTGTATCAGATCGATCTTCTGATCGTAGACTATCTGCAACTACTCTCCGGATCTAGTTCCCATTTCAGCCCAGATAACCGACATCTCGAAATCTCCGAAATTTCACGCATGCTCAAAAATTTAGCCAGAGAGCTTAATATTCCCGTGCTGTGTGGTTCACAGCTTTCTCGGAAGGTGGAAGATCGCCCCGGAAAACGCCCCTTGATGAGCGATCTGCGTGAATCGGGTTCGATCGAACAAGATGCAGATGTCGTTATGCTCCTTTACCGCAAAGAGTACTACGACGAGAAAGAAAGTCCAGGGCTTGCAGAAATTATTGTGGGAAAAAATCGCCACGGGAAAACGGGAAGCGTCCAGCTAGTATACCGGAGCGAAATTGCGCAATTTGGGAATTATACCTCTCAGTTGCCTGCATAAATATTTTCTAGCCCCTGTCAGAGGGTCTGTTGTCCGATGCCCCTCCCCTTTTTTTGTGAAAAAATGATTGCATCATTTTCAAAAATTGTCTGCATGCCTTTGCCTCTACACCTTAAAAAAAATGGTAGAAATGTAAGGTTAGGGGGCACATATGCACTCAAAGGGGCTTATTTCCTCTGATTTAATGCCCGATGAGCCGCTCAGAGTTCGTATAAAGTTGCTTTATTCGCATCGCTTTGTTAGGATTTTTGGATCGGATGGGTCTGCTCGTGTGGTTATTCCTTGATGGAGCGAGCGGTCCGTCTTACCGACAACTTCCTTTTCTTAAGCATATGAATTTCAGAAAAGGGCAAGGTCGAAAAACTCGAGGAGAACCTTATACAACATGTCTAAAGAATTAGATTACGACTGGAATGAGAGCAAATTTATTGACGATGTCGATTATGAAAAGGCAGATGCAGAGCTGTTTGAAAATCTTTTAAATCAAAAAGAAAAGGATGCCGGAGAGGGGTCTGTTGCCTCGATGCAGGTGGGACAGATCCTAAAGGGAATCATTGTCGAATTAAACCCTGATTTTGTCGTCGTTGACGTGGGGCTCAAATCTGAAGGGCTCATCTCTATCGATGAGTTTACCGATCCGAGCTCGCTCGCCCTCGGAAATGAGGTGGAGGTCTACCTAGATCGAACGGAAGGGGATGACGGCCAGATTGTTCTATCCCAAGAAAAGGCACGTCGTCAAAGGCAGTGGGAGTACATCTTAGAACATTGTAAAGAAGGTTCCATTGTCAGCGGGAAAGTAATACGAAAGGTCAAAGGAGGCCTTATGGTCGATATTGGGATGGAAGCCTTCCTTCCTGGATCCCAAATTGACAACAAACGCATCAAAAACATGGACGAGTATCTCAATGAGACATTTGAATTTAAGATACTGAAAATCAACATTGATCGTAAAAATATTGTCGTTTCTCGCCGAGCACTTCTCGAAGAGGAGCGCAGTTCTAAAAAAGCAGAGCTTCTCGAGGAAATTAAAGAAGGAGAAATCCGCAAGGGTATTGTCAAAAATATTACCGATTTTGGAGTATTCTTAGATCTCGACGGGATCGACGGATTACTGCACATTACTGATATGACGTGGAAGCGGATTAAACACCCATCCGAAATGGTCCAGCTCAAAGATGAGCTCGAAGTAATCATCTTACACATCGACAAAGAAAAGGGAAGAATTGCGCTAGGGCTCAAGCAAAAAGAACCCAATCCTTGGGAGGACCTCGAGAGAAAATATCCCCCCGGATCCCGAGTAAAGGGGAAGATCGTCAACCTAGTCCATTACGGGGCATTTATTGAAATTGAACCGGGAATCGAGGGGCTCATTCACGTTTCTGAGATGTCTTGGGTCAAAAATGTGACTGATCCCGTCGAGGTGGTAAACAAAGGGGATGAAGTAACGGCAGTGGTGCTTTTGGTCCAAAAAGAGGAGGGAAAAATCTCTTTGGGTCTCAAGCAAACACAGGAAAATCCCTGGGAAGATTTCGATCAGAAATACCCGATTGGCAGCACCGTAACCGGAGAGATACGCAACCTAACCGATTTTGGAGCGTTTGTCGAGTTTGCGCCGGGAATCAACGGCCTGATCCACATCTCCGATTTGAGTTGGACTAAAAAGGTTGCTCACCCATCTGAAATTCTAAAAAAGGGGGAAAAAGTGGAGGCAATGATTCTCTCTGTGGACAAAGAGAGTAAAAAAATCACACTTGGGATTAAACAATTGCAAGAAAATCCCTGGTCCTCTATCGAAAAGACCTTTCCATGTGGGACAGTGGTCAAAGGGGTGGTCACAAAAATCAAAGCCTTCGGAATTTTCGTCCAACTCGAAAATGGTTTTGAGGGTTTTGTTCATGTGACAGAGCTTTCAGATCAACCGTTTAGAAAAGTGGAGGAAATAGTCAATCTAAACGATGAAGTCACGGCAAAGGTAGTCAAGCTCGACCCCGACCACAAGAGAATTTCCCTTTCTATCAAAGAATGGCTTATAGAAAAAAATCAAAAGAACCGGGACGACATTGTCATCGGGGCTGGAGAGAACTCGGGGACCAAAGAGGAAGAAAAAGAGAAATAAACCCCTAAATCCAAATATCTGAGCATAAAATGAACAAAGAATTAATTGCCATTTTTGAGTACCTCGAAAGGGAGAAAGGGATCAAAAGGGAGACGATTATTACAGCTATTGAGGAGTCTCTCCAAACAGCCGCCAGAAAAAGCATCAAAGGATCTGCCACGATCTTCGTCGAAATCGACCCGCGCAGCGGAAACATTGAAGTGGTGGCCGAAAAGGAAGTGGTTGAAAAAGTCACGTATCCCGATGAAGAGATCCTCTTAGAAGAGGCGCGTGAAATCGATCCAAGCTGCGAAATTGATCAGTTTGTCCGCGTCAGCGTCACCCCATCTGACTTTGGGCGCATCGCTGCGCAAACAGCCAAACAGGTCATTTCTCAAAAACTTCGTAGCGCCGAGCGGGACATTATCTATGAAGAGTATCGCCATCGAATTGGTGAGATCGTTTCTGGGACTGTCAAAAGAGTGGTCAAGGGGACGACTTTGATTGTTGATTTGGGAAAAGTAGAAGCTATTTTACCCAAGCGCTTCTATCCTAAAACAGAGAAGTACCACCTCGGTGACCGCATCCAAGCTCTGCTTTGGGAAGTGCGGGACACAGATGGAGGAGGAGCTGAGGTCGTTCTTTCCCGTAGTCACACTGATATGGTTAAGCAGCTCTTTATTCAAGAGGTTCCCGAACTGCACGAAGAAACCATTGGGATTAAGAAAATCGTCCGCGAAGCGGGATACCGATCAAAAGTTGCTGTCTATTCAAACGATCCGAAAGTCGATCCATTAGGAGCTTGCGTTGGTGTGCGCGGTACCCGCGTGAAAAATATCATTAGAGAGCTCAATAACGAAAAAATTGATATTGTCATCTACACAGAAGATCCGGTCGAATTATTTCAAAGAATTGCCCATCCGATCAATCCTAAAAAGCTGCAATTCGACAGAGAGAAAAACCTCCTTTTTGTCGTTGTAGAAGACGAAGACTACCCCATTGTGATTGGCAAAAGGGGGATGAACGCGCGCTTAAACGCGGAACTCATCGATGCCGAGATCGAGGTCAAAAAAGCAACTGATTATCACGCCGCACTCGTTTTTGAAAAGAAACAACTTTCTATGGAAAATGATCAGGAGCTCGATGTCGAGCTCGAACAAGTTGAAGGTCTCAACCAATTTGTTATTGATAGCTTGAGAGATGCTGGGTTTGATACACCCCGCAAAATTTTACATGCTCCCACTCAAGAGCTCAGCAAGAAGACGGGAATGAGCGCTCAGATGGCCCAAGATATTGTGGAAAAATTCAAAAAATAAGGACGTAAATATTGGCAAAAAACCTCAAGCTCAAGGTTAAAAATACGCAGCTCGCAGAGGCTTTAAAAAAGAGCAAGCTCAAAAAAGAGGGAAAAGCAGCGGCAATTGTAGAAAAGCCCACGAAATCTTTGAAGCTAAACAAAGTAGCTAAGCACATACCACCCAAGTCCCCTCCAAAAAAACCGGCTCATGCACGAGTGGAAGCCGAAGAAAAAAGGGCCGAGCCCACTCTTGAAGAAAAGCCTACTGAAAAGAAAAAGGAGCAAAAATTTGCGCCCGTGTTGCCCTCTGCTGAAAAGACTTTGCTAAGCAAAGAAAAGGAATCTCCTCCCCAAAAGGAGCAAGAAGAGGAGAAAAAAACCTCTTTCAAAGAGATCAAGAAGCGGGATTATGAATCTCCAGAGAGCAAAGAAAAAACGCAAGAGGGGTACCGAGCTGAATTTAGTCGAGTCACACGGGATCTAAAAGCAAATCGGTTTGATTCTCGCGACCGGCACGGGCTGAGGGTCGGAGAAGAGCGCGCCTATCGAAAGCGACGCCCCCGATTTCGCCTTGCAAACAAACCCCCCGTAGATGTCATTCGCCCTAAAACTCTCTCTGTGCGCCTTCCGATCTCGGTGAAAGACTTAGCACAAGCCATGAAGCGCAAATCATCTGAGCTCATCTCTACACTCTTTGCACAGGGCACTGCCCTGACTTTGAATGATGATCTAAACGACGAAACGGAAGTCCAACTTCTCGGCCAAGAATTTGATTGTGAAATTACAATTGATACTAGCGAAGAAAAACGCCTTCGAATTACAGACAAAAGCATTCAAGAGGAAATTTCTTCTACGGAACTTAGCAAACTCGAGATGCGTCCTCCGATTGTCACCTTTATGGGTCATGTGGATCATGGTAAAACTAGCCTGATCGATACCATCCGTAAAAGCAACGTCGCCAGTAGTGAAGCAGGTGCCATTACCCAACACATTGGAGCTTTTAGGTGTCACCGTGAACAAGGAGACATTACTATCTTGGATACCCCCGGCCATGAAGCCTTTTCCATGATGCGTATGCGCGGCGCTACCATCACCGATATCGTCGTGCTCGTCATTGCGGGGGACGAGGGAATTATGCCTCAGACCGATGAAGCAATTGCGCAAGCAAAGAAAAACCAAATTCCAATTGTTGTGGTAATTAACAAGTGCGACAAAGAGGGATTTGATGCAGAAAATGTACATCGCCAACTCGCGGAGCGGGAACTCGTCCCGGAGGCGTGGGGGGGGAGCGTCATTACTGTGAATTGTTCCGCTTCCACAGCTGAGGGAATCCCTGAGCTTTTGGAAATGCTCATCCTCCAATCCGAAATTCTAGAACTCAAAGCGGACTATAGCGCCCGTGCGCGCGGTACATTGATTGAATCTCAGCTCCACAAGGGCTTTGGAGCGATTGGAACGATTCTCGTGCAAAATGGAACCCTAAAACTAGGAGATGCCCTAGTCATCGATGAGGTCTACGCCCGCATTAAAACCATGCATGATGAACACGGGAAAAATTTGCGCACGGCAGGTCCTGCTACACCCGTCAAAATCACCGGACTCTCAGGCGTTCCAACTGCAGGCAACGAGTTTATCGTCGTCGAAAGCGAAAGACAGGCTCGCAAACTCGCAGCAGAAAGGAAACAAGGTACGCGGCGGTTAGCACCCAAGCGCTCCCCAGAAAAAATAGAAAGCCTGATAGAAAGACACCGGCAAGATGCACAGAAAAAAGTGCTCAACTTGATTATATGTGCTGATGTGCAGGGCTCTGTAGAAGCTTTAAAAACCTCCCTGTTGAATATCAAAAGTAAAAAAGTAGATCTCAATTTTATTTCCGAGAGGGTCGGAGAAATCTCTGAGTCGGACATTGAGCTTGCTATTGCTTCAAATGCCGTTGTTATTGGTTTTCATACCCAGGTTGAAGGGCATGCGGAAAATCTGATCAAACGGGAAAAAGTAATCGTGAAAAAACATAACGTCATCTATCAAATTCTCGATGATGTGAAACAGTTGATGCTTGCCTCCCTCGACAAGATCCGTAAAGAAACAGAAAGTGGAACTGCTGAAGTCAAAAAAGTCTTTAAATCTTCCCATTTAGGTTCCATTGCGGGCTGCCAAGTAACGGATGGGTTGATTAAACGAAACCAACACGCCAAAGTAATCCGTCAAAAGCAGGTGGTTGGAGAAGGCTCTATCACCTCTCTGAAAAGGGAAAAAGAGTATGCTAAAGAAGCGACCAAAGGGCTAGAATGTGGTATTCTGATCGACAAGTTTACCGCCTTTGAGGTCGATGATATCATCAAAACGTTTGATGTGACCTATGTTCAACAAGAGTTATGACAAAGCGAACAGACAGGCTTAACTCACTTCTCAAGCAAGTGATTAGCGAGGTAGTAAGAAAAGAGGTAAGAAATCCCCATATCTCAACCCTTCTTACAATCACTCGAGTCGATATTACCAGAGATTTACATCGAGCAAAAGTATACGTTAGCTTGATTGGTTCGGAACAGGAGCGAAAAAAAACAGTAAGTGAACTGCAAAAAGCTTCGGGATTTATTTCCTTAATGGCAGCAAAAAAAGTGGTCATGCGCTACTTCCCCTATTTGACATTTATCCTAGACACAACCGTTGATAAACAGATGCACATTGCTTCCCTTCTCAAGAAAATCGACGAAGAAAAACAATCTAGAAATTCATGATTCCTCAAGAAGGTATTCTTCCCGTTAACAAACAAAGGGGGGTGACCTCTTTTTATCTGGTGGAAGTTTTGCGTAAAATCACAGGTATCCGCAAGATCGGACACGCTGGGACCCTCGATCCTTTCGCAAGTGGGGTCATGGTTTTGCTCATTGGACGTACTTATACCAAAATTGCAAACACCTTTATCAAGCAAGACAAAGAATATGTCGCGACCATTCAACTCGGCGTATCGACCAATACATATGACTGCGATGGAGAAGTTACGGCAAGAAATTCTTTTGTTCCTTCCAAAAGGGAAGTGGAAGAGGCGGTAGAGCGATTTCAAGGAACTCAACTTCAAATTCCCCCGATGTATTCAGCAAAAAAAGTCAAAGGTCAAAAGCTCTGCGTTTTGGCCCGCCAAGGGATTGAAATCAAGAGAGAGCCGGCGTGCGTGCACCTTAAAATCGCTATTTTTAATTATGACTATCCGAAGCTCGTGCTTAATATCGCTTGCTCCAAGGGAACCTATGTCCGCGCACTTGCAAATGATCTGGGGCAAGCGCTCCATACTGAGGCACACGTCGCTGAGTTGGTACGCACGCGTAGTGGCCCTTTTTATTTAAAAGATTGCATTGACTCAAAAAGCCTAATCGAGCAAACCTAAAGCTTTGGCTCCTAATCGAGGGAAGAGGTGTGAAAATCACTGCCAATTTAGCCCAAATCCCCAAGCTGCCTCATCCTATCGTATTGACGATAGGTATTTTTGATGGGGTGCACCAGGGACACCAAGCAATCATTAAGGAAATGCACAAACTGACCCGCAAGGGGGGCACACGTGCCGTGCTAACTTTTTCTAATCATCCCTCTTCTATTTTAACACCGAATCAACCTATTTCCTTAATTGTATCCCTTGCTCACCGTCTGCAACTTTTAGGGAGATATGGGATCAATCTTACTATTGTCCCTCCTTTTACATGCGATATGGTCGAGCAATCTCACCAAGCATTTTTACATAGTTTGCACACCACTTTCCCCTTTGACGAGCTTATTTTGGGTGAAGGAGAGGGGCTTGAAAAATATTGGAAAAGGCTGTTTCAAGGTCCAAAAATGCCTTTAGCAAAACAAAAATATAAAATTCGATACATAAGGCGGGCAAGGCATGGCAAACAAATCATTTCCAGCCGTCTTATTCGAATGCTCATTAAAAAATGCAATTTACAAAAAATCAAAAAAATCATGGGCCGCCCTTATTCCATTTGGAAAGAATTCGACCCTATCTTGATCAAACAAGAAAATGAGACTCTTTATACCTATTCATTCGAAAAAAAGGGGCTTTGCTCGTTACCCCCAGGCGTTTATGCAATCCATTTTGAAGTAGACCAAAATACGCCCCTTCCAGCCATTGCGCTCTTGCGCCCTGAAAAACATATCGCTAATTCTTCTCTTTTTATCACCATTTGTTTGACCAAACGCCCCCCATGTGGAGACTTTGTAAATATACTATTTATCAAATACCTACACTCCGAAGTAGACCCCACCTCTTTTCAATCCAAATCCTACTTATTTCCAGAAAGCCTTTCTGTCAGGCTCTCTTTATCCTAATTTTCCGTTGTGCTAAAATAGACGTAAACTCTGCGTACATACATGTCAAAACTATCTTGTGGTATCGTCGGTCTTCCCAATGTGGGCAAATCGACCCTCTTCAACGCGATTGTCAAAAAAAAGCAAGTGGAAGCTTCAAACTACCCCTTTTGTACTATTGATCCCAACATTGGGGTCGTCGATCTACCCGATAAGCGCCTCAGCGTACTTTCGACAATTTCTAAAAGTCAGCAGACAATTCCCGCAACCGTCACCTTTGTCGACATTGCGGGGCTAGTCCAGGGAGCCTCCAAAGGGGAGGGGCTTGGCAATCAATTTTTATCGAGCATCCGCGAGACCGATGTCATTATCCATGTTGTCCGCTGTTTTGAAGATGAAAAAACGATTCATGTCGCAGGCAAGGTGGATCCCATTGGTGATATAGAGGTAATCAACCTCGAGCTCATCCTCGCCGATCTACAGATGGGGGAAAACACCCTTAAAAAACTCGAAAAACAAGCAAGGGGGAACCCAAAACTGCTCCCTTCTGTCGATGTGCTCAAAAAAATCTGTGCCCATCTCAACGCAAGCAAGCCAGTCCGCTCTCTTCTCCTTAATCGAGAAGAGCGAGCAATTGCAAATGCGCACCCTTTCATCACGCTCAAAAAGGTGATTTACGTCGCTAATGTGTCTGAGCAAAAGCTCAAGTGCATTCAATATACAAGGGAGGTGAGCGCCTTTGCGAAGAGAGAAAACAGCCAAGCAATTACCATTTGTGCGAAATTAGAAGAAGAGCTCGCCCAACTCGGTGACCAAGAAGTGCTAGAATATCTGCGCTCTTTGGACATTAAAGAGCCGGGACTTGATCAACTGATCCGTCTTAGCTTCAAAACGCTCGGTCTGATTACTTTTCTAACAACGGGAGAAAAAGAAACGCGCGCCTGGACAATTCAAAAAGATACGACTGCCCAAGAGGCAAGCGGTACTATTCACAGTGACATTCAAAAGGGCTTTATTCGAGCGCAGGTAACTACATTTGAAGATATCGTCACCTGTCAAGGGCAAACGAGAGCAAAAGAGCTCGGGAAGGCGAGAATGGAGGGGAAGGAATATAAAGTGCAAGATGGTGACGTGATTCTATTTTTTCATGCTCCCGTCAAGCAAAGTGGTCCAGCCTTATGACTTTTTCGTTTTTCTGCTAGGCTTTGAGCCCCCCACTTTCATCCCTTGTCCACTATATCGCTCTATTGTTTGTTTCGCTCTTTGTATCGCTTTTTCGTTGTCAACATATCTTTCGCGCTGAGCTTTGACTTGCGCATGCTGAGCTTTGAGCTCCTTAGTTTTTTTACTTCCAGCAGGTATTGGAAATCTATTATTGGCTCTTTTCTCTAAATCTTTTTTATACCATTTGTCTAGTGACTCACGTGGAACTTGATCCATAAGTTTAGATTCGATTTTGAGTCCGAGCCGGTGAAGCCATGTCTCTTTGCATTCTTTTTTGTTTGCAAGAGATAGAAGATCAGCCAATTTTTCTGCCATATTATCTAGTAAAAGATTAGCCACAACCCCTGTTATTTCTCTGCTTCGATTGTCTGGATTATACCCATAAAGGAACTTTCTAAGTGGTCCGCTGTTTCCATGAGCAACATGCTTTTTATTTTGATCTACTTTGGGAAATATTGCTTCGACACACCCAATTATCCTTTGTTGCTCTTTGGACATCTTTTTTTGGATGGTTTCTGGAATATCTTCCCCTTTCTTTCCAATCGAGAGTATCATCTTAAAGATTGATTGGAAAAGATTTGATGGTGTACCCCCATCGTTTTTGAATTTCGATACAAAAGCTTCGAGCTGTTTTCTTATTCGGAGATCATCATGGTTTTCCTCTAAGTTACCAATTTGTTTGTTTGATGAAGCAAAAACAGGCAAAGTATCAGTAGAAAGAGGTTTTGTATCACGATAATTTTCCCTTTTCACAATCACTTTTTTCTCATCCTGCGAGGGCGTATCGCTTGAGAAAGGATTAATATTAGAGGGGTAGTCAGTTTTTGTGCTTTCTACCGTTTTCTCATCTTGCGAAGGCGTACCGCTTGAGAAAGGATTGATATCAGCGGGGTAAGCAATTTTTGTGCTTTCTACCGTTTTCTCATCTTGCGAAGGCGTATCGCTTGAGAAAGGATTGATATCGGTGGGGTAAGCAGTTTTTGTGCTTTCTAAAGCTTTCTCATCCTGCGAGGGCGTATCGCTTGAGAAAGGATTAATATTAGCGGGGTAGTCAGTTTCCGACGCGCTATAAGATGGGGCGTTGAAGGGAGTGCTCGCATCTAGCGAGGTTCTTCTATCTAATCTCACATGAATAGCTCCAGCGCTAGTACTCACAAAGTTTTTGACCGGAATATTGATGTTTTCTGAGCTAGCTCTCCTTGCAATAGGGTATTGCTCTACAATTGGGGAATGATCATAATCTTGTGAGATACTCTTATGTGAGCCTTTGAAGAGGGTGTCATGCAAGTTTTCCAATTGCTCGTCAAGTTCTTTGTTTTTTTGATCACGCACAAAAGATACATCTCTACGCAGCTTTTCCAATGTTCCATGAAGTATTTCTTCTTCTCCAGTCAATTGTGGTTTTATATCGTAACGAAACGAAGAAGGAAGGTAATCGTCCATGGTTTCGTAATTTCTATAAACACGGGCTATAATTGATTGCTTGATCTCATGAAAAATGCTAAGCAGACAATTGTTTTGAGATTTTTGAAGGTTTGATAAAAAGAGTGCAAATCGATTGCCAACAAGACCTAATCTCTCCTGTTTTTTCTGAAAATCCGCATCCTCATCTGTCACCAAACCTTCAAATAATGCGCGTGCTTGGTTGCGTAATGCTTTCTTTTTTGTACTATCTAAAAGTAACCGGAAGTGGCTCCAATCAAAATTGAATAGATATTCTGGTGTACTTTCAAGTTCTTTAAGTGATTTTTGATGTTTTTGAGCTATTCCTGAAACTAGACGCCACAATTTATCAACAAATCTTTCATAAGTAGTGCCTTTTTTTATTTGTTGATTAATAAATTCATCTAAAAAATAGTCGGTTTCTATATCCAGACCAAATTTTGTTTGCAGAGCAACGGGAATATCCTCTCTTCCTATTTCAGATTTGGCCACTTGTACATGGTCTACATTCTTACGATGTATAGGTTGTATATCCTGATGATATTGCGGATAGCTATAGGTTTTGCCATCTTGAGTATGAACTCGAGTACGAGCAGTCCCATTTTGTGGATGATATATATCCTGCACATAGCCATCGAGGCCATCTTGAGTATGAGCTCGAGTAGGAGCAGTCCCATTTTGTGCATCTTTGGGCTTAGTAGGGTCATCGCAATGGATGAGACTTCGCATTCCTTCGATAGCTAGAATCACAAGCAGTGGCAAAAAGCCCAACAGTAAAGTCGTCGCTATCACTAAAACGGCCGATATCTTCACTTTCATTTGAGTTTCGGATAACTGCTGTGTGGGGGCGTAATAACTCCATACCCTACTCCTAAAACCCCCTTGTTCAGATTTTGGGTATTGGTTAGTAATTTGCTCTTGCCCTGGAAACGCAGTTTCAGAGGCCAAACGTCTAGAGGTAGACCAATTAGGTTTTATATTAACAGGAATCATCTCTTTTCTCATTTTTTTTGTAACAATATAGAAAATATTATAGACTAATGCTCATATAAATTAAACAAAATATTTTTGATTAATGTATATTATTGTTTATCATATACTTATAGATTATATATAGTATTAAATTAATAAAAAAAACATTTATATAATAACAATTAAAAATAAATTGTAATAACCTATTTAAAGTAAATGGGTTAAAATATTTATTCTTATTAATTAGAGATAGTGAAACTCTCAGATTGCCCAAAAAAAAGAATTCATAGGTAGCTGCGATTGAAACAGATAAGTTCCTATCTCCCTTTAAAATAAATAGGATAAAAACATTTCTGCTTCTTACTTAGAAATAGTAAAAATCTCAGGTCGTTCAAAAAGAGGGTTCTAATAGGTAGCTGCGATCAAGACAGGTGGGCTCTATCTCACGCCAGGCAGCCTAGAGCATTTTCGTTGGTTGTCGGCCGACTTTATCCCCTTCGCCTGCTTCTTGGAGCAGCGGCCTGCGGGAGGGGCTGGATGATCTGCTGAGGCCCGTGCTCAACAATGGCATACCGTATATCATGACAACATCTAGCACATCTACTATACCTATACCTTGCGTGTGGCTCATATGGTAATGCCCTAAATCTAGACACCTTATAACGCGCCGCACTACCAAGGTAACCGACATCCTCTTGTAGATAAAAAGGGAGCCCATTATTCAATTGTCTAATAGACTGATTAATATCATTATTCTTATTAAGAGATGCATACAATTTATTAATGCCATTAAAAAGCAAAATAGAGATAGCTGGTATTACCGTGATTACACCTATTGTAATCAGAAATATTACAGCAACCCTTTCAGCCCTGCCCTCTAATCCAAAAAGACCTGGATCAGTCTCAGGATTATTTAATCTATTGATTCTCAAATGATTATTCGCATCACAGTATGGTAACCTATCAACTATATCAGGAAGATATCTATAATTAATTTCGCTTACGTTCATAAATATTCCTCTTTTTTAACAAAAATTTTTTTTATAATAAATTTTAAATTAAAGTTCCATATTATATAAAATTAATAATATATTTACAATATTTATATAAATTAAAAAATATTTTTACTTAAACATGCATTTGCTTTTCTCAGTTGCAAGAATCGAGGTTTCTTTCAGCGCGCTACGATCTTGTCGTCTTTATTTTGTCACCCCCCACTGAACGGATACCCCCTTTCTTCTAGTTCCTAAAAAAACGACTCAATCTGTTAAACTTCTCTATCATGGCTGAAAAAACCGAAAAAGCGACCCCAAAAAAACTTAGAGACGGAAGGAAAAAAGGGCAAGTTGCCAAGTCAAAAGACTTTCCCGCTGCTTTTACTTTCGCCGCTGCATTTTCTTTGATCGTCGCTTTGGCGACCTTTTTTTTCAAAAATCTCGCCGGATTTATGGTCCTCTCCTTCAAAGGGGTCAAAGAGGGAAAAGATATTCTCAACCACCTGCCTAACTTTATTTCGGCTGCAATTGAGGTCATTTTTAATACTTCAATGCCCTTTATGATATTTATTTCAGTGACTGGAGTTCTGATTAATTTTCTGATTATTGGACCTCTTTTCTCAATGCAGGCGATGAAAGTCGATCTAAAAAAACTCAATCCAGTCACCGGCATTAAAAACATGTTTAAGCTCAAAACATTTTTCGAGCTGCTGAAATCAGTCTTTAAGATTGCCGGAGCTGTCCTCTTAATTTATACCGTCGTATACGACAGTTTGCCTCAGATTATCGCAACAGCCGCCATGCCCGTAGTCGGCAGTGCCATGGTTTTCAGCAGTTTTTTGATTAGAGTAGGGATTCGCGTAGGGATCTTTTTTTTAGTCGTTGCAGTGTTTGATTTGATTTTTCAAAAGAGAAATTTTGCTAAAGAAATGAAAATGGAAAAGTTTGAGCTAAAACAAGAAATCAAGGACACGGAGGGCAATCCAGAAATCAAAGGCAAGCGGCGTCAAATGCAGCAAGAAATTGCTTATCAAGACGGACCGCGCGCGACAAGCCGTGCAAAAGTTGTGCTGACCAATCCAATCCACATTGCAGTAGCTTTAGAGTATATCGTTGAAACAGATCCGGCCCCTCGAATTGGGGTAATGGGCAGAGGGGTTATCGCAGATGCCATCATGAAGATCGCCATCGAAGAAAATATCCCTATTATGCGCAATCCCCTGTTAGCACAAGAACTATACAATAAAGGAGAAATCGGTCATTATGTGCCAGAAGAGACTTACGAAGCAATAGCTGAGGTCTTGAAATGGATCGAGCAATTAGAAGCGAGCACTGAGTACAACCCGGAGATCTTCAAGGAATGAAAAGCAAGCTCTTTGGATTTTTGGGCAGTTCTCGCAGTTTGAGTATTGTAAGTCGCTTGAGCGATATCTTTCTCGCTCTCTTTATCGTGGTGATCATCTTAATGATCATCTTGCCTGTCTCCCACCTAGTCATCGATATATTTATTGCGTTTAATATCATCGTATCCTTGGCTTTATTAATGGTTTCTCTCTATGTGCAAAAAGCGGTACATCTCTCTATTTTTCCCTCTATCCTCTTGATTACTACCCTCTTTCGCCTGAGCATTGAAATTGCGGCAACCCGTCAAATTCTTCTCCACGCCGATGCGGGAAAGATCATCAAAACCTTTGGTGAGTTTGTCGTAGGAGGGAATTTTATCGTCGGCATCGTCATCTTTTTAATCATCACAATTGTGCAGTTTATTGTGGTGACAAAAGGTGCTGAGCGAGTGGCGGAAGTAGCTGCCCGCTTTGTCTTGGATTCAATGCCAGGCAAGCAAATGAGCATCGATGCGGATATGCGCGGCGGCGTTATTGATGCAAACCAAGCCCGTGAGTTCCGCCTCGCACTGCAAAAAGAAAGCCAACTGTACGGGGCTATGGATGGAGCCATGAAGTTTGTCAAAGGGGATGTGATTGCGGGCATAGTCATTGCCGTCATCAACATCGTTGGTGGTTTGATTATTGGAACCATGTCGAAAAATTTATCTCTGCTCGAATCCGCCAAAGTTTATACCCTTCTCTCGATTGGGGGGGGGCTCGTCACACAAATCCCCTCTTTGATGATATCCATGACAGCCGGCATGATCACCACGCGAGTATCGAGTGAAAAAAAACAGGGCAACCTCGGTAAAGACATCACATCCCAAGTCTTTACGCACTCTAAAGCATTGATGATCACCGGAGGGGTGGCGTTTGGAATGGCTTGGTTAAAAGGGTTTCCCACAATCATCTTCTTGCTTTTGTCCGCCATTTTGATCTCTGTTGGAGCGATCCACTTGATCAAAAAAAGAAGGGAGCTAGCCAAGGCATCCGAGGGCACTTTGGGTCCAGTGCAAGTAGAAACTGATATTGATGGTCACACAGTAGTGCGGGGGGGAAAAGATGATTACGCATTGACCCTTCCCGTCATCTTAGAAATGGGTAAAGATCTCTCTTCGGTGATCCGCAAAGACAAGGGAGGGCAGACATTTATGGAAGATATGATCCCCAAAATGCGCCATGCTCTTTATCAAGATTTGGGGGTGCGATTCCCCGGTGTGCATATTAGAACCGATTCACCTAGCCTAGCTCCAGATGAGTATGCCATCTACTTGAATGAGGTGCCCCTCGTACGCGGCAAGATCCTCAAAGATAGTGTTCTGACCAATGAGACAGAGGAAAATCTCAGAAGGTATAATTTGCCCTCAACCTCTTCGAAGCATGCCATTGGCCGTGCCTCTCTTTGGGTGGATAAAAGGTATACCGAAGTGTTAAAAAAAGCAGGTATCAAGTATTGGAATCCTCTGGATGTGATGATTCTTCATTTATCCCAGTTCTACAAACAGCATGCCGCCGAATTCATCGGCATACAAGAAGTACGCTCTATCTTGGAGTTTGTAGAAAAGTCTTTTCCCGATCTCATCAAAGAAGTTACCCGTCTCGTCCCTCTCCAAAAACTCACAGAGATTTTCAAGCGACTCGTCCAGGAACAAGTGTCTATCAAAGATTTGCGCACTATTTTAGAAGCCTTGAGCGAATGGGCTCAGACGGAAAAAGACACTGTCCTTCTCACCGAATATGTGCGTTCATCACTCAAGCAATATATCAGCTACAAGTACTCACTCGGTCAAACTGTTCTTTCGGGCTATCTACTTGATTCTGAAATTGAAGACATGATTCGAGGAGCCATCAAGCAAACTTCTGCTGGTTCTTATCTGGCTCTGGACCCAGACTCGGAGCAATTAATCTTGCATGCAATACGCAATGTGATCACCCCGACGCCCCCTTCTGGACAACCACCGGTTCTCATGACAACAATGGATGTCCGCCGTTTCACTTGGAAGCTCATTGAAAGGGACTTTCCCGACCTGCCAGTACTTTCTTACCACGATCTCGTCTCCGAAGTGCGGATTCAACCACTTGGTCGGATCCAACTATAACTTAAGCATATTTTCTTGCCCGTAAAAAATAGTTTGCCTATTTTACGCTATTTTCCCCCCTTTTTGCGAGGGGAGCCCACCTTGAATATTTGCAGGCCCTGAGGTATGATGCGAAAAAATAGGGAAGAGGCATGGCTGAAGAAGACTTAGCCCCAG
>JAQFVP010000011.1 GCA_027942475.1 Simkania sp. | reverse complement strand
TTATGCGCAAAGTAGAGGAGGACTATACAGGGCAAACAGAGATTGAAAAGGGAACGCTGGCCTTTGCGGGAGGGGGGACGCTTAAGGGGAAAGTTTCAGGAGCAGGCACTCTGAAGAAAAAGGGGGCAGGCACTCTTACGCTTATGCACAAAGTAGAAGAGGATTATACAGGGCAAACAGAGATCGAGGAGGGAACGCTAGCCTTTGCAGGAGGGGGAACGCTTAAGGGGAAAGTTTTAGGAGCAGGCAATCTGAGAAAGGAGGGGGCAGGAACTCTTACGCTTATGCGCAAAGTAGAGGAGGACTATACAGGGCAAACAGAGATCGAGGAGGGAACCCTGGCCTTTGCAGGAGGGGGGACGCTTAAGGAGAAAATTTCAGGGGCAGGGGGACTGCTTGTAACAGATAAGACATTGACACTTGCCGGGGACAATACTGACTTCACCGGAAAGGTAATGATTAATGGAGGAGGCAAGTTAAGCTTTGAAAAAGAGGAAAACTTGGGGGCCCCGGGGCAAGCGGGAGCAAAGCGAGATATAGAGATCGACGGTGGTGGGACGCTTGAGGCCACTGGCTCTACCCAATTAGGAGAGCATACGAAAATTACTTTGGGTACCGGATCAATCAAAGTTATGGAGGACAAAAAATTAACCTTTTTGGAAACAGACATCTTCGTACGTGGTAGCCTAACAAAAAAAGGGAAAGGGAGTTTATCACTGGAGGCAAATGGGCCCTACAGTTTCGATAAGATTGCAAATTGTACGGTAAGTGAAGGAACACTAATCATCGGGAAAAATATAGTTTTTGGTAAGCAAGACATTGAAGATACCTTGCTAATTGAACAAGGTGCGGAGTTGATGATGTTGAACAACGCGAAGTGCGAAAAAAAGGTGGTAATTTCCGCCGACGGCAAGTTGATGGGAGTGGGCACATGCACAAAAGATATCGACAATGCAGGAACTCTCAAACCGGGCCTTTCAACCGGCAGATTGCGCATCGAAGGAGATTACACACAACAGGCGGACGCAATTTTAGTGATAGACGTAGATGATTCGAATACATACAGCATACTCGACGTCCGTGGGACTACGGCATTAAAAACGCACAGCAAGGTCAAATTTGTTTTAAAACCGGGTTATTATCCAAAAGGGAAGCGATATGAATTCCTCAAGTCGGAGAAAGGTTTTGCGGCAGGGGAACACACATTTTCTGAGGTCGACTTTGGCGATCTAAAATTCAAACCCAAAGATATCAAAGAAGACTCGGAGGGGCACGGTCTTATACTCATAGCCCCTGAGAGCGTAGGCGGGGATGCTGTAGATTGGGGTCCACTCAAAGGAAATGCGCGGGTGATTGCAAAATACCTTTTTACCGACCTCTTATTGCTTTCGAAAGATCTCGAAAAGATCTGCGAGCAGCTTCTCTTAGAGTCTTCCCTAGACTCGCTCGCAAACGACTTGCTGCAGCTCGGACCAGAGCAGCTCGGAGCCCTGCCCATTGTCACTTTGCAATCGGGCGCACGCCTCGGAAAGGAGATGAGCCGCGCCGAAACAAACTATAAAAAAACCTATTCTAAGGGAAAAGAGATCTCTAAGCAAGGAGCGAGCAAGGCCCAGGGTCCAATGGGCTCTGTTTGGATCAGTCCAATCGGGTATCTCGGGTATCATTACAAACGGGATGCGAGAAAAGAGCAGGTGCCTTTCCAAAGCAACACATATGGATTTGCACTCGGATATCAAGCAGATCTCTCCGATCGGCTTGCCTTAAATAGCGCCGTGGGATATACCCGCTCAAAGTTGGAATGGCATCAAAATCGAGGAGATGCAACTGCCCAATCTGTCTATCTGTCCCCCTCTTTGAGTTATTTCGGAAACTATGGATATATCGGAGCTCTCATTGCGGGAGGAATGAGTTTTTATGATGCAAATCGAAAAATCGATTTCCTAGATGTGAAAAAAATTGCCCATAGCAACCACAAAAGCTTTGAACTCCTCTTTAGCGTTTGTGGAGCGCTCCAATTAGGGAGGCAAAAAATTGGAATGAATCAACTCTTTTTTGTCCCCTCAGTGCACCTAGATTTTTTAAACGTCTTTGAAAATAAATACCGAGAATCGGGAGCCGGTCCATTTAACCTCTTTGTTTTGAGTAAATTTTCCTCTTATTTGCGCCCGGAAGTAAAGTTGCAAGTAATACAAAAAATTGAGAGCGAGAATATAAATTTCTTGCCCAGTGTATATGTCGGTTGGGTAAAAAATGTCTTGCTCAACCGAAATAAGTACGAGGCTATTTTTGATGGAAGAGTGAAAGAGCGGGTGCCTTTTGCCGTGCAGAGCTACCACAGCTCGCGAAATCAATTAATGTTCGGGGCGGCGTTTTACATGAATTACCAGGGCGCCCTTTCGCTCACGATAAGCTATGAAGCCAACGTGGCAGACTCTACCTACGTGCAGGAGGGAAAATTCACCTTTGGTTGGAAATTTTAAAAATCTGGCTTATTTTTCTAATTTGTGTTTAAGTGTTTAGAAAAGATCCTTGGCAATGCAAGTCTGCATTTGGTGCAAAGTGAAAAAATCGGCTTTTTATTCATGCGTTCTCTTTCCTCTCGCCCTCTTTTCTCTGCTTTCTATCTGCTTTCATGTTCAGGCTCCCAGTGGATTTGCCTTCAAAAAGGTTGTGTCTCACCATACCTATCAATCCAAGTGGGACACAGGCCCTCTGACAGAAGGGCAAAAGCTGCTCCTTGCAAAGGTTGCCTCCCAGCCCTTTGATTACCTTAGGAGCGAAGAGACGTGCTACGTTTTTGTAAGTCGAGATAAATCGCTTCTTTTCAAATTATTCAATCAAACATACATGCAAACCCGATCCCTTTTCAATATAACCCCTTTCAAATACATCCCGTACTTTGGAAGGCAACAAGCGATCAAGCGTATGAAAAATACAAACTGGAGAAATCGAGCATTCACGAGTTGCCTCGCCGCCTATCAAAGGTTTGCAAAACAAACGGGCCTATTATATTTGCACTTAAACAAAACAAATGAAATCAAAAAGAAAGTGACACTTTTCCCCAAAAAAGGGGCCAAGGTCTGCATCGATCTCGATTCGATGGAGTTTCTTATCCAAAAAAACGGTGTGCCTGTATGTACATATCTAGAAGAGATTATGGCAAAAAACAACATAGAAAAAGCCCGGCAAGCGATTTCCTCTATTTTTGATCTGATTATTGCCCGTGGCCGAGCTGGAATTGCCGAATTTGATGGTGATCACGATTATCAGATCGGTTTTATAGATGGGCGCGCTTGTTTTTCCTGTGTAGACTTCTTTCGATTGGTGCCTCCAACGCATCCCAATTTGGCAGATTTTTACAAAATCACAAAGCATATAAACGAGTATTTGCTAGATAAGTATCCAGAGTTGGCCTCTTTCCTCGACGCACAAATTAGTGAAAAGAGCCCTTTTCTTACGGAATTGCTTTAACTTACCTCAAGGCCACACAAGTTGACATTGATAAAACCATATAGGCATAATCGGAGATTGCAGCGCATTTAAGTCATTCGGGATCCTCATTTCCTCGATGCAAAACCAAGAGAAAAACAGACTATGAGCGAACAAGACCCCCTCGCTTTGATTGATCTCACCAAGAGATATGGAAAAGTGATTGCAGCGAAAAATGTCTCCTTGACAATCAAAATGGGGCAGGTTTTTGGTCTTCTAGGTCCCAATGGAGCGGGAAAAACTTCGATCATTTCAACCATTATGACGCTGCAAAATATCACGCACGGTCGCATTGAGGTATTCGGGATTGACGTGGCAAAAAACCCCAGGGCTGCCAAGAGGTTTATCGGATACGCTCCTCAAGAGCTCGTCAATCACGGCTTTTTCACTGTCGAACAAATCCTCAAATACCACGCGAGCTACTACGGCATAAAAAAATCAAAAAAACAGGTTGATCGCCTTCTGGATCGGCTCGGTCTTTATCATCATAAAAAAAAATATGTCAATCAGATCAGTGGGGGGATGAAAAGACGTTTGATGATTGCCAAAGCGCTCATCCACGAGCCCAAGCTGCTCTTGCTCGATGAACCTACAGCCGGAGTGGATTTGGAACTGCGCTACTCCCTTTGGAGTCTGCTTGATGAACTGAAAAACCAAGGCATTTCTATTTTGCTCACCACACACTATCTAGAAGAAGCACAACGACTATGCGACGAAATCGGAATCCTCCAATTGGGAGAGCTCAAACAGGTGGATAGAGTGGAAGCGCTTTTGGAAAAGTATTCATTAAAACAGATTTTTCTCACACTTAAAACCCCTCCCGCTTCATTCAAACATCCCCTTTTGGTCTCTATCGAAAATAATCAACTTCATTTTCGGGTGCCTCCTAAAATGACGATCCGTGAATTGCTCGTAGAAACCTCCATTTTGTCTGAAGAAATTCTCGATGTAAAAACCCGAATAGGATCTTTAGAAGATGTAATGGAAAATGTTCTTAGCAAAGGAGGTGTATGAAGGCTCTCATCCAATTCCAAGGGGTATGTATGCGGGAAATATCCCGCCTTTTCAAAATTCCGCTCCAAACCTTTGGAGCTCCTATTGTCAATGCTGTGCTCTATTTAATGATTTTTGGAGTGGGTCTGAGCGGTTCAATTCGCTCAAACGAGGGAGTTTCCTATCTCGCTTTCCTTATTCCCGGTCTGATTACCATGTCTGTGATTAAAAATGCCTTTGATAATGCAGCCTCTTCGATTATTGGTCCCAAGTATGTAAACGATCTACAAGATTTGAGAACGACTCCTCTATCCATTTTGCAGATCTCTTTTGCAAAGAGCCTTATTTCTCTGATGCGCGGTATTTTCATCGCATTGATCACCTATATCATCGGCCAGATCTTTTTTTTCTCAATGTATGGAAAACTTATCGCCATCGCTCACCTTGCTTCTTTTTTCTACTTCTTGTGCATTGGGGGACTCTCCTTTGGGTTTCTCGGTGTAGGTATCGGTATGTGGGCGCGTAGTTTCGAACACATTGGCGCCATTAGTGCTCTGATCTTGCTCCCCTTGATTTATCTAGGAGGGGTCTTTTTCACATTGACCAATCTAGACCCCATTTGGCAAAAAATATCCCTTTTCAATCCCCTTTTTTATTTTATCAATGGGATCCGTTATGGCATTTTGGGCACAACAGATGTGAGCTTTTTTAAATTGATTTTCGTAAGCCTTGTGTTTTTCTTTTTGACATTTATCTACGCGCATCTCACCCTCAAAAAAGGTACTAACTATTTGCGATGAATTTTCAACGAGCTCCTCAATGAGGAAAAAACAGCCCTATGGATCATGGAAATCTCCGATCACTTCATCTGCAGTTGCCGATGCAATAATGAGGTGGGGAGACGTAGTTCTCGAAGGAAGCGCTGTCTACTGGAATGAGACCCGTCCGATGGAAGAGGGGCGCTCGGTTGTGGTCAAGTGGGATAAAAAAAAGCGAATGGATGTCAACCCCTCTCCCTATAACGTGCGCAGTCGCGTACACGAATATGGTGGGGGCGCATTTACTGTGGACCGGGGCATTCTCTACTTTACCCACGCGGAAAACCAAAATTTCTACTCAATTGCTTTAGATGGCACTATCAAAAGGATCGTTTCGTCCGAAGGGAGGCGGTATGCCAACCCGGTTTTTGATCCACAGGACCACTTGATTTATGCAATCGAGGAGACGCACGACCCAAAAAAGGGTGTCATCAATGCGCTCGTTGTGATCGATCCCTTGAAAGAAAATGACGTGACAAAATTAAGTAGTCAAAACGATTTTTACTCTTCTATCGCGATTAGCCCAGATGGAACGCAGATCGCTTTTTTGACTTGGAACCATCCTTTGATGCCGTGGGATGGAACGCACCTTTGGACGGCTCAAATCCTCCCCAATCGATCGTTAACCAGAGTGGAAAAAGTGGCAGGTGGGCAAAGTGAATCTATTTTTCAACCCCGTTTTGCTCCTGATGGCACCCTTTTTTTCGTTTCGGATCGCACCGGTTTTTGGAATCTATATGAATGGGACTCCAAGCAGTCCCTCCCCTGCTACCCTTTGGATGCGGAATTTGGATCTCCTCAATGGGTATTTGGAATGTCACGCTACGATTTTGTCCAAGTAAAAGGGGGGTATCAGATCGTTTGCAGTTATACCGAAAAAGGGGTGGATAGGTTGGCTCTGCTCGATTTGCAAAAATACACTTTAAAAAATTTTCCCTTTCCATTTACCAGCTACGCTCAGGTGCATGCCTCGGGAAGGTCTCTTTATTTTATCGCCGCTTCTCCTACAGAGCTCAGCGCCCTCTACCACTGCGATTTGGATACAGAAAAAGTAGAAATTATCCAAAAATCGAAAAAGATCCAAATTGATCAGGGGTACATTTCAGAGCCTGAGGCCCTCGAATTTCCCACCGAAAATAAGCAAACCGCTTTTGGTTTTTATTATCCACCAAAAAACAAAGATTTCACCTGCACTTTAGATGAAAAACCCCCCCTCATCCTCAAAAGCCACGGAGGCCCTGCCTCGCAAGCTACCGCAACTCTGAGCTTGGAAGTGCAGTTTTGGACAAGTCGGGGTTTCGCCTTTTTGGATCTCAATTATGGGGGCAGCACAGGCTATGGACGCGCCTATCGGGAACGTTTGAAAAAAAACTGGGGCATCTTAGATGTGGATGACTGCGTCAATGGGGCCCTATATTTGGTCAAAAAAAAGGGGGTAGACCCCAATCGCCTGGCCATCAGAGGGGGGAGCGCCGGAGGATATACGACGCTCGCTGCTTTGGCTTTTAGAGACACTTTTAAAGCGGGCGCTAGCTATTTTGGCGTCAGCGATCTGATCGAAATGACCAAACAAACTCACAAATTTGAATCGCACTATCTGGACCACTTAATCGGAGAGTATCCCGAGGAAAAAAACCGCTACATCGATTATTCCCCAATTCATCATATCCAAAAGATATCTTGTCCGATTATCTTATTTCAAGGGGATGAGGATAAAGTGGTTCCAAAAGAGCAATCCGAGAAAATGTTTCAGCTGCTCAAAGCAAAAGGAATCCCCACTTCTTACATCCTGTTTGCAGGTGAGCAGCACGGGTTTCGCAAAGCGAAAAACATCAAAAAAGCGCTTGATGCTGAGTATTACTTTTATGCCCAGGTTTTCCACTTTGCTCTAGGCGACTGCGCATTCCCAATTGAGATTGAAAACTGGAAGGCGCACTCTTAGAAAAATGCATCTCTCTTTCAAGATTCTTCCCTTTTAACTACCCCTTTTTTTTTGCAAAGGATGCGATTAGGCATCATCACCTCGATCAGGTTGCCCAAAAAAGCCGTTTTTCACCATTTCTATCCATTACTTACTATTAATTTTTATTAAAGAAAAATCGCTGCAAAATATTTAAATTCTGAAATTTATGAGAAACTAACCTTTTGTAAACTTCCAAAATCTGACACGGCCATTAAAAATAACTATCTCTAAACTCTTTGGCTTGCTTATGATTTAAAATCTCCTGTGCAAGAAAGATCAGTTGATACAGTCCAAACCGAGCAACAGAAGAGTAGAGATAAACTTTGGCTTAAGCATCCTCACTCTTGATGGATGGTCTTACAAGACGGCAAATACCTCTCTAAAAAATGTAGATCTATAGGAGCACACATTGATTGCTAAAGATGAGATAAATATCAACATTCTATCTGATGAGTTCACGCGCAGTACAAAAGTATGCGATTGCGACCCGTAGTGTTATCCATTTTTTCGATCGCTTTCTTGCTATGCTCTTTTACACAAGCAAGATGTGATCAGACGCTTATTTTCGATACGCCCTCCCCCAGCGAACAAGAACCTGGGATCACGGTCCATTTTGAAGATATTTCGATTTTTGAGTTCTTGCGTTTTGTCGGTAAAATTTCTGGATCCAACTTTGTCTATGACCAGAGCCTCCCCGACTTCCAGACGAGTTTGATCATAAACAAACCGACGAATGCAGAAAGTATTTTGGGAATCATGATCCAAATTTTAAAGCAAAACGGAGTCAAAACGGAGAAACACAGCGAGTATTTTTCTTTAAAAAAAATCAAAGAATCGGACCTCATAGAGCTAGAGCACACACAGAAAGGGGAGGAAAAATTCGAAAAAGTGCAAGATGCGATTTATCTCGCCCAGGATCGGGAAGATCGGCTTTGTCTCGCTCCCTATCTCACAGAAAACAGGTGGCAAAATGAATTCCACACATACAAGCTCAAGTATCATCAAGGGAGCGAAATTCAAGAAATTATCAAAAAAATGGCTGCTGATTCTAGCCATCCTCAAGGGAATACTTCAGATCTTTTTCGCTCGATTGTCTCGATGCAGTGGGTCCCATCCACAAATTCACTTTTGTACACAGGTTCCGAGGAGGGCAGCCGAGAGCTCACCGATTTGATACAGCATTTAGATGTGCCCCAAAAACAAATTTTTATCGAAGTTTTGGTCATCGAAACAGGAGTGAAAAACTTGCTGAATTTTGGACTAGAATGGGGAGGAGGGGGAAAGTATCGAGATAGGATTGGATATGCAGCGGGCAGTTTTCCAAAATCCCCGGTTGAAGCCCCTTTTGCAAAAACAATCAAATCGATTAGTCAAGCCACACGCCCAACTGGCACGAGCCAGTTCCCCATCGGGAAGGGGTTTGACCTCGGAGTGATTGGGGATATCATTTTCCACAAGGGCGCTTCTTATCTCTCTTTGGGCGCTCTTATTTCGGCTCTTGAATCGGAAGGGGATAGCACCATTATCTTAAATCAGAAAATCATCGCACAGGATAACAAAATGTCTCACATTTTTGTGGGGGACAACCTGCCTTTTACCGGTTCAAAGGTAACGAATACGGGCAGCCATACCGTTGAAAACGTAAATATTGAATATCGCGATGTGGGCGTGAGTCTCGATATTAAGCCCTTGATGGGGGAAGGTGATGTGATTACGTTAGACGTGAATCAAGAAATCACAGAAGCTTTGAGTGAAATGGGGGAGCTCAACGGAATACATACGACAAAAACCAATATGCAAACCCAAGCTCATGTCCCCAATAAAAGCTTTTTGGTACTCAGCGGCGTGATCCGAAATAAAAAACAAAAACATCGGTCTGGAATCCCTTGTTTGGGGGGCCTTCCCATTATTGGCGCTGCTTTTAGCAAACAGGACACGCACAGGGAAAAACGGAGTGTGATCATATTTGTTCGTCCACAAATTATCGATGGTATAGAAGATCAGAAGGCAATTACATTGCACCAAGAAAAACAATTTAAATCGCAAACAGAAGACGAAAAGATGTTTGAAGAAGGGATCGATCAAATAAAAGGGCAAACTCCCCTTTCAACCGAGGGGATGGGAGAAGAAGAGTCACTTTGACCCGCCTTACTTTTCTTTGAGTTGGGATTCCCCCCTGTTTTTTTCAAAGAAAAATTTTCGAAGATTTCTGCTTGTTTTGTTATCATTTCGTGTATTATGAAGCGACTCTTTCCCGTTCTGATTGTACTTTTTCTCGGCTATTTGGGGTTTTCCCTTGCCCTCCCTATTTTTCCCCGCCTTTTTCTCGATCTCAAATTGAGCATTTTATCCCCAGATGTGAGCGAGCAAGGGCGCCGCATCCTGCTCGGGGTGCTTTTTGCAATGTACCCCATAGGGCAATTTATAGGGGCACCCATGATGGGCAGACTCTCGGACAAGTATGGTCGTAAACCTATCTTGCTCATCTCCCTTGTTTCGATCATCCCCGGATATATTGGGGCGGCGCTTTCTATTAGGTATCAAATTCCTTGGTTGCTATTTTGCAGTCGCTTTTGGGTAGGGCTTTTAGAGGGGAACGTCACCATTGCGCAAGCAAGTATTACAGATATTACCGAGGATGAGCAAACGAAAGTCAAAAATTTTGGTTGGATGCTCTCTTTGAGTGGCAGTGCTTTCCTGTTCGGCCCCTTAATCGGGGGATATTTGGCCGATTCCGATGTGGTTACCTGGTTTCAGTCCGATACCCCGTTTTGGTTTGGAGCCTTGGCCGTATCTCTCGGATCCATAATTGTTTGGAGCTCGTTTCGAGAAACGCATGTCGCAGATAAGACCATTACCGTCCATCTGCGCCACCTCCTGACCTCTTTTTTTGAAAGCTTAAAAATCAAACAACTGCAACCCATTTTTACAGCGAACCTCTGTTTTTTTCTCGCCATTTTTTTCTTTCTTAACTTCCTTTCCTCCTACTTCCTCATTTCTTTTCAGTTTGAGACCAAGCAAATCGGAAAGATCATCGCCTATATTTCGCTCTTGATCCTGATTGCTCCTGTTTTATTCAAGTTGATGTCCCGGGTTTGGGCCGTGACACAAATCGCGATCTTGGGGTCGATCTGTCTGGGGCTGAGTATGCTGATTTTTTTAGCCGCCTCTTCCCCGCTCGCTTTGTTTGGGACGTTGATTCCCCTAGGGTTTTGTATCGCAATTGGTTTTACCTATCCGGTGCTCATGATCTCAAATGCAACTTCTAAAAAAATCCAAGGACAAGCACTCGGTGCGAACATGGCAATCCAATTTTTTGGGGAAGCTGCAACGGGGCTTGTTGGGGGATATTTAACCACTTTGTGGATCGGTTTGCCAAATATGATAGGCGCAGTTTTTGCCTTTATTGGGGGGATCATTCTCATCTTTGCAAACAGGGTGAGAGTTGCCTAAAGGCAAGGGACAAAGTGTGAGTCACTCGGGGCCCCTTTTTTTAAGCCCTGCCACCGCTCGTGTCTTTGAAGGGCCAAATTGATGAGCCGGTCGATTAGCGTAGAATAAGAAATATGGCTGAGCTCCCAAAGCCTAGGATACAGGCTAATTTGCGTAAGTCCGGGAATTGTGTTTATCTCGTTGACAAACACTTCGCCCTCTTTGGATAAGAAAAAATCAACGCGAGCCATTCCTTCACATTCGAGACTCAAAAACGCTTTCTTAGCGAGCTCTTGGATTTCTAACGCCGCGCTATTGTCTAGCTCTGCCGGCAACTTGAAAAGGGCTCCTTTAGGGTCAATATACTTCGCTTCATAAGAATAAAATTCATGTGTAGGAATCACCTCTCCGGGCAAAGAGACGGCTAATTCCCCGTTTCCCAAAACGGCGCATTCTATCTCCCGACCCTCGATACATTCTTCTAAAAGGATTTTTTCATCATACTGAAAAGCGGTTTGCATCGCGGGCAAGAGCTCGCGCAGATTGTGCACTTTACTCATCCCAATCGAAGAGCCAAGTCTTGCCGGCTTGACAAATAGGGGAAGCCCTATCTCTTTTATCCAAGCTTGCAAGTCAAATAGGTCCCCGGCTTTCACGCAGCGAAAGCGGGGCGTGGGAATCCCCGCCTCTTTGAGCAGCCGTTTTGCGATCCCTTTATCCATACAGATCGCAGAGCCCAAAACATCTGACCCCACAAAGGGGAGGTTGGCTAGCTTGAGCAGTCCTTGGATTGTCCCATCCTCTCCAAAAGGGCCGTGGAGCAGTGGGAAAACGAGATCACATTGACTGCGCAGCAAATGAGGAGAAAACCCTTGGTCTTGAGCAAAGATCCCCAAAGGTAAAGATGGGTCTGCCCCTTCAAATAGGGGGATATTATTATTTTCAAATAAAGCAAGAAACTTTGCTCGGTCTAAATAAAACCATTCCCCTTTTCTGTTGATCCCAATCAAGAGCACTTGATATTTTTCTAAGTTTATATTTTCGATCATGCACCGGGCAGACAGGAGGGAAATTTCGTGTTCGGGTGACTGCCCCCCAAACAAAACACCAACGCGGATTTTTTTTTGTTTCATCACTTTCCTATAAATGCACCTTTTAATTAGAGCGCATATTTTTTACAAGATATCAGCAGCGAGCGCAGCGAGCTCCGAACGCTCCGTTTTATCAAAAAAGATGTGCCCGTATATCTCATACGATTTAAATCTACCAATCACGTAGGTCAGCGCGTTCGAGTCTTTATTAAGATAGGGATTGTCAATCTGCGTGGGATCTCCTGTTAAAATGACCTTAGTCCCTCTGCCCGCTCTTGAAATCACCGTTTTGACCTCGTGGGGAGTCAAATTTTGCGCTTCGTCGATGATGGTGTAGGTGTGCGCAAGTGAGCGCCCACGGATGAAGGTCACAGCCTCCATCTCAATTTTTTCGCTTTCCATAATCCACTGCTTGGTTTCTGCGCTATTATCGGTACCCGAGATCGATTCACAGACAAATTCGAGGTTGTCGTAAATCGGTTGCATCCAGTGGTAGATTTTTTCCTCTTTTGTTCCGGGCAGATATCCAATATCCCTTCCCAAGGGCATAATGGGTCTACTGACCAAAATGCGATTATAGGTGGCTTCGTCAAACACTTTTCTAAGTCCCGCTATGAGCGCCATTAACGTTTTTCCCGTTCCAGCCTGACCCACCAACGTGACGAGTTTGATGCTATCGTCTAAGAGAAGTTTTATTGCGCATTGCTGTTTATCATTGAGCGGATGAATCCCCCAAATATCTTCTGCTTGCATAGGCAAAAGTTCTATGCGGCTTTTCTTTTTGTTGTACTTTCCAAGTACTTTTGATTGCTCGCCTGCTTTTAAACGGCAGAATTCATTGGGGAAAAAATCAAGCTCGGGAAGAGATAGGTGGCCCCGGGTCATCAACTCATCAATTTTTTGTTTTTCTATCTCCACTTTTTGATAGCCACTATAAAGATGATCAAAAGACTCTTTGAGATTTGCATAATCTCGCGCCTCAATCCCAATCGATTCTGCTTTGATACGCAAAACAAAGTCCTTAGAGATCATGATTACAACTTCATGTCCCTCTCGCTTAAGCCAGTATGCAGCAAATAGGATGCGATGCTTTTTGGATTCCAGTGAAAGGGGGAATCCATGTCTGTCCACATTTTTGCTTTCAATAAAAATAGACAAATAGCCCCCATTTGGAAGCACAACCCCCTCAAAAATTTTCCCTCCCAATCCATCTAAAAATCGGATGACTTGTCTGGCATTTTTCCCGAGTTCATCAGTAAAACGTTTGAGTTTATCTAATTCTTCTAAAACCACTAGTGGTATAACCACATGATTGTCTTGAAACTTTAAAGCAGCTTCTGGGTCGTGAAGAAAAACGTTGGTATCCAAAACAAACGTTTTGCGTGGCATGGGCAGCCTCCTTTTTGGTGATAAAGTATTTTTTTCGCAAAGACTTGCACATTGATCTCGAATGGGTACGCCTTCCCCTTTCAAAAGGTGCAATGAAAAAGCTGCGCCCCCCATCATACTGGGTTTTTAACAATTTATCGACTACAAACCCGCTGCTACTCATACGAAGCTGATCCGAAATAGAAAAATGTGCAATAAAAGGTGGTGAATGGCTAAACCTGCTTTTTCATAAAAGATGGTCTTTGGATGCGCAAGGCACATCTCATATAAGAGCATACCTCCTGCCCCCCCGTTCGCAAAATGGTCTTACCAAGCAAAAATCCACCTTTCTTTTCCTTATATATGATCCGAAATTTGTTTCCATCAAATCGAGCCAAATCAGGAAAAAATCAAAAAATTTTATTTTTATATGTTGTTAATAATAAATGATATAAGCCTATTTTCAGCAATCTTAACTTGTGAGTGCTAATATATTCTTGACTTTGACACTCTACTAAAGTTATAATGAGCGTACTAAAGAAAAGCAGTTGTGATCGTTGAGGTAGACATGAAAAAGATCAATCATAAAATTTTAAGCCTTCCTCCCTACATATCGACTTCGTGGAAAAACGTAAGCACGCTTCATATGAACGAAGTAGACGGAAAACCCACACTCATCGTCGCTTTGCAAAGTGGTTCGACAATTCAAGTCCCCCATTTAACCCCCTCATTGATTGAACAGGTGTTTGCAGCGCATAGCGCTTTTCTCGAAAAAGAGGAGCGACAAAGTGCTTCGCCCGATGCGACCAAACACCATGGATCAGGGCAAAACAACACCCCCCTTTCGCTTGGAGTCCCCTTCCAGATCTTCAAGGGAGCAAACGCCTTTGACCAACTCGGATCGATGCTCTGCCACAATCCGCAGCAGTCAAACGCTCCCGATCTGCCCGAAGAAATGCTTCGTAGGATCGCTTCGATCTCCAAAACTTTTGGAATAGATTTTGAGCAATCGAACATTGCCAAACCAGAGCCCCATTGCAACTGCACCTACTGCCAAATTGCAAGAGCGATTTGGTCCGAGAACTTTGACTCTAAAACGCAGGCGGAAGAAGAAGAAGAAAGGGTGTCCGAAGAGGATCTTAAGTTCCGAGATTGGGAAATTGAGCAGACAAGTGAAAATCTCTACGAGGTAACCAATCCCATCGATAAAACAGAGCATTATCGCGTATTTCTCGGCAGTCCAGTCGGTTGTACATGTGGTCAAAAAAATTGCGAACACATCCGAACTGTGTTAAATAGTTAAGTTTTGCAGCAACCATTCCCCTTTTTTCTCTGGTATTTTAAATAACATCTTTCTAGAATGAGCATTTAGGTTTTCTATCAGGAGGATCAACTCACATGTGTGCTCGTTTTCCCATTTATTCTCTGTTTTTCATGGCTACCGCCTTTTCAAGCCTTTGTTCAGAGCAGTCTGAAACCTCCTCTCCACCGGCATTGATAAGCGCCTCTTTTAAGCCGTTCACAGGCAAGCTCGTCGGAAATAATGTCCGGATGAGAGTATCCCCGGAGCTCGACAGCCAAATTGTTGTTGAACTGCCCAAAGGGGATTATGTTGTAGTAGCTGCAGAAAAGGGAGACTTTTATGCCGTGCACCCCCCAGAAGATACCAAGGCGTTCATCTTCCGCGGTTTTGTCATTGACGATGTCGTGGAAGGAGAGCGGGTAAACGTGCGTTTAGCACCCGATCGGGACGCACCCATCATCGGTCACTACAGTACGGGAGCAAAGGTACACGGAAAAATTTGCCCAGGCAACAACAAATGGCTTGAGATCGCCATGCCGACTGACACCCTCTTTTTTATCGCCAAAGAGTATATCGAGTATGCAGGTAAACCGGAAATCAAAGTGGTTTACGATAAGCGCAAAGAGGCTGTAAAGCAGCTTTTCGAAGCTACGCAGACTTTAACCCAAACGGAACTGCTCAAGCCATTTCACGAAATTGATGAGCAGCGCATTGTGCACAGCTACAACACCATCTTGAGCGATTATTCCGATTTTGAGAGTTATGTTGAAAAATCGAGCCGTGCATTGACTCAGTTTCGGGAAGACTATCTAAACCGCAAAATTTCTCATCTAGAGCTCGAAGCCACAAAGATGAGTCAAACTAAAGGCCTTTCCTCTTTGGACCTTTCGCCCGAAGCTGAGCAAAGCTTTGCATCCCCAACAGATCGGATGAAGATTTGGGAACCTGTCGAAGAAGCGCTCTACTTGTCTTGGTCGGCGATGCATCACGCAAAAACAATGCGAGATTTTTATCGGGATCAAAAACTCAAGGGGCAACTCATTTCGGGTATCTTGGAAAGCTATCGAGAGCCAATCAAGTCAAAACCGGGGGATTATATTTTGAAAGAAAAAGATGTGCCCTTTGCTTATGTGTACAGTACCCACGTAGACCTTGAAAGCCTCGTGGGCAAACGGGTTACTCTGATTGTTTCACCTCGAGAAAATAACAATTTTGCCTTCCCCGCTTTTTACGTTCTTGAAGTTGAGTAAAGCAGCGCTTGCCTTGCAAAAAATGATCTCCTACTGATCCTTTGCTCCCCCTTTCTCTAAGCCCTTATCCCGAAAAAATCGGGCCACGCATAAAAAAAAATCTTGTTGTTTTTTAAAAAAATATTAAATTATTCTTAATGTTTTGCACATGAAAACAGAGGCTTCCCAAGCCCTCTAGTACATAGTACAAAACCAAAGGAGGATGAAAATGTTACCAACAAACATACAAGCTCCAAGCTCTTACTTAGATCATAAAATCCAACAAAGAGCAAACAGCTTCTCATCAGATCATACAGAGCGTGTCCACAGCTCGATTGCTCACCCCCTTGCCCTAAATTTACCTGAACATCTTTTAGATAGATTAAAGCAGGAAGACGTAAATCAGAATAGAACTGCTTATAGTCTTCACTTAGAACAATCGAATGCTTATAGTCTTCACTTAGAACAATCGCCCTCCCCAAATAGATCCCAAGAAGCCAAACATTTTGCATGGGAGGAGTTAGAATCAAAGGTTGAAAGATCTGTTGCGCCCTCTCTTTTCAACCAATCAGAAAGAAGTGGTCCTATTCCTCTAGTAAATAAGAAATTGCTGAAAAAAAGCCCTTCCGATTCTTCTTTGTGCGATCTTATGAAGAAATTACAGACAGATGATTTAGTGAGAAATAGGCCATGTACAAGTACTCCCAAAAAGACCTCAATGACGCTCGATATTGATGATCCCACCACCAGTTTTCAACCTTCTCCCTCCAGAAAGGTAAGTCGCAATCAAGCTCCCAATCTTCTGGGCTCGGGACGAGGGCGATTCCAGGCAATCGCTCGCTTATTAGTTGATGAAATAAGCGAGGAGAGGAGGCAATACCGAGTTGATACAGGTATTATCGAAGGTCTTGAAACTCCCTTGAGAGAAATTAATCAGACATTTCAAGAAAGAATGAGAGCAAACAAAACCGATGAATATGAATTGAAGCAGTTTATGCAAGATTTTGTGCAAAAGCTTATTGATAACGAAGAATTCCGACAATCTGTAGGGTTGGAGCACCCCTTAGTTAAGGTCCGGCAGAGGACTCCATTTACCCATCAAATGCACACTAGAGAACACACCGCACAATCTTTGCCTCGCACAGCGGCCCAGCTTGCGATCAACTTAGAATCGGGCTCTACTACTAGCTTAAAAAACCGTCAGAAGCTGGAAAAATTGCAAATCCTTGCCCTTTTGCAGCATTTGCAAAAAAATCAGAATTTAGATGAGCAACCTGACCCATTTAACGAAGAAACCATCGAACAGCTTACGCCCATGATGGAGGAGATGAATTTTGTATGTGAAAAAGTAAAAGCAGCGAAAGCAAATTATACATTTGAGGATTTTATCCAAGACTTTGTTCAGATATTTACCATAAACGAAGAATCTAATCACAACAAATTAATCCCTAACAGATGGGGAAGAATAACGCAACGGATTGGCGGTTCGAAAGCTCAAATTTCACTACTCGCGCTGCTCATAACTTTTGTTGTAAGCGCTTTAGAGGGAATGGCGTACTACCTCATTACCAAAAAATAAAAGTTGCTAATGGTGAAAACAGAGTGCGTCTTTTTGATCACATTCTTCCTTTTAAAGTGAATGTCAAAAACCTCTGGACGGTCCTAAGTGACCCCTGATATCCCCTAAGTTTAATATCCTCAAACAGGTGTTTTGCTGTTATGGACGAGGGCCACCAGGAATTTTGTATCCTTTTTGTTAGATAATCTTCGTGAAACGGCAAAAATGCCTCTGGTAATGACCGTTTGTTAGGTTGAATCGTCACCATGAATCTTTTTAATGCATTGAACCCTTCTCGGTAGCCCCTGGCTACAATTTCTTCAAAAAGTTGATTTTTCGGTGCGCGTTTAGGCCAGATTTCTTTTACTCTGTTTTCTAGATAGCTCTTATGAAAATCTAAGGATGCTCCTACTGGCCTTTCTTTTTTCTCACCAATCACAAGTAAAAATTTCTGCAGTGTTTCGATCTTTCCTTGATATCCTGCGCTTCTAATTTCTTCAAATAATTGCCGAATAGAGGGCTTGGGTGAGGCCTCTTTTACCCTCTTTTTGAGATAGTCTTTGTAAAACTGCAAAGAGCTATTTACTGGGATACCCTTTTTTTCAGAAATCGCTGATAAAAATACAGACATCGTATGCATCTTCCCTCGATATCCCCTTGCTGTAATTTCTTTAAACAGCTGCTTTTTCGAGATATTGTTGAATAGATCACCCCGTACCCTGTCGGTGAGATAGCTTTTATGGAACTCAAGCAGAGCCTCGGGAGGCGCTTTTTTACGAATCGTCGATAAAAATATTTGCAGCGTTCTGAGCGTTCCTCGATATCCCTGGGCTCGGATTTCTTCTAAGAGTTGCTTTGTCGGCACATCTTTGGGGGCAGCTTCCTCTAACCTATGGACGATATAATCTTTGTAATTTTGTATCAATGCTTTGGGTGCTTGCATACTCCGAAGCATCGAAAAGAATGATTTGGCCGCACTAGCTGACCCCGGATACCCTCTATTTTGGATTTCTGCAAGAAGTTGTTTTCCCGATAGCTCTGTGCATCCAGCCTCTTCTATCCTCTTTTTTAGGTATTCCTTGTGAAAAGTGAGAGATGCCTCATTTGACGCGTCTTTTCTCTGTCGAATTGCCGAAATGAATACTTGCAGTTGCCTAATCCCCCCTTGGTATCCCTGGGCTTTGATTTCTTTAAAAAGCTCTCTTGTTATTAATTCCCCTCCACTCTCTACTCTATTTTTCAAATAGTCTTTGTAACAATCTAAAGAACCCTCGAATGGCACTGTTATTGTCCCCCGGTGCGCTGAGACAAATTTTTGCACTGTATTGAATGCCCCTTCATATCCCTGGGCTTTGATTTCTTCGAAGAATCGTCTTGCTACTACAGGCCTAGTTGCAGTTTCTTCTACTCTTCTTTTTAGGTAGCTCTTGTAGGGCTGCAAGGATCTTTTCAATAACCCCTTTTTGCCCCGTTTCACTTTTTTCTCCTCGTGCAAAGAATTATCCGGTTCTGGGGAGCCTTCTACCCCCTCTTTGCGCATTAAAGCGGTGAGGGCAGAGGGTTCACAGTCATCTTTGTCGATTTCTTGCAGAAAAGAAGGGTCCAAAACCTCCTCTTTTGATTCTTCAGATAAAGAAGGGTTAAAAGGCTCCTTTGGCGTGTCTTCAAACACAGAAGAATCGAACAGTCCTTCTTCTGATCCTTCAGACAAAAAAGACGCAAAAAGCTTCTCTTTTGATCTTTCAAACGAAGAAGAGTCTAAAGGCACCTGTGTTGATTCTCCAGACAAAGAAGAATCGAAAAAATCTTCCTTTAACCACTCGTAATCAGAGGTCTGCAAAGAAGCGCTGCCATTTACTGGAGATGCAAAAGATGGAAAGAATCTGTTTTGATTGATGTCAGAAAATGAGCAGATCAAACGGTTTACCCCACATTACAGTTTTACGCACTCTGAAAAGAGTTTAGACCAATATCTTGCAGCTTGTCCATTTATTTTACAAAAAATATATGACATAACATCTCGTTGAGAAACCCTGTTTGAGGCGCGTGAATTTTTTAAGATATTAAATGCCAGATAAGGCTTTGATCTGGCACTACCAAAAGATTTGAACAAAACCAGGTGTTATGCACACTTTTTTCGGGCGATCCGAAAACTATTCTGAAAAAACTCAATTTTTTGCAAAAAAGTTTTCCGTTTGAGGAGGCAGAGTTTCTACTCTTTGTCTTCCATGTCGGGTTCAAAGTCGATGAGTGTTTTGGACTTTTTACCAGCAATCAGACGGATGACCGTAAGTACGCACCCAGTCAGAATGTATCCAAAAGAACCCAAGAGCAGCACAATGGGCAGATAGTAAAAGACCCCGTATAAAATAAAAATGGCCAGCAAAACAGTCAAAAAAATGAGATGAAACGGGAAGATGCGCACACAGAGTGTCTTGAGGCTGGGAAATTTCCACTTGCAAATCATGAGGTACCCAATTAAAAACATGACACAGGTCAAAAAAATCGTTTTAGTAAAGTCGGAGGGCTGTGCAAACCACTCTTTAAAAAAATTCGAATTGATGAACAGATTCACAGACACTGCACCTGCAGCAGCGGCGGGAATCGGCAATCCGGTAAAGCTTTTTTGATGAGTCAACATTGCGATCTTGCTCTTTTTGAACTCCTGGACACAGATATTAAATCGCACAAGGCGCAAAACACCACAGATCGTGTAGAGCATCGCCCCAATCACAGCAAAAAAAGACAGACCCGAAGCCTGCTCCAAATTTAGGCTTTTTAAAAAGAGAACAGAGGGAGCTACCCCAAAAGAAATGGCATCCGCAAGCGAATCAAATATGATGCCAAATTCGCTTTCTGCCCGAATAATCCTGGCCACAGCGCCATCCAAAAGATCAGCAAAGGCGGCGAGTAAGAGCAAAAGGGCAGAGGAGTAAAGAAGTTCGTAGGTCCCGGCATCCGGCATGTACAGATTTACTTTAAATACGACAAAAAGACCGCAAGAAAGTCCGAATGCTGTGATGATGTTTGGGATGAGGTAAATCTGTCTCATTAGTAATCCAACACCGAGGTAAAGATTGATTCTATCATAGAACCTATTTATTTTTACGAAAAATAATTAAAAAAAACAAATGTTTTTATATAGTTTTCTTAAAAATAGGAAATAAATATTAATGATAAAAAATCTTAATAAATCAGACCTTCAAAGAAAAGAAATTACCCTAAACAAAGGGGACCTAAGGGCGTTTTTGCACATCCCCTGATCATGCGGATACAAATGGCTTGAATAGCAACCCTAGAACCCTTTCCGAAAGCCCTATTTGGTAGATCAAACTAAAGTTTTTGGGAAATTGCACTTTGGTTCATATCTACCTCACGTTAAACTTCCCTGCCTTATCTATGGAAAATTTTCCGATCTTTCTTTTGATTTTTGTGTGATTTTTGTGTTACAAATGGGATTGTGTACCGTTGCAAACAAGGACATCCGATTGCAACATATAAATGTTTTAAAACGTAAAATCCCCCTTCGGCCCCATGTTAAAATCTACTTCTTCCCATACATCAATATCTCCAAACAGTTCTCTCACTCCCGATCAAAAAAAAGTGCTAACAGACGCAGTTGAAATAGCTGAAAGCACCTGCCTGGTCGTAAAACGGGATGGGTCAATCGTTCCCTTTAGAAAAGAGAGGATCTATCGAGCCATTGAGGGGGCCTTTCGAGAGACAAAAAAAGTAGAAAAAAACGCCCCCCTGCCCACAGAGATACAAGAGATCGTAACCTGTGTGTGTCACCAAGTTGTGGAGCAATCCCTCGCGCTTGCAAAAAAGCATGTCTCACTGACAGTGGAGGGAATTCAGGATTTGGTAGAGGTAACGCTTATGAAAAGTGGTGAGCACGATGTGGCGCGCAGTTATATTATTTATAGAGATCAGCACAAATCGATCAGAGATGGAGACCCGCGCAAATTGAAAATCTACCGCAAAAGTGGTGAACCCTCCGTCCGTTTTAATCCCATTAAAATTGCCAAGTCCATCGAGAGAATTTTCAGACGGACTAACCAAATAGAAGGGGTTACCCCAGAAGAGATCATC
Source organism: Simkania sp. (assembly GCA_027942475.1). Taxonomy (GTDB): domain Bacteria; phylum Chlamydiota; class Chlamydiia; order Chlamydiales; family Simkaniaceae; genus JANQSR01. The sequence continues at coordinate 20,433 of JAQFVP010000011.1, read as the reverse complement.
AAAACGGTGAATTTGCTCGTGCAAAAAGTAATGGCTGGCGCCGTTGCCTTGCACGAGGGGGGGGTAGAACTCCACATCTACCACATTCAGAACCTACTCGAAGAAAAGCTCATGGAAGCGAACTTTTTTCAGGCGGCTAAAGATTATATTCTCTACCGGGCGGAAAAAGGGGAGCAAACACCCGCAACCAAGCAAGCCTTTGCCGAGAAGAAAAAGCGGCGTCAATCAAAAAAAGATGAACAAAAGTTTGAAATTACCGATGCAAATGGGGAAAAATATACCATCACTGAAACGGAGCTACTCGAGAAAATTGACCACGCTTGCCGCGAATTGGAAGACTCTGTCTCCCCAGAAGAGCTGCTAAATAGTACCCTTCTCAACTTCTACGAGGGGATCAGGGAAAAGGAGGTAGATCAAGCTCTACTGATGGCGGCCAAAGCCAAGGTAGAAAAGGACCCGGCCTACTCTCAAGTAGCCGCACGCCTTCTTTTAGATGTCATTTACCGAGAAACAATGGGACTGGAGGCGACCGACCCCAATTTAGAGGCGAAACATGAGACCTATTTCGAAAAATACATTGTACATGGGATAGAAATCAAACGACTTTCCACGCAACTTAAGGAGTTTGACCTAAAAGAGCTCGCTCGGGCCATGAAGATCGAAAGGGACGACAAGTTCAAGTACTTGGGGGTCCAAACACTCTACGATCGCTATTTCATCCACGACAAGGGCCTCCGCATTGAAACGCCCCAAATTTTTTGGATGCGCGTATCGATGGGGCTTGCTCTGAATGAAAGGGACAAAACCAGAAGGAGCATTGAATTTTACAACATTTTATCGACATTTCGCTACCTCTGCGCAACGCCCACCCTGTTTAATGCGGGCACCAATCACCCCCAACTCAGCTCTTGTTATCTTTCTACAGTAATTGATGATCTGGGCCATATTTTCAAAACAATTTCGGACGACGCACAACTGTCTAAGTGGGCCGGGGGCCTGGGAAATGACTGGACGAGTGTGCGAGGTACAGGGGCGCACATTAAGGGTACAAATGGGAAGAGTCAAGGAGTCATTCCGTTTCTAAAGATTGCCAGTGACACCGCATTGGCCGTAAACCAAGGGGGCAAGCGCAAAGGCGCTCTTTGCTCCTATCTCGAGACGTGGCACATCGATATTGAAGGGTTTCTCGAACTGAGGAAAAATACGGGAGATGAAAGGCGTCGCACACCTGATATGAATACGGCCAACTGGGTTCCCGATCTATTCATGAAAAGGGTCAGAGATAACGGGCATTGGACCTTGTTTAGTCCAGACGAAGTCTCTGATTTGCACGATCTGTACGGGGCTGCATTTGAAAAGCGGTATTTAGAATATGAAGAAATGGCACGCAACAATCAGATCGCTTTGCATAAAAAGGTAGAGGCTGTTTCCCTTTGGAGAAAAATGCTCAGCATGCTGTTTGAAACGGGGCACCCTTGGATCACTTTCAAAGATCCGTGCAATGTGCGCTCACCTCAAGATCATGTCGGTGTGGTTCACAGCTCAAATCTGTGCACGGAGATCACATTAAACTCTTCAAAAGAAGAGACAGCGGTTTGCAACCTCGGTTCGATTAATTTAGTCGAACACCTCACTTTAGAGGGGATTGATGAGAAGAAACTCGCCTCAACTGTGCAGACCGCCATCCGTATGCTCGATAATGTGATCGACATCAATTTTTATCCGATTGTAGAGACCGAAAAGGCGAACAAAACCCACCGAGCCATAGGGCTGGGATTAATGGGTTTCCAAGATTGCCTCAACCTCTTGGGGGTAAGCTATGCGAGTCACGAAGCGGTTACCTTCTCCGATAAGAGTATGGAACTCATTTCTTACTATGCTCTTCTCTATTCAAGTGAATTAGCAAAAGAGCGCAATCCCTACCCCAGTTACAAAGGATCAAAATGGGAGCGCGGATTTTTACCCATTGACACCATCGATCTTTTGGAAAAAGAAAGAGGGGAAACAATCGATATGGATCGTTCCACCACACTCGATTGGCAGCGGATCAGAGAATCAATTCAAAAACATGGCATGCGCAACAGTAACTGCCTCGCTCTAGCGCCCACAGCCACCATTGCAAACATTGCAGGGGTAACCCCCTCGATTGAACCCAACTACAAGAATCTCTACGCCAAGTCAAATTTGTCTGGAGAGTTTACTGTACTCAACCCCTATTTTGTAGCCAAGATGAAAGAGCTTGGACTCTGGGGCCATGAAATGGTTGATGATTTAAAATATTTTGATGGTTCTGTCCAAGAAATTCAGCGGATTCCACTGGATGTGAAAAAGCAGTTTTTTACTGCATTTGAAGTTGATCCCGAATGGATGATCGAATGTGCGAGTCGCAGACAAAAGTGGTTAGATCAATCTCAATCCCTCAACCTATATCTGTCTGAGCCAAGCGGGAAAAAGCTCCATAACATGTATTTGCTTTCTTGGTCAAAAGGGTTGAAAACCAACTATTACCTCCGCACGGTCGCGGCCACGCAAATTGAAAAATCCACCATGGATATCAACAAGCGAGGTCTTCAGCCGCGTTGGATGAAAAATGAGTCCCCTTCTACGCGTATCCAAGTAAAGAGAAGCGAAGAAAAGGCACCTGGGATGGCATCGTGCCACCTTGAAAAAGAGTGTGAAAATTGTCAATAAAAGGAGACTAAACATGGGTCTTAAAGTTCGTCACAAAGTAGATGCAAACAAACAACACTTAGATCAGACAAAAAAACGGCTGATCAACTGCACGACGGTCGATGTCAACCAACTGATGCCATTAAAATATCATTGGGCATGGGAACACTATCTAAACGGGTGTGCCAATCATTGGATGCCCACCGAAGTATCAATGGCCAAAGACATTGAAATGTGGCAGTCAAACTGTTTAAGCGACGCGGAAAAGCTCGTGATCATGCGCAATCTGGGGTTTTTTAGCACAGCTGAGAGTCTGGTTGGCAATAACATTGTCCTTTCGATTTACAAATTTGTTACAAACCCAGAGTGTCGTCAATATATGCTCAGACAGGCATTTGAGGAAGCGATTCACACACACACCTTTCACTACATTGTTGAATCTCTCAATCTCGATGAAAATCGGGTGTTTAACATGTACAACGAGATCAATTCCATTCACGCCAAAGATGCTTTTGAGATGAAGCTCACAGAAGAAATTTTGAGCCACTCATTTACGACAAAAACAGAAGAGGGGATGCAGAAATTTTTAGAAAACCTCATCGGTTATTACATCATTATGGAGGGCATCTTTTTTTACAGTGGATTCGCAATGATTCTGTCTTTGCACCGACAAAACAAGATGGTGGGAATCGGCGAACAATTTCAATATATTTTGCGAGATGAAACGATTCATCTGAATTTTGGCATTGACCTTATCAATGGGATCAAAGAGGAAAACCCCACTCTCTGGACCGAGCAGTTTCAAAATAGGATGACAGACAAGATCAAACAAGCTGTAGAACTAGAAGTCCACTACGCCCAAGACTGTCTTCCACAGGGGATTCTCGGACTGACAGCCCCGATGTTTCGCGAATATACTCAATACATTGCAAATCGCCGTCTAGAGCGCATTGGTTTGGAAGCCCAATACTCTTCCCACAATCCCTTCCCCTGGATGAGTGAAACGATCGACCTGGGTAAAGAAAAAAACTTTTTTGAAACTCGAGTTACAGAGTACCAATCTGCCGCCTCTTTGAGTTGGTGAGGTTTAAACCTTTAGAGCGCAGACCAAAACACCTGTTTTTTTGCGCTCTTATCGCTTTTTAATCCTCGTTTTTCTACACTTTCTTTCTGACAAACGGGCGCGACATCGGGAAACTAGACAGGTAACCTTGCTCAGCGCTTATATTTTTTCAAGCTTACCTTAAAAGACAACCTATCGGAGGTGCACAAGTGAATCTACATGGGAAATACCGGGTGGGCGATCTGCACGGACCTTTTACGTTTGACAAGGTTCTTCCCATTGAGGAGCTACGCCTCGTCCTTTACGAGTTGACCCATCGAGCAAGTGGTGCTCAGGTCATGCATCTTTGTTCGGAAGATCGGGAAAACCTCTTTTGCCTCTCTTTTAAAACCCTTCCGACGAGCTCAAACGGCGTTGCACATATTTTAGAACACACCGTGCTTTGTGGTTCAAAAAAGTTTCCCGTCAAAGATCCCTTTTTTTCCATGTCGCGCAGAAGCCTGAGCACGTTTATGAACGCCATGACGGGAAGCGACTTTACTTGCTACCCCGCCTCTTCTCAGGTAGAAACCGATTTTTACAATCTACTGGAAGTCTACCTCGATGCAGTTTTTTTCCCAAAACTCGACTATCTGAGTTTTCGTCAAGAAGGGCATAGACTGGAATTTGAACAAGCAAACGACATAGCCACACCTCTTGTCTTTAAAGGGATCGTGTTTAATGAAATGAAGGGAAGCCTTTCCTCTCCCGAATCCCGTTTACTGCAGGGCGTCGCATCCCACCTCATGCCCGATTTAACCTATGCGCACAACGCAGGTGGCGACCCGTCAGAGATCCCTTTGCTCACCTATGAAGAGCTCAAAGAATTTCATCAAAAGTTTTATCACCCCTCCCGTACCCTCTTTTTCTTCTACGGAAATTTGCCTATCGAAAACCACTTGGACTTTATTGAAAAACACGCACTAAAAGGGGTGAAAAAAAAGCCCGATCTGCCCCCTATGCCCCTACAAAAACGGTTCAAACGTCCGGTTGTATCCAAAATCTACTATCCACTGCAAGAAAACGATTTATCGAATAAAACCTTCACCACTTTTAGCTGGCTTACAACGCACATGCATCATCAATTAGACAAAATCGCACTCTCGGTGATCGAGTCAATTCTTATGGAAACAGATGCATCTCCCCTCAAGATGGCCCTCTTACAGTCGAAGCTCTGCACACAAGTCGATAGTTATCTCGACTTAGAGATAAGCGAAATCCCCTATTCAATCATTTGTGGCGGCACCGATCCAAAAAATGCAGAAAAGCTGCAAAAAATCATCTTTACCACTCTGCGCGAGGTAGCTTCCAAACAAATTGATCAGCATCTCATAGAAGCGGCCATACACCAATTAGAGTTCGACCGTTTGGAAATTACTGGCAACTCAAGCCCATTTGGATTGACCCTGTTTTTCCGCTCCGCCCTTGCAAAACAAAACGATTGTCCACCCGAACACGCTTTGACAGTGCACAGTCAATTTAACGAACTGCGCAACCGCATGGAAGATCCGAGCTATTTGCCCAAACTGATCGAGAAATATTTGATCGATAATCCCCACTTTGTCCAGCTTACCATGGAGCCGAGTGGTAGTTTGGCTGAAAAAGAATCCCTTATAGAAAAAGCAAAACTCAAAAAAATTCGAAGTGCACTTTCTGAAAAGAGCAAAGTAGAACTTGTCACCCTTGCGCACGATCTCGAGCAACACCAAAAAACATCTGAAAAAAAATCTGTAGATTGTCTCCCCAAAATCACACTTGCCGATGTCCCAAGAGAGCCCTCCGACTTTCCCCTCATACAGGAGCAGCAAGGTCAATTATCCATTTTTTCCCATGAATGCTTTACCAATCACATCCTCTATGCAGACCTTATCTTTGATCTTCCCAAAGTGTCTGCGCAAGATTTGCCTTACCTCCAATTGCTGCTGAGTCTGATCCCCGAGCTCGGGATGGGAAAGCGCAGTTACCGAGAAAATCTCGACTACATCAATCGATATCTGGGGGGATTTACTAGCGCGCTGCAACTACACCCCCAAGTGGACGCTTCATTTTTAAAGCCGTGCCTGAAGTTTAGAGGGAAAGCATTGCAAAAAAATATTGACAAGCTCTTTGCCCTTTTTCAAGATGTATGCCATGCTCCCCGTTTTGATGAAACAGAGCGGATCAAACAACTCATTTTGCAAATTTATACCTACCAACAAAATAGGCTCAATCAAAGCGCGCTATCTTACGCCATTTGCCAGTCACTTGCGAGTTTTACCCCTTTAGCGGCAATCAATCAAAAACTATCTGGACTCGATTACTATGCTTTTATACGTACACTCGTACAAAACATGGATGAGCAGATCCCAAAAGTGCGAGATAAACTAGAAAGCCTCTGCTCTAGGTTACTTCATCTAAACACCCCTCACCTCGTCTTGACCGGAGATGCCAAACAAAGCGCTTATTTAGCAGAAAACGAGTACTTTGGTCTGGGAAAGCTCCCGCCCAAGAAATCGGATATGTGGGAAGAAATTACCATTCGAGATCCACATCCTTCGCAAGGGTATATCATCTCCAGTCCCGTGGCTTTTTCTGCGTGGGGCATGAAGGTATGTAGGGTGCTAAGCCCACATGCTCCCGCACTGAGCATTGCCACCCACCTGCTCGAAAATACCTACTTGCACCAAACAATACGGGAGCAAGGGGGCGCTTATGGATCAGGTGTGACCTATACGCCCCTTTCTGGGCATTTTTATTTTTATGCCTACCGAGACCCCCACATCCAAAAAACCTTTACCGCCTTCAAAACGGGGATCGATAGGGTTGCAAATGGAAAATTTTCAAGCCAGCAACTAGAAGAGGCAAAGCTGGGACTTATCCAAGATTTAGACGCCCCCGTTGCTCCGGGCGGTCGGGGAATTCTTTCCTATTCTCAGTTTCGAGAGGGATACACCCTAGAGGTGCGACAAAATTTTCGGGACCAGCTCTTAGAGGTAGAAAAACAAGAGGTCCAAGAAGCTGCAAAAGAGCAACTAGAAACATCGGAAGGGGTGGCAACTGTCTTTTCCAGTCAAAGCTTGATAGAAAAGGAAAATTTATCTCCACCTCTATCCGCTATTCCCGTGTGAACCTATACTAAGAGCTCGTCTGTTTACCCCTCTCTCCTTTTTGAGCGCCTATCATCCTCCCTAGGAACCGCAAGAACAACAAATCGAACTTCCGCCCCTTGCTTTACCAGCATTAAAACATGCTTGTCCGGTTCACTTTCTAAAGCCTCATCAAAATCTTGCACATTTGCGATTTCCCGATGGTTGACAGCCATAATCACCGAACCACGACTGATCCCCACCTGATCAGCAGGAGAGTTGGGTTGTACATCAACCACGACAACCCCTTTGTCTTTTGGTTCCAGTTCGAAATTCCTGATATTTTCCGGGGTCAAGTTGTCGATAGTAATACCGACAGAGTGGGAGGCAGTTGCACTCGAAGAGTACACACCTCGATGGTCATAACTCCCTAAAACAACAGGGATAGAAAGAGTTTTGGTCTGACGGATCACCTTGAGAATGACCCTGGTTTTGGGTTTGAGAAGCATCATTCGACTGCGTAAGGTGGCCGGGGATTCGACCTGATGGCCATCAATATGAGTAATCAGATCACCCAGTTTGAGTCCCGCCTCTGCCGCAGGGGAACCTTCTGAGACTGCCACTACCAGTGCCCCTTCCGTTTGTTTCAATTTAAAAACCTTTGCCAATTCAAAATCAACTGGCTGCAGAGAGACTCCTAAAAATCCACGAGCAACCGTTCCCCCCTCCATTAATTGCTCTTTGATATTTTTCAGCATGTTGCTGGGAATGGCAAAACCAATCCCCATGTAGCCACCTGAGCTAGAGACAATCGCCGTATTCATCCCGATCACTCTCCCGTCGAGGTCGATCAAAGGCCCTCCAGAATTGCCGGGATTGATCGGAGCGTCTGTTTGAAGAAAATCTTCCCAATCGGTGATCTGCAAATTTTGCCTTCCCTTTGCACTGATAATCCCCGACGTAACTGTTGCCTCGAGCTGAAAGGGGTTTCCAATCGCCAATACCCATTCACCTACTTCGACGTTGTCCGAGTCGCCCATTTCCAAATAAGGGAAACTCTCCGCTTCATCCCCTGCGATCTTGATCATGGCCACATCTGCGCGCTCATCTCCACCTACAAGGGAGGCAACCACTTCTCGCTTTCCCCCCTTTTGCATCAAAACAGTGATTTTTTTTGCCCCGCGCACGACGTGGTAATTGGTCAATATGTGACCTGAAGAGGAGACTAAAAACCCCGAACCCCGACTTGTCTGTGTTTGCGGAGCTCTCCGCTTGTTGGGAGAAATGCCAAAAAACCGGTTGAAGAAATCATCATTGAAGAAATCAAAAGGGCTTTGATTGGGGACGGCAATCCCCTCCGCCTGGATAAAAACGACGCAAGGGGTGGCCTTTTTTGCGGCTTCAATAAAGGGGCGGGAGAGATCTTTGCCCGTCTCCTTCCCTTCATGCAAATGAAGCCGGGGAGGTGAGTAGACAATATTCAAGGGATCAGCCGCTCTTAGCAGCGGCAAGGCGTGAAAGATGAAAAATGCTGTGAGCAAGGACGCGCCCAACCTGATCATGATCGATCTCCTCTTTTTTAACAATCGTGATCACATTATATAAATATCTCTCATTTCGGAACAACTCTTAAGCTCGTTTGCGATCAAATAAGGTTTTTTTTTGGAATATTCCCAGAGGTCACCCTGGAATCGCTACTGCGACTCGGTGCTTTTAAATTGACTCAGATGCACGTGCTTATACACACCGTTTATACTAAATAATAGGGCGCACGTAATCGATGCAAAACCAAACGTGATGAATCCTTCTCCATACAGGTTATAATTGCCAAACAAACCCAAAACCTGAGGGACAATCCCCGCACCAAACGCAAAGCCAAAAGGGGCCATAATAGACACAATGGCCGCATTTTTTTCCGTGGGGACAATGGTCGTCATGCCAAAGTGAATCATCGGCATAAGGCAGGCGGCAATAGGAGACTGAGCGCAAAAAAAGATCAATGCCACCATCGGATTGCGCGCCGCCCCCATCAAAATGGTTACGGCTCCACATAAGGCAAGAACAGCAACAAGCGATTTTTTAAAACCCAATCGATCTATGAGATACCCACCGATGAGCGCTGTTAGAATCCCGATCGTGCGCGCACAAATAATGAGTTGATTGACATCTTGCATAGCCAACAAATTATGCCTTTCGAAAAAATCTGGGGCCATGTTGTATATGCCGATGTTTAAGCCATTAATCACACACAAAAGGAGGTTTAAAATCCAAAAAGAGGGCCAACTCAACACTTTCCTTATAAAAGAAAATGTCACTGGCAAACTTTTTTGTTCTTTTTTAGGCATGAAAAATAGAAAAAATAGGCCCAAAAAAATGGATAGTAATCCAAATATATATAAAATATCTCTCCATTTCATAAATTGAACAAAAAAATCAATACAAAGTGGGCTTAAAATAAAGGCAAAACTCTGAGCTGTTCCAAACACACCAAATGCCTTTCCCAAGTGGTAACTCGGCACATTTTCCCGAATCAAAGCAACAGCAGACGGAACAAAAAGACCAGAGCTGATCCCCACAGTAAAAATAGCCAGCCGAAATTGCTCGAAAGCCTCAGTGTGCGCTGTGAGCATAATGGCGAGGCCACTTGTTATTACCGAAAAAATCACAGTAAATTTATGAGAAAACATTGCAGACAGGTACTGGGAGGCAAAAAGTGTGATTGCAAAACCCAAAGCGAGAACGAGGAAGATATTCCCCGTTTCAATATGGCTGAGTTTCATTTCATTGCAAATAAATGGGGTAATCGGAGAATAGATCACTCGGGCTAAAATATTGACGAGAGAGACAAAGCTCATCAATGTCAAAAAGGGAAGGTACGAGATAAAACGGGACCTTGTATTTGTAGATGTTAAGACCATTTTTTCTCGCTTTTCGTTACTTCGTGATTGTTACCGTGGGAAGAACAGGTTTTCTCATCGCAAACTCAGAGAAAACAGGAAAGGAAGAGATGTTACGATACTGTGACTACTTCTTCGCCTAAAGACAAAGGCTTCTTTAAAGGTTGTTACTTAAGGCTACTGTTCGGATCCCTTGTGAGCCTTGTATCCGCAAACTCGGTATTGTAGCCTTATCTTATAAAAGGCGCTCTTAGTAGGTCCAAGTCTGCAAACAAACGATTTTCTTTTATTCATACAATCATATTATCATTTGGTCTGTGAGAAAGTCAAAAGAAGATTATCCTAAGACGAGCAAGTAGCCACGAAAAACAAAGTGCTTGTGATTTGGCTCTGCTTTTTTTCTTTCTCTACTTATTTAAGATGTGCTCAAGCCTATTTAGCCACTTCACGAGATCCCTTGGGCACCCCTTTCCTTCGACGTAAGCTTGGCAACTATCCACCATTTTACGTATGTGCATTTCAACTTCTCCCCCCATTTCACGACCATCGCGTTCGAAAAATTTTCTAAAAGCTGCCAAAACATCCCTCATGGCCTCTACTGAATACCCCCCTTGTTCAAAGCGCCATAGAAACGTTTGTAAATGATTGATGAGTTGCTGCTTTACTTGTACCGCTTTCTTTTTTTTCCTTGGAGGATGCATACTTTCCGTTTGGTGGGAATGTTTTAGGGGCACGCGGGCATCACTTTATTCCCCGTGCTTCGTTTGTATCTCTATTAGCATGTGCTCAAAATGCGTTAAATTATTTTATTTAATAAGTAAAACTATATGAAAATTAAATCAACATATTTAATTTTTATGAATTTTGTTTCATGAAAATTAATTAAAAAAACAGAGGTTAATTTTGCAAACGTAGTATTGCTAGTCAGACGCAATCACTGCACAAATAATGCTCGCATCAGGCATTACTTTTTACAAAGCGTTGACAAACTCAGGTTTGAAACCCAAAAGTATAGCGCGAAGGGACTCGATTTCAGAAGTGAACTGTCTCGTAGTAAAACTGCTCATGTGTTGATTGTTGCGCAAGAAAAGATTCCTCAAATGGCTAAATTGCACCTCATCGCGGATCTTAGATGATGGTTTAACAGCATCAATTTTTAGTAAAAGCGCCTTTAATGTGGGATCTTTTCGATGTTGGTACTCTTGAACGAGGCTATTGATCAATATTGACACCAACGTGGGCGATCCGGGATTTTTATGAGAACCGTCCCCCACGGCATCTTGCAGAAGTGTTTCAATATCTTGGATTTGGATGGTCGAGCCGGGGCGTTTGGGATGAACAAAAATATGAGGAAAGATTTCTACGCTTTTCTTTCCTTTTTTAAGCTCTGATTGCACCTCACTGCACAGCGTGCTTACATGCTCTGCGATCTTCATAAGATAAGCAAGCTCCTCTTGTTCACCTTGTTGCATATAAAGTGCAAAGTCATCAAAAAGATTTATACTATCGAATGCATTGCATGGATCTTTCATGATCATATCATTTATGTAATCGGGATAATCGCTCAAAAAATCGGCTACAAGATGCTTGGCACCCAAACGGAAATCATTCAGGCGGTCTGCACTTGCGCGGATCTCGTACAAAATGGCCTTGTCGGCCTCTTTTTTGCAAATCTCGATGACTTTGTTTTTTGCCTCTTTTTGCAAAACCCTGTCTTTTATATCAATCGCAGAAAAAAACTCAAAGATCTCTTTTTCAATGGCAAAATTTTTGCTTTTGATCACGGTTTCCATGTCCAAGTCGGGGTTTGCAATCAATATTTCTCGCAGCGCAATGCCCACTTGCTTACCAATTCTTACCCCATCGGCTTCAAACTCCCTTTGAATATAACGTCTGCGGTGAGAGAACTTTAAAAACTTAAAAACCTCAGCTAAAAGAGCTTCCTCTTTGATGGTTTGTTCATTAGATGTGGCTTGCATCAATGATATTGCTTCATCGCAAAGTAGCGTATAAAATGAGTGCATAGAGGCGATTCTTTTTTCTATCTCTTTCCCTTCCACCATAAAATCCACCACACTTTTGATATTTGCACAAAGAGGAATCGAAATAAGCGATTTAGGGCAGCCCTGTTCTCGGTGCACCTTCCTGACGGTTTCTACGAGCTCATGGAGCTGGTCACTTAATTGCTCGTATAAAATGTTTGTTAAGGGATCTTGAATATGAAAGATATTTTTAAAAAAAATCTTGGCAGCAATGTATGTTTTTTTAATTAATAAAAGTAATTTTTTCATCAAAGACAAATCGCTTTTTTCGTTTATGTGCAATGCGCCTGCACTCAAAAGCTGCGTCTTAGTTGCGAGCCTTTTGCCTAATCCTACAGAGAGATTTTTTTTCGCAACACTCTCTATTTTAGACCCGTTTTTGATTGTTTTCTCGCCAACTGGGCCTACATTTGAAATGGGCTGTTTGAAGCTACATGGATATATTGGACTAACAAAAAACATATTATTTATATTAATTAATTTAACCTATTATAGCAAAAAATTATGTTATTTATCAAACTTAAAATAAAAAATTTTTATTTAATATAAGTAACACAAAAAGAGGGGTTTATCTTGAAACGCGAGGTTGTAGGAGAAGCAGGGCAAAAACCTTGGGGAAATATCTCCTTATCTCTTGATAAAGAAAGGGTTAGGTTTCTTAAAGACGCACGGGATACTTGAATCAAAAAAACTATAAATGAATGCTTTGCGTATAAATCTTTAAAGCCGCCTCTTTGATTGCTTCGGATAGGGTGGGGTGTGCATAACAGGTATTTCCCACATCTAGCGCAGTCGCTCTTTTTTTGATCGCCAAGGCGGCCTGAGCAATGAGCTCTCCGGCGTGAGATGAGAGGATATGAACCCCGAGCAACGTGTGCGTCTTTGCGCAAGTAATCATCTTGACAAACCCTTCCTCTTGCCCACTGCAATGGGCACGGGCATTCGCTTTTAACGGAAACTCTCCTATTTTGAAGGGGATGTTCATAGCGATTACTTCTGCTTCGGTCAAGCCAACCGATCCGGCCTCTGGACAGGTGTAGACCACATTGGGAATAGCAATGTATTCAATGTGTGGGCGATGTCCAGCAATGATTTGTGCAACCACATACCCTTCCTCTGAAGCTTTATGAGCCAGCATAGGACCGCTGACAATATCACCCACAGCATAGATATGAGGATGGGCAGTGCGAAAGTTATCGTCGATCGGAATAAGCCCTTTCTCGTCCGTTTCAATGCCGATATTTTTTAAACCGAGCCCCTCTGTATAAGGTTGGCGTCCAATGGACACGAGCACAGTTTCTCCACAAATTTCAGACACAGTCCGATCCTTTTTCTCGACGGTTAAAACCACCTCCTCAGGCTTAATTTTGGCAGAGACCACCTTGGTGGAAACCTCGAATTGCATCCCTTGTTTTGTCAAAACATTTTTGAGCCCTTGACAAAGGGTGTGGTCTAAGACAGAGCAAACGTAAGGGGTTAATTCTACAAAACGGACCTGAGGTCCCAATCTTTGATACACCGAACCGAGCTCAACGCCAATGATTCCCGCACCTACGATAATCATCGTTTTGGGAAGCGCACTCAGGGCAAGTGCTCCCGTAGAAGAGAGCACCTTTTTTTCATCGCACGGTAAAAAAGGGAGAGACAGGGGCTTAGATCCAGTGGCTAAGATAAAGTTTCGCGCCGTAAATTCCTTGCCATCTACCTCTATTGTATGCGCTGTTTTAAAGCTGGCTTTCCCCTGAATAGGGTGGATCTGATGTTTTTTGAAAAGAGATTGAATGCCCCGATGTAGGCTAGAAATGACTTGGGTTTTCCTCTCCATAATTTTTACAAAGTCAAATGTGGCTGTCGCATTGATCCCATGCTTTGCAGATTGATCAAGGATATGAGTGTAGATCTCAGATGAATGCAGCAAAGCTTTGGAAGGAATGCACCCCACATTGAGGCAAGTCCCCCCCAAGGATGAGTATTTTTCAATACATGCCGTTTTTAAGCCGAGCTGCGCTGCGCGAATAGCTGAGACATACCCCCCGGGGCCAGAGCCAACCACAATCACATCAAATGCATCCATATCAAAAATCCAAAAGTAGTCGGTCCGGTTTTTCTAGTAGCTGTTTGACCTTCAAGAGAAAGCTGACCGCTTCACTTCCATCGATGATGCGGTGATCGTAGCTAAGGGCTAGATACATGATGGGGCGGATGACGATTTGATCATCGATGACAATTGCTCTTTTCACAATATTATGCATACCAAAAATAGCGCTTTGGGGGGGATTTAAAAGGGGTGTGGAAAGCATCGAACCAAACACCCCGCCATTGGTAATGGTAAAACTACCCCCTTTGAGATCGTCAATGCTAATGGTGCCCATACGGGCTTTTTCAGCGTAATCTCGAATTGCCTTTTCTACATCGGCAAAAGAGAGTTGATCAGAATGCTTGATCACGGGAACCATCAGGCCCTGTTTGGTCGCAACGGAGATGCCAATGTGATAGGAATTATTGTAGACGAGCTCTTCTCCCTCCACAAAAGCGTGCATGATGGGTAGCTCTTTTAAAGCTGCAACACATGCTTTTAAGAAAAAGGACATGAAACCGAGTTTTACGCCATGCTTTTTTATAAACGTTTCCTTTTCTCGCTCCCGGATCTCGATTACAGCCGACATGTCTACTTCATTAAAAGTTGTGAGCGTAGCGGTGCTGTTTTTCCCCTCTACAAGCCGTTGGGCAATCACACGCCTAAGCCCACTCATCCGTTTGCGCGTTTGGCTTTCCTCTTTTTCGCAAGTAACAGATGGCTTTTCTTCGGAAGGGGGAAAGGGGGTATCAGCTTTTGGATCTAGAGGCAAAGGGGAGGTCCTATTTTCTCGATCTAAAGAGGTAATGTAGGATGCGGGAAAGCGGCGCGCCCCTTTATTTGAAAAAGGGGCATTTTCTACTGGGAGGGGAGGGGAGGGAGGCTTTTCCTTTTTTTCCGGAAAGGCTTGGGTAGCGTCTGGCATACCAGGGGAAGAGGTTTTTGCAGGGTCAATCGTTCCAATCACTTGATTTACTTGCACTGTATCATCCACCTTGACATGGAGAGTGAGAATGCCCGCTGTTGGGGCGTGGATCACTTGATTGACCTTATCGGTTTCGAGTTCGAGAATTTCCTCATTTTTCTCCACATAGGACCCGCTTGTTTTGATGATCTTCGCCACAACAGCTTCGGTCACAGATTCCCCCGCTGATGGAACTTTAATTTCTACTGCCATGATTAGGAAAATGCCTGATTTAAAAATTGGGTCAACTCAGACTTGTGCAAGGCGAAAAACCCCGCAGCAGTGGAAGCACTTTTTCTCCTCCCGGCATAGCGCAACTCAATTTTTTTTGGAAGCAGCTTCTGTAGATGGGGCTTAATATAATTCCATGCCCCCATGTTTTGGTGTTCTTCTTGTACCCAATAACATGTAGAAAATCCCTGATAACGGGTGAGGAGTTTTTCCACTTTTTGTGTATGAAATGGGTAGAGCTGTTCTACTCTAATGATGGCCACATCCCTTTTTTTTCTCTCCTCCCTCTCCCTTATCAGGTCATAAAACACTTTGCCCGTACAGAAAATAAGTCTACTCACTGGATGCGGGGTTAAAGGATCGTCTAGCAATTCTTGGAAGCAGGTGTTTTCTTTCATCAAGTCAACAGAGCTTGCAGAGGGGGGAAACCTGAGGAGTCCTTTGGGCGTCAGAAGAACGAGTGGCTTTTTTAGCTCGCTGATTCCCTGTCTGCGCAGAGCGTGAAAAAATTGTGCAGCGCAGGAGGGAACGACAATATACATGCTGTTCTCGGAGGCGAGCTGCAAGAACCGCTCCAAACGAGCTGATGAGTGATCGGGGCCCATTCCCTCATAACCGTGAGGAAGGAGAAGGGTGAGCGCTGAGCGATTCCCCCACTTTTGCTCTGCGCTCACCACATACTGATCGATCATGATCTGCGCTCCGTTGGCAAAATCTCCGAATTGGGCCTCCCAAATCACGAGCGATTTTTCATAGGAAAGACTATACCCATATTCAAATCCCATGATGGCATATTCTGAGAGAGGGGAATTGTACACGCAAAAGCGCGCTTGTTTTTTATCCAGGTAATTGAGAGGAATATAGCGCTGTTCGGTTGTTTGATCGACAAGAATGGCATGCCGATGGGAAAAGGTGCCCCTACCCGTATCTTGACCAGATAAACGAACGTGAACCCCCTCGACAAGCAAGGTAGCGTAGGCAAGGGTTTCTGCTGTTGCCCAATCCACTGAGCAAATACTGGGATCTTTCCCCACCATTTTTACCCGCCCTTCTAAGATTCGTTTTACCTTCGAATGGATATGAAATCCACTTGGGCATACACTGAGCTTTTTGATAAGAGCTTTTATATGGTCTATGGGAACACCTGTTATGACCTCTTTGAAAAGAGGGGAGGGGGTAGATGTGTCGGATAGAGCCGCTAATTTTTTTTCTTTGACTTGAGCCATCTTTCTCGCATAACTGAGCTCTTTTTCTAGAATGACCTCAAATTCCTCCCCACATTTTTGCACTTCCGCATGGGCAAGCTCCTTTTTATCGATCAGAAATTCTTTGTATCTATCCCGAATGTTTTTTCTCTCTTTGATCATTTGATACATCAAAGGCTGTGTGAAGCCCGGTTCGTCCGTCTCATTATGCCCATATTTTCTATAGCAGTTGATGTCGATAAAAACGTCGCACAAAAATTTTTGACGGAGGCGCATAGCCAACCTGGCAATCAGAACGCAGCTTTCTGGGTTTTCCGCATTTACGTGAAAAACGGGAGCCTTAAACCCCTTGGCCAAGTCGGTGCAGTAAAAGGTAGAACGGGATTCTTTGGGATTGGCTGTAAATCCGATCTGATTGTTTACTACGAGATGAATTGTCCCACCGGTCGCATAGCCGGGAATTTTGCAAAGTTGGGTTGTTTCATACACCACCCCTTGACCTGCAATGGCCGCATCCCCATGGACCAAGATGGGAATAATTGTGCTTACTCGACCTTGTGCCTTTTTTTCTTGCAAAGCACGTACTTGCCCTTCAACCACAGGGCTTACCGACTCGAGATGGCTGGGATTTGCTGCCAAAACGAGATCAATTTGTTTCCCCTTTTTTGTTTGAACAGATGCCGTCCAGCCCTGGTGATACTTTACATCCCCCGATCCTTCAAACGAATTGGGAACATAGCTCCTTTCAAATTGATGAAAAATATCTGCATAAGATTTGCGTAGCACATTACTTAACACATTCAATCGACCGCGATGCGCCATTCCGATCACGAAGGTTTCCACCCCCTCTTCCCCTCCTTGAGTAATCAATTCGTTCATCATGGGAATGAGGGTCTCTCCCCCTTCGATAGAAAACCTTTTTTGCCCGGGATACTGCATTTGGATGAACGATTCAAACGCTTCAGAAACATTGAGTTGGTGCAGTAGATCTACTTTTTCTTGATGAGAGAGCCTATATTTGAACACAGGTTCGATCTGCTGTTGGATGAATGTTTCCACTTTCGACATCTGCATTCCCATATAATCGAACCCCACACAATTACAGTAGATATTTTGCAATGTTTTAATGACTTCCAAAAGAGGGGCTAAGCTTTTCTTTAACAAACCAAATGTAGGAACAACTTGGGAAAGCTGCGATGTGCTAAACCCAAATCGCTCGATTTGCAGCTCTGGAATTTCTTCTATTTTAATTGAATGTAAACTAATTGGATTGAATTGAGCACAGAGATGTCCATACAGTCGATAGGCCTCAATCAGATTGCGCACTTTTTCGCTTGCATCGGTATGCCCAAGAGGTGTGATTTTTTCCTCTTGGACGCTTGCTGCAAAAGCCATTCCTTCAAAAAACCGCTGCCAGGAAGGGTGAACCCGGTTAGGATCCTTGAGATATGTGCAGTGCAGTTTTTCAATAAATGTTAAATTGGAAAGACTTGTGTATTCAAGGTAATGATTAAACATGAATTTCAACCCTCACTTTTTCTTTATCAGATTGCCTTTTTTACCGCTTGAGTAAATTTTTCATTTGAAAAAAGGGCGGGTGCACTTTATATATCAGAGCGAATTGACGATTCTCGATTGTATAAGCCGGGATGAAAGCTTTTCTTTTTTTATGACAACTGCTAACCTCACCCCTGATTTGTTAAATTTTGATCACCCCATAATGAAAAGCGAGAGACTAAAAAAATTAGAATTAGAACTTAAAGACTTGGACAAGTGGCTCAAACTCGATCTGGTCCCCAAAAAGGATCTCGACAAGCATCAGCGGGAGATCGATCTTGTCACCAAGAAGATTGAGGAGGAGAAAGAACGGCTCCGTTTGCTCAAAGAAAATGGCTCCGATGAATACGCCATGCCCAAGAGAACCCCTCAGTCACGACAATCCTACCAAGAACCGCAAACCATTCCCGGAGTCGAAGTCGAAGGGGAGAGTGGCCTGACTGATGCAAATTTAGATCTTGAAACAGAGACCTATGATACGGAGGCAAGCACTTCCGCAGAGACTGCCACAGGGGAAGTCACAACCACTCAGGAAGAGGAAGAGGACCCTTTTAGCGATAAAAATCGGTGGCGTCGCGGAGTACTCGAAGATCCCGAATCGGACTCATGGTAGCCTCTAGTTTTCATATCCAAGCGGACCTTCCCAAAAGAAAGACCGTAGGCCTTTTATGTAGATGGGGCAGGGGAGCCTTTTTCCATGCCTTTACTGTTTTGCAAACCACCATTTCTTTTGGAAATGTGAGATCGGAGGCTGTGCATAGCGTGAGACCATCTCTTACCTGCCCAACCAACGCTTTGAGCAATTTGTCATTTCGATAAGGAGCTTCAATGAAAATATGAGTTCCCCCCATGCGCTGCATCAGATCTATTTTTTTCTTCAAAAAAAGCCGGTCCCTGGGCAGGTACCCGTGAAATGTAAATGCTTGTCCAGAGAGTCCCGATACCATCAAAGCCAAGACAATAGAAGATAAGCCCGGGCACCCGCGAATCGAGATATTTTCTCTGCGAGCTAACTGAACCAATTGAGCACCCGGATCAGCCAATACGGGGAGGCCACAGTCAGAAATGAGCCCAAAACGCCCCCCCTTTTTAAGATGTGTGACCAACTCTTTCACATCCCGCAAGGAGCTGTGCTCATTGAGTAAATAAATAGGAATATCTTGAAATGCACCCGTTTTTTTATCATCAAACCGTTTGAGAAAAATGCGCGCACCTTTTTCACTTTCGGCAATCAGAGCGGTGAGCAAAGGGACTAGACTTAAGATAGTCGGAGTGAGAAACTCTTTTACATCCAAAGCGGGGCTCAGCGCATTGGGAATCAAGATCAGCTCTCTATTCATCGGTTAGAGATCGCTTTAAATAAATGGTAAATTGAGCCATAAACGCGGAAGGGTCCATTCCCCGCTCAAGCATGCGCAGTTGAAGCGCAAAGAGATGTTTCAATCCCCCTTTGAAATAGTCTGGAGAAAAAGAGTGTGCAAGCTGCTTGTACCTGTCGAGCATTTTCTCTGAGAGTTTGGGGTATGCACGTGCAATCTCTTTGTCCCTTTTGTTTTGCAAACAAGAGGTGATTACAAGTCCGAGTTGCAGGTGGTAGCGCAATTGCCCGAGAAAGGGGAGCAACTTTTCCATAGTGATAGGGCAAAAAGTGCTCTCTTTGCTCTTTCTTTCCCAGATCATCGCTTTTGCCACCTCCCAGCTCGCCGTTTGCGTCTGAGAAGCCCTGCAGATCGCATGGACCGCTTTGAGATCGATTTCTACTTTTTCGCCGACATAGTGCGCGAGTTTTTGCACTTCTCGCATCAGACACTCAAAATTGGTCATAAAACGGTCGAGAAGATGGGTTTTCGCTTGCTGCGTAAGACTTTTTCCCCTTTTTTTGACTTCCGAAATGAGCCATCTTTCGATGCGCAAGTAGCGAGAGCGCGGCGTCTCCTTTGAAAGGTCTAATAAAATCATTTTCCCCTCCATAAGCTCATAAAAGCGGAGCGCATTACTTAGAAAAATAACCCAAGTATTTGGAGGCAAAGAGCGCAATGTATCAGAGATCAAAGCGGACTTTTCTTTGAGCTTATCCACCCCATCATAGATAAATACTCTGCGAGAAATAAGCAAGTCGGGTGCATCGATCCTATGGATTAGATTTTCCAGTGAAGCTCTAGATTCCCTCAGCCAGATAGGCTTACCCCGAATTTTTTTGACGAGCTCGGCAATGATCATCTTTTGCTCAAAAAAATCATTGAGCATGATCCCATAGACAAAGGGCAAGCAGTGCATTTGCGCTGCTCTGAGATGGGCTTCGAAAGGCTCAATTTGTCTGAATTTCATAGGTCCACCCTACCACAAAGATTGGGTTTTTTTACAGTGGCACTCCCAAAACGACGGGCTTGCCCTTAAAAAGGGGCATTTTTTAGAATGATGAGCATCAAAAACAAAAGAGCGCAAAAAACATGAGATTGCTTGTAGTCACATAAAAATATGCATTTTGTTTTTGAAAACACGCGGCATTCCCATCCCCTTTAGGGGATTAGGTCAAGAGCGTGATAAGAAGATTCCCTTTTTTAAGGAATTTTTGGAGGGTTTTTTTTCACCGATTTTTTCAACACGGTCATATCTTTTTTTG
>JAQFVP010000010.1 GCA_027942475.1 Simkania sp. | reverse complement strand
AAAAGGGAATCTTCTTATCACGCTCTTGACCCAATCCCCTAAAGGGGATGGGAATGCCGCGTGTTTTCAATGGTTTTGTTGACCTACCAAAATCTGAGTGATAATTTATCTATCTTGTTCATTAAGAGTATGTTGTGACCCCATGGAATTTGGGCAACAAGCTGTTGCCCAAATCGAAAATCAGAATATTCCTTGGCAAATTTCACCATATATTTGACGTTCCGGAAAGGCAACCCCCTTATATCCGAGAAAGATGATCTTAAATCCTTAGACAGCTTTTCGAGGAATTTGGAGCCCCATTCCTCGTCTTTTTGTTTCTCGATGATCGAAAATACGCGGCATTCTCATCCCGTTAAGGGAATCTTCTTATCCTGGACCAGCGGGAAAACCACAAGAAACACGCTCTTGACCCGATCCCCTTAACGGGATGAGAATGCCGCGTGTTTTCAAAATGCACAAAGAGCTTCTTTCGCAAAAACGCATCCAAAAAGTGTATAACAAAAATTTAATTTCAAGAGAGATTGTCCCTTTTTTCATTAGACATGATTAAAATGAAAAAGAGATCTCATTTGGGAAAAATTAATTGACATAAATCTGCAATATATAAAATAATAACCGATTAAAAAACTATTGCTTAATTAATTTTTTCAAAAATCCTAAATCCTAATACAATTTGGAGGTAACACATGATTCAAAGCTTATTTCGCGAAGAGAAAGCAATGCACAACTTTGATGGCGGTACTTGGGGAATCCAATCTGCTCCATTTCTTAAAACTGATCAAACTACTAATACTATTAGTGAAGCTGATGAAACTAATGCATCTACAACAACTTTACGAAATCGAATTTCTCACATTTATAACAATGGGCTGCGTGCATTTTGCACAACAGGACATGACAAAAAATACTCATTCAATTTGCTACCTTGGCTATTCTTGTCGTGCGTAGGGGTGTACGCAGTAAAACACCGCTGCGCCCTCTATCAAGCAGGAAAATCTTTTATTGCTAGTGCCCGTCTACTGCCTAATGCTTATCGAATTGCAGTAGGAGTAGGATTAGCGGCGTTGGGATTGCTCGCGAAAGTAGTATACTTCCACGGTGAAACTAGCGACGGGGAAACTAGCGACGGGGAAACTAGCGAATTTGGGGAAACTAGCGAATTTCCGGTTTAGCGAATTAACCTGATTGAGGAATCGGATGCAATCGCGTAGTTCCAAAAGGGATCTGTTTCGAGTAGAGTGCGCTGCGTAAAACAGATCTCTTTCCCTTTTTGAGATGCGATCATATGCATTCCGTTTTCCACTTGTATATCAAAATTTCCCTTAAATGCGACATTTTGTGCTTCAAAGCGGCTGTGCCCTTTGAGATGCAGTCGAAAGCTTGCTTTCCTCCCCACAGGCCGTTGCCAAACAAAAGGCCTCTGCGCTTTCCCGTTCATCCCCTCATTTTCAACACGAACATTTTTTAAAATGCACTGCCCTGTCCGGCTTGAATAATGCAATACTCCCCGCTCATCTTTGTGTCCCATCACATCTTCAGCTGTGACAATCAGACTCCCATTTAACCACAGATTTTCTATCTCCACATCAGCAATTTCAAGCTGGAGTTCGGAGCCTTGCATCAATCTATTTCTTCGAATTTTTTGACAGATAATAGAGTAAAGGGGCCCGAGAGCTGGGTGGTAGTTGATCAAGAACGGCAGCTTTTTTTTATCGCAGGAATCGGCATCAAAATGAGCGCTATCCCCTTCTCCGAAGATCTCCTTTGCATTGTTCATGAAATCGTAAAAACACTTTTCCGGAGTTTCGAGCATTCGGCCTTCGGCTGTTTTCCGTTTTTTTGTCGTTGAGATCGTTTTGTGTCTGTGGCCAAAAGTGACATAAGTCATTGGATTTTGTTCACCGGCCGAAAAGAGAAAAGCATCCGCGATATTTTGCATGGTCGTTTCTAAACGGGCCAACTTTTCTTTTTTCGGCCCTTTAGGAGAGTAATGAACTCCACTCCGAAAGTTAACGATTGGGCCTGGAAATGGCAAACTTTTTACCTTTTCTTCGACCGAGGAAAGATCAGCAAACAAAATATTTGTGTTGGAAGGGAAGCGGGAAAAGGGCTCCCCCTTGCCCCTTGGCTTATCTTCAAATCCATACTTTTCAAAGTCGCAATATTCAATATTTGTGATCGCAGCGCACCGCGCGTCTTTTGTATCCATTTCTTTTCGCACAATCATCCCTTCCTTCGTGTGGACGAGCCTGTCACAAGAGGCAAAACCAAATGCCTTGTTCTGTTCATGTCCAAATCCCAAAAAGGCCAAAAGTCCGTAATCAATTGCGGCCATTGGATTATTAACCTGACGCACAAGAGCTTTTGTCTTGCAAAGGGAGCGCAGCCAATCGAAGATCCCTTCATCTTTGCTCAACTTCCAAATAACGCCATGCCCCCCCGGTTTGAGTAGCAGCTCTAAAGGGTTTGCCAAACACCACCTTCCCTCCTGCGTAAAAACGGGAACAGATGGCTGAATAACAAAACGAAAACTATCTGACGGTCGGTTAAACCATTTATGTTTTATGCAGATGTTTCGAATGTGACTATGGTTATCCTTAGCTTTAGAGGTCATTAAAACAAGAGGGGTCAAGATTTGATGATCAAAGAGCTTATAGTGAAGATACTCTCTTGCTTGGAGATCATACATCATACTCTCTAAAAGTAGCTTGCCTTGAAAAACCAAGCAGGCAGCTGGCAACTCCCGTCTTGTGCTTGCCTCTTTGAGATTCAAACGGTCCGCCGTTCCACCTACGGGATAAAATTCGGCCATATTCCTCTGCCCCCAAATGCCCTCTAAAATGGCGCGACGCACGCTGGGCGCTTGTTGGTCTTTGAGATCAATCATTTCGGGAGGCTTGAAACGGATATTACCTGTTTTTTTGTTTTTTTTTGCAAGCAAAGACAAGGTTAGATACTGATAACCCAAAATGCCACCCATATCTCGATAAAACCGATCGATCTGTATCAGTTCATCGATCAAGCGGCGGTAATGCAAGTCGGAATTTAGAGAAAAAGGGGCGGCCGAAAAAAGAGCGCCTTGGCCAATCGCAAGCAGCACTTTGACCACATACTCAGATTCCTCAGAGATTCCCGATAAAAATATCTGCAGGCTTTTAGGTAATGAAGCGGGAGATTTCACCTCAGACACTTGACTTAGCAATGCCAATTTCTCTTTGAAGCTGCTTGTAGCCGCTAAGCTCGCCAGTAATTCCTTTAAACGATTCCGTTTGGTTTCAAAATCTACCTCAGCCACTTTGTCCAAAGGGAAAAGCTCCATTTTTATTCAGGCGGAATGGTTTTTCCTCCCGCCTTAGCGTATAACTACTGCCTCCTACCTCGCGAGACGCGGGTGTAAAATAGCATTGAGTCATCCAGCCTGAAGAAAAATGGGGCCCCTCCTCATTTGATTGCAACAGACCAAGAGACTAACCAAAGCCTAACATACCGCTCTTTTAGTTGTCTAAAATAGAGGTTAGCCCTTGTAAAAAATGTTGCTTGCTTGCTTTTTATTTTGACTAATAATCCCTTTGAGCGCTACAAGTTAGCAAATAGGAAGTGACTCATACCTTTATAACCCTTTCTTTCTAACACCCCCTTTTGAGGAGAAACAGATGCAAAAAAAACCAATGTCTAAATTTATGCAGCCAATGAAACTTAGCATAGCACTTTCTGAAGTCGTGGGCAAAGGACCCATGCCGAGAACTGAAGTGGCAAAAAAACTGTGGGCTTATATAAAAAAACACAAAAGGCAAGCCACAGATGATAAACGAAACATTATACCAGATGAAAAGCTTGCCAAAGTATTTGGAAGTAAAAAAGTGATTAATATGTTCGAAATAGCCAAGAGGCTCAATCAACACCTGTCTTGACTATTATACCCTATTTGTGAATACCTATTTCTTTCCTTTTCCGCTTTCTGTGGACGTTAAGAGGCTTTATTTGCTTTATCGGTGGGCAATGCAGTGCACCCCTTGATTGTTTTCCAAGGGAAATAGTACTATTGTTGCAAATTCTCCTTCGGGCTACATGGCCTGGAAAAGATCTTAAGGAAAATAAAAAGCATGCTCTGCCTGATATTTTGTGATCTAAAAAAAAGCTTTTGCCTATCTTACAAAAAATCAGCCCAGCTCGATTCTCGCCCTCTTAAGACACCCCCTTCATGTGTAAGTATCGCCTCTCTCTAAGCTATGATGGGTCCCCCTTCAAAGGGTGGCAGGTTCAACCCAATGCCCCTTCTGTTCAAGGGCTTTTGCAAAAAACACTTCACACCGTACTCGGACAAAGCACCTCCGTCGTGGGTGCAGGCCGCACCGATGCCGGAGTGCACGCCATGTGCCAAGTAGCTCACTTTGAGACATCCCTTTCCCTGCCTTTGCATTTCGTGGAAACCGCCAATCAATTACTCCCCCCCACTATCCGCGTCCTCTCGACGAAAAGGGTCAGTTCTCATTTTCACGCCCGATTTAGCGCTAAGAAAAAAACCTATCGCTACCAGATTGCCATCGGACCCATTTGTAACCCATTTGAACCTCGTTACCGCACTTTTCTTACCGAAAAATTGAACCGGCAAGCAATGCAAAAAGCTTTGAAATTTTTTATTGGCACGCATGACTTTTCTGCTTTTACAAATAGATTACAACCCTCCCGCTGTCCGATTAAAACAATCCATTCGATTAGTTATGTCCCGGAAAATGAACGGTGTTTTTACTTAGAGTTTGAGGGGGATGGTTTTCTCTACAAGATGGTGCGCAACATTGTAGCAGCCCTGATCTATGTGGGCAAAAATAAGATTTCTTGGGAGGCTATCCCCTCCCTTTTGGATGCTAGAAATAGACGTAGCCTTCCTCCACCAGCGCCGCCTCAGGGGCTTTTTCTTATTTCAGTATCCTATTGAAATCAAAAAATTGCATTTAGCTGCGGAAAACCTCAGTCTATTCGATGCGGGGTTTTTGCATTAAAAAAAGCAACTGCGTAGAATAGATTCTAACATGTCCCAAGTGCATAGCCGATGTGGTGGAATGGTAGACACGGTAGACTCAAAATCTACTCTTAGCGATAAGGTGCTGGTTCGAATCCAGTCATCGGCACTTGGTTTGCAGCGAAAATAAATGCTCTCTCCCCTTTCTGATCTCAGTGCTATCTTTTTCGATTTTGACGGGCTCATTGTCAACACCGAGCCCCTCCATTATCGAGCATATCAACTTGTCATGCGAGAAAATGGACTTTCCCTTCCCTGGGATTTTTCCACTTTTGTTTCGATTGCTCACAGTAGCGCAAACGGCCTAAGCCGCGCGATTATTCGCATATTTCCCGCCCTTTTTCGATCCAAAAGTTGGAAGCAGCTATATGCAGAAAAAGGGCGGTGTTACGAAAAATTGCTCAAAAAGGAGCGTCTCGAATGGATGCCGGGCGCGCTATCTATTCTCGATTGTGTGCAAAAATCAAAAGTTTTCTACTGCGTTGTGACCCATTCTACGCGAAAACACATCATGCTTTGTCAAAACTATTTACCCTGGCTTAAACAGATCCCTCTCTGGGTTACGAGAGAGGATTACGCAAACCCCAAACCGGCTCCAGACGGGTATTTGAAGGCCATTGAGCTGTACCATCTCGAGGGGAAAATGGTCGGTTTTGAAGATACGCTGCGGGGAATTGTTTCATTGCAAAACGCAGAGATCGACCCCATCTTGATCTGTCCCCAAGCGCATCCTCAAATGAATCAGTGCGCAAACCCCAACTTGCCTCATTTTGAATCACTTGACCTTGTTGTGAAAAAATGGAAGCAAGACATGTAGCATAGCGACGCCCATTTTTGCATCTACCTTATTTATGCGCCGCATACATTTTCAGTTTACTTCTCAAAGTGCGCACACTAATCCCCAATTGTTTTGCTGCGTGCGTGCGATTTCCTTGATAAGCCTTGAGCGTAGATAGAATATGGAGTTTTTCTACCTCTTTTAAACAGAGGTCACTTGCAAAACAACTTTTTTTCTCTTCACACAGCTCTATTTCATCAAAAAATAGTTGCCTTTCCCCAATTTCATCCACATCGCTTGTGATTGCTGCATACTCAATCACATTACGTAGTTGACGAATGTTACCAGGCCATTTGCAATTGACAAGCACTTTCTTTGCTTTGCTCGAGAATGTTTTCAAAGATAAATGATTTTTTTGACATACCTCTTTTAAAAAATGGTAGGCGAGCGGGATAATGTCTTCTCTCCGCTTTTCTAAAGAAGGGAGGTAGATCGGGATGACATTCAAACGGTAATACAGATCTTCACGGAATTCTTTGTTTTGAATCGCCGATTTCATATCCCGATTAGAAGTTGAAATGAGTCTCACATCGATTGGGATGGGAGATGTAGCTCCAACCCTTTCAAACTCTTGTTCTTGTACCACTCTAAGTAATTTTGCTTGGAGTGATGCGGGAATTTCTGAAACCTCGTCTAACAGAAGTGTGCCTTGATTAGAAAGCTCAAAACGGCCGATGCGCTGCGTATGTGCTCCTGTAAAGGCCCCTTTTTCGTGTCCAAAAAACTCAGATTCGATCAAGGTATCCGAAAGGGCAGCACAATTCACACGTATGAAGGGAAAAGAGGAGCGCTTCGAACCTGCATGAATCATACTCGCGATGACCTCTTTGCCCGTGCCCGATTGGCCACAAATAAAAATGTTAGAGTGACTAATCGCAATCTTTTCCACGCGTCGTAAAATCTTTTGCATCAAAGGGCTTTCGGCGATGATCTCACATCTACTCTTTTGGGTCCGAATCTCTGAAAAAGAGTTTTCTAAACGGCTTATTTCAAGCGGTTTTTCGATGGTTATCTCCACATCTTTGCGTTGATGCTCCCCCTTTTTTTTTAGAAATACAAGGGGGGTTTTAGGGGGGCGCTTTTTTGTTCTTTTCAGCATCTCAATTCCCTTGAGATCGCTAAAAATCACATCAAAAGAGCTATTTTGCAAAAGCTCAAGAGCAGTGCCTCCCCCCTCAACCGAGACGGTCTGAATCGATTTTTTTCTGAGCCACTCAGTTAAAAGCTCTCGGTCAGCGATCTGCCTTTCGATAATGAGTATTTTTTTCATCGATACCAAAATCCATGTGTCCCCGATAAGCGAATTTCCCATCCGCCCCACCCCTTTAAGCGCATATACGACCTTTCCCCCTCATTCAATCGCATAACGCTCTCGAATTTTTTTTGCAACGTCCGCTATATTTAAAGAAAGCGGCTCTACGTATATTACTTTGAGGTGCCATGCCCATTTTAAGATGTCTGATCATCAGTCTATCTCTTTTATTTTTATGGAGTTGCTCTGGTTTACCGCAGTCAGAATCAAAAGAAAAACATCGTACGAATTTGCTCGTCGAACCCATTACGCGGCAATCCTTAGATTGTTTTTTCGAATTGAAAGATCCAGAGCAAGCGGAGGCTCCCCCCTCTTACCCCTGGCAAGACAAATATATCAGCAAAATGCTAAGGATCAATAAAGAGTTCTTCCGCTGCAAAGGAAACCCTTTAAACCCTCCGCTTCGCGTAATTACCAATGAGGGACACATTACCTATCAAATTGATTGTGAAGGGAGCGATATGCACAGCCTCCCCATTCGGAATGGAAAGGAATTTATCTATCCAACTCTCATCGATCTACTCAATCACATCCAGGTAAAGACAGGAAAAAAAGTGATCATCACATCTGGTCATAGGTGTCCAACCCACAACCTTTACGTCAATGCAAAGGCAAAAAGCTCTGTCTCTAAGCATTTGATGGGAGCAAAAGTCGATTTTTACGTCGAGGGGATGGAGGAAAATCCGCTCAAAGTGATCCCATTTCTAGCAGATTTCTGCGCGACAAAACCTTTGATCAAAAAAGAAGAAAAATGGGTAAATCAGGATATGACGATCACCTGCCATGGGGCGGGGGAAGACCGAAATGGAGACAATCAACATCCCTACCCTTATATCACAGTTGAACTCACAGTCCCATTTTCCTACCATTTGGGCTACTCTAGCTTTTACCGTAGCAAGTGATTTGTAAAACGGCTTTTATTGCCAATGATCCCTCAGCCCACGAAGATGAGTAAAAACCTGATCAGGACTTGCATCGGGCATTCCAATCCCTTTTTTCAGCTCGGGTGTATCGATCCGCAGGAATGGATTCGTCTTTTTTTCAATGGTAAGTGTGGTCGGAGTGCTCGACTTGCCCTCCTTCCTTAGATGGAAAGTCTCTTCTAGTCGCCTCTGCACATCCAGATTTTCAGGTTCGACAAAATGAGCAAATTCGAGGTTTTTGAGTGTATATTCGTGGCCAAAAAAGATCTGAGTACTGTCGGGCAAATTTGCGATCTTTGCAAGAGATTCTTGCATCTCCTGAGCGGTGCCCTCCAAGATGCGCCCACAACCCGCACCAAAAAGTAGGTCTCCCCCAAAGAGGAGGTGGCGATCCCGAAAGAAATAGGCCACATGGGGATTAGCATGTCCAGGAGTGGCGATTACTTCGATGGTAAACACACCAAAAAGAAGCTCTTCTCCATCAGCTACTGATTGCTCTAAATAGGGAATTCGCTGATCTTCCGGACCAATCACCAGACACCCGACCTTTTTGACAAGCAGTTCATTGCCCCCTGTATGATCGCCGTGGTGGTGTGTAATCAAAATTGTTTTGAGTGTCAAATCTTCTTCTTCTAGTACACTCAATACTTTCTTCCCATCTCCCGGGTCAACTACGAGCACTTCATCTGCGCATGCCAAAAGGTAAATGTAGTTGTCCTCTAATGCGGAAATGACATAAAGGAATTGATCCGTTCCTATTTGTTTTTTTTCTACACCATCCATGAGGTATCTACCATGGGACTACGAATGAAAAAAAAGTAAGTAGCGCTTGATACACTTCCATAGACGGCTCCATAATTTGGGAGAGGTTGGATGCCCATCTGTCTCTCTTTCATACAAAAAGTTCTCCTTGTGCGTTAGATCTCTCGGCGTTTCGTCAAGCGATGCAAAGTTAAAATGTTCTAGCTCCGAAATCGAAATCCAATCCTCTAATGTCTCTGTCCATACCTTCGTGTTTTCGGTAATTTGACCCCGATCGAGCAAGCTTTGCAACGCACGATGGGACTCAGGCCCCCTTTTTTCCCCATTTTTTTGATAATACCAAACCGCTGTTTTTTTCATAAAAATCTCTCCTACTCAATAAATCTGATCCAACTTATTTTGTAAAGTATCCAAGTAGTCCGTAATAAGGGTATGAAATCCATTCCACTTGGCGTAGAGCCAATTCCATTTGTCTCGAGCATTCCATACAGAGGAAGGGATTCGATAGGTACGCTCGAACGTCTTGCGAAAAGTTTGAGACGGTTTTTCTAAACAAAGTGGGTATGCGAGCAGTGACTCAAGCTCCGTTTGAAATAAAATAAATCGGCCATGCTCTCTTGCTTGGTCTCTCCCTTTGAGACGCGCTAGCTCATCAAGTGCTCGACGTGTCACTTTTAGTCCTTCTCGCAGGGAATCACGAATTTTTTTCAAAGGGTCGGTCCGTTTTGGAGAAAAGCGATTGATTTCGATGAGCTCTTCAATCTTACCTCGCAAGTCACCTGCTTTTCTAAACTTTTTCATACAAAACTCTTGATAAGAAAGACCTACAATTCCAATGCCCCCCGACGTGCTATTAATATATTGAGTGTGTGGGTTGTTTTTTACAAATTGCCCAATTGCCTCTGATTCCATGACCCATTTCACGAGAGTGCGCACATGCTTGCCATTTCTATCTTTTCTGATCAAAGGTCGCTCAGAGGCGCGCACTCGATGATCGAGACCTAAGAGGTGGGGCGAGTTGCTTTGTATGACCCCCTCTGTATACCTAACATTATTTGTAAAAGCCAAATCGAGTCCTACCAAATAAATCGGATTACACCCCATGGTTGTCGCCAGCTCCAAGCACACCGTTGTGACGGAAAGTGCTTCAATACTAAAGCCCTCTTGCAAAGGGAGGGGCTCGATTCTCATCTCTTTTTCCCACCAAGCCTCCAAGGGACCACCCGTCTTTGCATGAATATACCCGAGCGGACCGCGATAGCGATCAAACACATCGGGGTGCAATCGATTGGTGTAGAGCAAGGGGACTTGACAAGCGCAACTTTTTTCAAAACGGCTTACCTCTTCAAAATTTGGATCGATTGCTACGCAAAAGTGGGGCAAAACCCCCATATAATTTAGAGCGGGAATCGCCGAACCCCCGGCAAATACAAGCGCGCGGTCTTCTACCTGACGCAACACTTTTTTTTCTTGTTTAAGAGAGGGCCCTGCTCCACAAATCACCGCCGGGACCCCTTGGAATTGGCCGGATAAACGGTTTGCATAAAATGCTGTTTGGATGCGGGGAAAATTACGTAAAACGTTTTTTGATAAAACGGAGTAATAGAGTTGATCTTTGTAGATGGCATCATATACCGTCACTTTGCGCAGCAAATGCGTACGCATAGCGCGCAACAAACGGGGTCTTTTGTTGCGATAATGCGCAAGAGCTATTAATTCAGATTTTTCATAGGGAAATAAAGAGGCGGTTTCTTCTATATACTGTTTCCACTGTTTGGGATCGAGCATAAATCGAATATGGATTTGAGGATGGTTTACTAACTTACTAACCCCTTTGGTTTGCAAAAAAAGACGCAACACTTCGACATCATCTTCTATGATCACAAGGTCCCGTTTTACACTGTTAGCAAGCCACGGAATTAGCGCTTTTACGTAATGTCCTATGCCCACCCCGTAGAGATAGATCACCTCTAAATGATCTAAATCAAGAGGTCTAAGAACTTGGGCGATCTCTTGCTCAATTGCCCCTATCCGATGCAACATCTCCCCGTTGCGCGTAGCATTTGTACCATCTTGGCAAAACACCCAGGGCTTTTTGTGGATCACACGCAAAAAAAACGAGAGCTGGGGCAACAGCTCTTGTATGGATGCGGTGTTACACACCTTTTACTCCTTTGATAAAAATCGCTTATAATGCTCGCACACAGTTCTAAAAAAGAGCAACCGCTGGACCCTCTTTTCCAAGCGAGGATGGACCATTTGTTCCACTAGGTCCCGCCTTTGCAAAAAAAAGCGCCACACCCTCCAGTTGGGCCTCAACACAAATTGGTAAAATACCTCTTTGCGAAGGTTTTGATCAGAAAAAAAGGGTAAATCGGCGCATATTTTTTGGCATTCGATCAAACTATTTTTCAGCGCTGCTTTGTGCAAAGATCCCGCTCTAGGCAACTTTTTTTGCAACAAATCGGAGAGGTCAAACGATCGGTTGAGGTACTCATCCCTAATTGCTATCAATCTCTTTTGTGCAATCCCCTCCATCTCCAATCCCCCCTCAGTGGCATTGAGAAACACTGTTTGAGGGTGCGTTTTGGCAAAGTGCTCTAAAAATCGGCGCCCCAGTAAAAAATCGGAGCGAGAAAAAGCCGCGTTGCCAAATCGATCTAATGTAGCCACATTGCCCTTTTTTGGATTCCCCTCTTTCCCGCCGAAGTAGACCTGATTTGAGTAACATCCGTCCATCCCAACAAAGATAATGGGTGTACAACCCAAAAAGTGCGCCACATGGGTTAAAAATGTACCGACATGGGTGCCTCCATCGAAAAGGGTCAAATCAGAAGTGAGCCAGCGCTCCACATCAAGCGCTCCACTCGGCCCCATCCGAATCAACGGACCCTTTGTTTTATTCAAAAGAGCGGGCGTTGTTTGGTTTTGGAAAAAGAGGGGGCAATCCAACATGGGAAAGGGACGGGAAGGAGCATTTGGGTCGATGCTTCCTCCAAAGTCAAAGGCTACTTTTTCTTGCATCAAAAGGGGCAGAGCTGACCCTCCGACAAAAATAGCCGCTTTTTTCTCAACTGTTTTGAGCACATCGAGATTTTTTTTCAAAGAGGGTCCCGCCCCACAGATGATAGCTGGGATATTGCGCAAACTGTTTTTGAGTGCATGCCCCTCTAGGGCAGGGCGGACGCCGTTTTGTAAAATATTTTCCATGCAAAGAGCCCCATAGTCCCGATACAGGCATGCTCTATGTTCTAGATTCATTTTTAGATCAAAAAAATGGGATGCAAAAAGTCGATTTTTCCCAGGCATAGTCAGGAATTCAGAAGGGCGAAGTAACCCCTGTCCAATCCCCTCTTCAAGCCCCTTTTTATCCGACTGGACCAGTTTGACTTGGGGCTCTTCTAGCAATTGGATCGAATCGGTCATTGGCCCAAAACAATCTAAAGATTTCTTTTGATCCTCGATCACAACCAACTGGTGGCGCCGATCTTTGCGCAGCCACCTTTTTACATCGTGCGCTCTGAGCCCAAATCCATACACATAGACAACCTCGGTCCCTTTTTTCGGAGAAAAAGGGGGCTGTTTTTGGCTACACACCGAAAGAGCAGCTTGCATCAAAGGCGTTGTTTGAGCAGACTGCGTCACGATGCGCACCTCCCGATGAGCTCCCTATAAGGAGGAATAAAATGATACCAACTCATTTGCTTGCCCATTTGCCACCCCATCTTTACTTCCCTTTGGTTGACAAGTGCAATAAAGGGAGCTTGGATATATGCATTATACCCCCATAACTGCGGAAACATACTTTCTTTAAGGCGCGTTGTCTTACACTCCACCAAAAGAAGGGGGAACGCGAGTCTAGGGGCGTAACACAGCAGATCACACCGCCTTTTATATTCTCTTGGAAGTGCGGTTACATGGGCGAGCGATTTTTCGACAGTGATTACTTCTTTGGGAAATCCACATTGCAAGATGAGGTAAGATAAAAAACGCTGCCTGACCCTTTCTTCAGGAGAAGAAACAACCCACTTTTTTCGGATGGGATCAAAAATTTTGGCACTGTTACTCGAGGGACATGACGCCATAGCTTCCATCGCGGCGGCGGTAAATCACCTTGAGGGTTTGCTCTTCTTCTGAACGATACACCATGAAATGATCGTTGGAAAGTTCCATCTTCATTACTGCTTCATCGAGGGTCAAACACTTGAGCGGACGTTTTTTTGTTTTGACCACCTGGGGGAAGGCGTACTCTTCTTTTAGTTGCGAATAGTTTGCATCCTCAATCTCTTGATTCATTTCCCCGATGTCCTCTTGTGCGCGCTCGAGTACGGCAATATCCATCTCAATTACAGACGCACCTCTGGCATAGTGATCTTGAATTCGGCTTTTCCATTTGAGAAGTTTGGTTTGCAATCTCTTGAACGCTTTGTCGATTGCGGAGTACATATTTTCGGTGACCGCCCCCACTTTTACTTTGAAGTGGGAGAACTTGAGAACGATGTCAACCGATTGATTGAGCTTTTGCACATCGAGCAAAACCTGCACTTCGATGAGGTGGGGGACGATTTTTTCAATTTTGGAGATTTTTTCGGATACATAATCCCGAATAGGGGTTGTTACCTCGATATGTTTCCCTACCAAAGATAGGGCATATCCACCCTCTTCACAACTACTTGAAGTTTGGGACATCTACAGCCTCTTTGCACACCCTTAGTATAATAGCTCTAATCATGCCCTCTTTTCTTGTTTTTAGGCAAGCGGTTCCAAATAGGAGATCCAAATGAGGATAACCGTCTTAAGGGTCATTTCTCGATGACTTGACTGAGGATTACGTGGCGGGGCTTAAACCTTTTGTTGATTCGAAACGGTTAAGATGCGAAAGGGGGGACTTGAACCCCCAAGCGATATGATTCGCACTACCCCCTCAAAGTAGCGTGTCTACCAATTCCACCACTTCCGCAAAAAAAGAAAGTCTAAACATAGCAAAATAGGAGGTATCTGGCAAGGAGCTTGAAAAATTCTCAAGGCGCTTGCCCATAAAGAGGCCCTCCCCCCTCAACCCCTTTTTTCAACATTCCATTTTGAGATTTGCTCGGAATTTTGAGCACTTGGCCTGGGAATAAAGTATCCGAATGCAGGTGATTGAGTTGACAAATCTCGTCTACTGTGCTTCCAAGCTCAGCGGCAAGACTCCACAAAGAGTCCCCTTTTTGCACGACAATCTCTTTGGTTACTTCCCCCCAAGACTTTCTACGCGAAATAGCTATTTCACGCATACGATCGGAGCGCAGAGAAGAGGCAATTCGGTCTAAAAAAATTTTTGCCTCTTCGGTTCTTTGATCGAGCAAGGCAATCAAATGCTCTAGCCGCTCATCACTAAATTTTTTGAAGGGGTAATCGGGATCTAAGGCGATGAGCAAATAGGCCGCCAGATGGGAAGACTTAAATCGAGCGAGAAATGCACCGATAGAGGGAATGTCTCCCAAAGGTCGCGTCTTGATTTCGGCGATTGTTTGCACAATCAGGTCCCATGAACCATCTAAAAGCAGCTTAAGCACCATTTCGCGATTGCGCATCATGGGAAACCTTTGCAAAGCGCGCTCGATCAAGTAAAATTCTTTTGATATAAAAAAAGTTTGCATCAAAGAGGGAGATAGATCCCCTTTTTGCTTTTTCATGGCCTGAAATAAACCCTCGGGCTGTAAGGGCCACTTTTCTCGGTACGCAAAAAGGCGGATTGCTCGAAAATGTTCTTTGTCTAGCCCCGGGATCAGTTGGATCGTTTTGTCTTTGTATACAAAGGTCCGTTTTTGTAATTTACATCCAGGTAGCGCCCGCTCTATGTCGAATTTGTGGTAGGCAACGAGGCAAGATAGAGCAAAGTCCCTTTTCCGATACCCTTGCTCGACGAGTGCATCATCTGTGAGTTTTTCTGCGAGCGCATGAAAAGATAGGGGCGCAAACACCTTTAATACCTCTTCACTTGCGATAGATGCGCCTTGTTCAGGAGTGCTCGAAAGCACCACCGCCTGGAAAGGTAGGATCATATCGAGGTTTTTCTCGCGCAAAATCCAAGTAATGAAAGTTGCAAAAAGCCCCAAATTCAAAGCAAAACTAATAATCAGCGCGTGAACGAGAAGGTGAGCGCGCTTTGCCAACCGACTATCAAAACTTTTTTCTTGCATAAGCCTTTGCTCCTTATGCGAGATTACCAAAAAATAGGCACAGATTGCTAGAAACTCTTTCCTCCAATCCATAAAACCTGTTAGAATTTCTCGCAAAAGGTAATCCAAACTTGTGTTAGTTCCCCTCAGCTGGCTGCGAGAATACATCCCTTTTTCCATGTCGCCCCAAGAGTTGGCAAATAGTTTGACGCTTGCGGGAATGGAAGTCGAGAAAGTGAGCTTATTTGCCCCTCAGCTCCCCGGTGTCGTCGTCGCAAAAATCATCCAAGCAAAACCTCACGTGCACGGAGTATCCCAGGTGCTCCAAGTGTCGGATGGACAGACGAATTGGCAAGTTGTTTGCTCTTATCCCAATTGCAAAGTGGGAATGTACGTCCCCTTTGCCAAAGAGGGGGCTCGTGTACAGGGGCCATCGGGAAACGATGTGATCGTAAAGAAAACAAGTTGGGATGGCACCCCCTCTTTGGGTATTCTCTGCACAGAAAAGCAAATCGGACTCTCCGAAGCAGATGCAATCGTCGCAGAGCTAGACCACACTGCTCCCCTTGGAGCATCTGTAAGCGATCTTTTAAAAGAGACTGTTTTAGACATTTCTCTTACCCCCAATTTGGGTCATTGCATGAGCATTTTGGGGATTGCTCGGGAGGTGTGCGCGATGATAGAGGGAAAGATCACCCTTCCCTCTTACTCTCTGAAACAGGAGGATACAACAAAAAAGGCGGATAGTATTGAGATTGCAATCGATCATCAAAGCGGTTGCTCTTTTTATAGTTGCCGTTTGATGCATACTCTCAAAAAGAGCTCTACCCCTTTTTGGCTCAAGAAAAGGCTTAGAACAGCCGGAATGCGGAGCCTACACCCGGTTGTCGATGTAACCAACTACATTATGCTCGGAACGGGTCAACCTATTCACGCCTTTGATTCCCAAAAAATCGAAGGGAAAAAGATTTTCGTCCGACCCACTGAGCAAGACTTGTGCTTTGAAACCATAGACGGAAAGAGGCGAAGCGTTGCAAAAAATACCCTCATGATCTGGGATCGAGCAAAACCGCTTGCCATTGCCGGTGTGATGGGCGGGGCCTGCTCTGAAGTGACCGAAACCACCCACTCTGTGCTTTTGGAATCAGCCCACTTCTCGAGCTCTTTGATCCGCCTCGCTAGCAAAAGTTTGCACATACGCACCGAAGCCTCTCTCCGTTTTGAGCGGGGTATTGACATCGAGCAGACGGCAGAGGCCCTCGACCAAGCAGCTGCGCTGATTGAGCAGATCACCGGGGGCAAGAGCAATCCGAGCAAAAACAAGAGATCAAACACTTTGCCTCGCACAAAAACTATTTCTCTTCGCACGCACAGGGCAAATGCTATCTTGGGAACCTCTTTGAGCTTTAGCGAAATAGAGTCTTACCTTAGCCGCTTAAGTATAAAAACTACACCTTCAAACGCCCAAGTACTCGAAGCAATCGTTCCCTCTTATCGCAACGATCTCACAAGAGAAATAGACTTAATCGAAGAAATTGCGCGCATCTATGGATATCACAACCTCAAAAGGGGAAAGGCCAGAGTGATTAATTCTAGGATTCCCCATGCACCGAGACATCAAGTAGAGCAAAAGATTCGCACTTTTCTTTTGCAAGAGGGGCTACAAGAGTTTCTCACTTGTAGTCTAATCAGTCCAAAACTCTGTGCAATAGCGCTCGAAAAAGAGCTACCCGAAAAGGCGTCCATTCATGTACTGCGCCCCAGTTCTCTAGATCAATCGATTTTGCGTACCTCCCTTTTGCCCGGTTTGCTCCAAGCTGTGAAATACAATTTTGATAGGCAAATCAAAGACATCTGCGCTTTTGAAGTGGGAAGCGTTTATTTCAAAGATGGTCCCCATTTTCGTGAGCGCTTAGCCGCTGCGATCATTATGACCGGCAAGCACGCGCCCCTTTATTTTGAAACAACAAACCGCGCCGTCGACTTTTTCGATCTCAAAGGAATCGTGGAAAATATCTGCTCTCGCTTTGCAATCGAATCAGCGCTATTTTCCCCCTCTCACCTCGAGAGTTTTTATCCCAAAAAACAAGCCATGCTGCATGTCGGTTCCCTCCGTTTGGGGGTGCTAGGTCAAATCCACCCTGAGCGCCTGGCCATGGTAGATATGCGCGAACCGGTGTTTTTTGCGCAATTAGACCTCAGCGATTTGTTGTTTTTCAAACAGACTTCGAAAGAACGGGTTACCCTTCCCCCCTCCTTCCCCCATTCTGAGCGGGATTGGACCTTTTCTTTGCAAAAAGAGGTGCCTATGGAAAGGGTCATGCATGCGATCCATGCACTGCAATCGACGCTACTTGAAAAGTTTTCCTTGATCAACCTGTATGAGGGACAAACAGTCAAGCCCGGATATAAAAATGTCACGCTCCGTTTTACCTATCGGGATCATGAAAAAACGCTCGAGCAAAATCAAGTCGAAAAAGAACACAGCCGCCTTGTTGCGCATGTCTCCCGTTTCCTCCATTTGTAAATTTTCGGTTTATCTTGATCTTTTAAAATGATAAGATCAAAACATCTAGTCACAATGGAGGAAAACATATGATAAGGCTAATCCCGTTTCTACTCGCTTTTTTTGCTCTGGGCTGCCATCAATCAAAGCGGGGGGAAGGCAGGCACGTCGTCGCCAAGCGCTACATTCACAAGTATGGCTATGATGTTTCAAAAGAGGAGTGGGAAAAAGCAACTTATCCAGGTCAAGTAATCACAACTCTGCGCAATGGAATCACGGTCACAGCGCACTACGAAGGGGGGGAATTGCACGGAGCCATGACCTCTACCTATCCCCATTCTAATACTACCGAGTGGACCGAGATCTATCAAAGGGGCAGACTTGTGAAAAAAACGAACTATACCTTACGCGGAATTGCTTATAAAGAAGAAACCTTCCTTTCTCCTTCTCATGTAAAAATCACGCATTGGTACAACTCTGGAACTCCTCTGAGCGTAGAGGAATACCAAGGGAGTAAGTTGCTCGAAGGGGAGTATTATAACAAATACAACCAAGTCTTGCACCGCGTAGTCAAAGGCAAAGGGGAGCGCATTATTCGGGACCAACATGAAAAATTGATCACAAAAGAGACGATCGAAGAGGGCTACCCTGTTTTGCGCGAAACATTTTACCCCCATGGAGTCCCTCATACTATTGTCCCCCTGCTATCCGGGAGTATTCATGGGAAAAAGAGGGTGTTTGCCCCCTCAGGTGAACCAATCTCGATTGAAACTTACTACCACAACTTGTTGGATGGTCCCTCGGTCTATTTCCAAAATGGGTATCGCTACCTGGAAATGAACTACAAAGAGGGGGTCAAACATGGGACGGAGCGCCATTTTATCGATGGTGACACCATTGTGGAAGAAACGCAGTGGCATGAAGGGCAAAAACATGGCATATCCACGGTCTATTTTGATGGAATGTCTAAAGTGCGTTACTATTACAATAATATGTCTGTGACCAAAGAACGGTATCGCGATCTCGTCGAACAAGAGGAAAATATCGCTATCATGAATGCCAGAGCCAAAAAGCTGAGTTGACCTCTTATCAAACGCCCTTTAGCAAACGGATCGAAAAGAACCCACTCTATTGGAACTTTCTTTGTTATAAGTAAGGGTGCATGTGGATCAAGATAAATTACTAAAAAAAATTGCTAAGCTCGAATCCCTATGTGATCAGCTGCAGTCGGAGATGAACGATCTCGACCAACTCCTCATCGAAGTAGGCTTTGAAGAAGGGATAAAAACTCTTAAAGCGGCCGCGATCGAACTCATCGAAAAAAAGAATCATCCCGACTAGCCTAATCTAGGTAAGGCCCCTTTTTGCTTTTCCTCCCAAGACAGCTTGCGAAACGGTCTTGCCTTTGTATAATCGGCGACCTCTCTACGCATTGGAGAGTGCGCGCAAGCCGAAGAGCAACACCCCAAAAGCTCTTGATAACAAGGCGCACAAGCGAGAATCAATGCATTACACTGCATGTTCGCGCAATTATAGTAACG
The DNA here is from genome assembly GCA_027942475.1 of Simkania sp. Lineage (GTDB taxonomy): Bacteria > Chlamydiota > Chlamydiia > Chlamydiales > Simkaniaceae > JANQSR01. Next base: position 23,566 of record JAQFVP010000010.1, on the reverse strand, counting down.
ATTTGTTTTTTGCTTGCAACGAAAGCACTGGCTAATCACCTCATTTTCTTGTTTGGCAATAGGGACAACCAGACGGTCATCAAAAACAAACAAGCTGCCTTTCCAGTGAGCATTGCCCACCTCCTGCCCATAGCCAATCACCCCACCTTTGAGCTGATAGACTTTTTCGTACCCCTGTTCCTTGATCAAACAAGAGTAAAATTCACACCGAATTCCTCCCGTACAGTACATAAGAACCGAAGTTTTTTTGGGATCTTGTTTGCCTTTGATCTGACCTACGAGGTGGGGAAAACTAGAAAAGGTTTTACAAAGGGGTTTTTCAGCACCTGCAAAATGGCCCACCTCCCATTCGTAATGGTTGCGCACATCCAAGATCACCCTGTTTTTATCCCGCTCACTCAACATTTGCTGCCACTGCACTGCGCTTAAGTAGCGGCCCCTTTTTGAAAGATCCACTTTTTTACCCAAAGCGACAAGCTCTTTTCTATACTTGACCGTCTTTTTGGGAAAGGCGTGCTCAAAACAAGCAGTTTTTTGAATTTTAGTGTTTTCAAATCGCACATCGCTCAAATACCAGTCCAAAAAAGCACAAGCCTGAGTTTTTAAGATACTGAGTTGGGCATTAATCCCCGTCTCATTCACATAAATGCGCCCCTTCATATCGTGGCGATCCATAAAGAGTTTAAAGCTCTTAATTACTGCAGAGGGGTTGGCAATCGGCTTGATCAAATAAAATGTCAAAACAAAATGAGTCATGAAAGAAAGGCTAGCGGAATAACGCACAAAAATCAAGCGATCTATTGAGTCGAGTAGGCATCCTGAAAGAGGGCGAGCATCTCTTTGCCTACCCCTTTAGGGGATGGGGGAGCATTACCTCGAAAGCACTACACTATTTGTGCAACTAATACAACCAAGCAAAAGATTACCAAAATGGCTATGCTTGTCGTCTCTTTTGGACGGAAAAAAGAGTGCCTGAGTCTGTTTTCTTTGTGTTTTTGACATATGGTCATCACCACTGGCAGAACCACGAGTAGCAATACCACTCCAAATCCCCCTCCGTATCTCAACAACATATAAAAAACTTGAATCTTTGAGTTTGCGATGATCAAAGGGGGAATCAATATAAGAGACAAGAGGCTCATCTTGGATGTATGAGAAATTGAAATACGCAGCTTATCGAACATAAAATCATAAAAAGCGGTGCTTACACCCAAAAAAGAGGAGGTCAATGCAAAAAATCCAAGTAACTTCCCAACAACAGGTAAAAAAGAGGATTGCAAAGCTTTGCTCATGGGAATCACAGCTGTTTGATCCATCTTATGCGCTTTCACTAGAGATTCCAATGGAACAATACCAATTACCACAGCCTGCCAACTTAAATAAATGATCAGTGTAATCGTAGTCCCTATGAGAATGGATAATCTTGTTGTAGATGGATTTTTTCCCTGGTGGTGATACAGGCTAGGAATAATAACATGAAATCCAAATGCCGTGATAATCAGTGGGATGGAAAACAGACTTTCTTGCCAATTTGTCCGCAAAAAAGCCTGAGGCTCAACGTGACGTGCGCCCATGATTGGTATGAGCAGGTAGGTAATCATCAGGCCGTAGACAAGTAGAGAGTTTACCTTATTCATCCCGTGCTCTTTAAAAAAAATGCACCCACCAAAAAAAACGATCGCCAGTCCAGCATGCAAAGAGAAAGGGAGGGTTGGGTAGGTATCGGAAACAATCTGCGTAAATCCTTTCAAATATGCAATGAGGAGGGAGTAGTAAAGGAGGGCAAATAAAGCTTCTACTACTCGAGCCGCTCGATTGCCCATTGTAGAGCGTGCCATGGAGGGAATATTTCCATTTGCTTGAATCTTGATTTGCAATTGAAGAAACAGCATTGCGCTGAGGATCATTACGCCCCAACACAGCAAATAGCTAACACAGACCGGTGCAAATCCTATCTGAGCGGTCTCCACCGGAAGCCCTAACATTCCAGCGCCAATAGATGTGCCGATGACAAGCAAGATGCCACTCATCAAGTTTTTCTTAGGTATCTGCATAGATTTCATGTGAGAAGACATTATATCACTTAGATTATCTTTTCTAGAAAAAGAGGTCTTTCGATGTGTCCGCTTACACAATCTCTCCTTGCATAAATTACTCGGTGCGGTTAGCACTCCCGCTATGCAAGAAGCGCTGGCACAGCCCTATAAAAGCGAGTACCTAATCTATTTTTCCCAGGGCAATGAGGCAAGTGACGCCTCATATCTGAGACAAGCTCTCCACAATACTTACAGTAATACAAAGGCATTAAGTGGTTTGCAATTTGCTGTGCTAAAGTTTTATTCCACTCATCTTCTATCCAGTGCATCGTTTGATCTTTTACTACAAAGGATGTGCAGTCCACTGGATGAGCAAACAAAGAGGGTGCATGTGCTAAGAGAATGTAGTAAATAAAGTCTCTGATTTTTTTCATTTTTCTTCCAATTTAATGCACTTAGAATGGATATTCTATTATCAAAATTATTATTTTAAAATAAAATATTTACTAAATTCAAGAAAAAATATCTGCTCTATACCCGGAGGGCTGATGGCATTTCTTATGGATTGAATCAGTAATGAGGTCTGCTATAAAAAGCGGGTACCTTTTTGCGAACTAGGCCAGAGAATAACCACTTTTTAGATTGAAGATCTTACTTCTTATTCAGAAGAGATGGAAGCAAATCCCGATCGGGGTCTATAATCGAGAGATTGCAGGCCTTCTGATCTATATCAAATAACAAAGCTTGGTCTTGCATTGTAGAAAAGACCTGATAGTAGGCCATGAGGTATCCTCTATCATTCTCACTATCGGTTTCTGGGTTATCTATCCGTTCTTTTTCTTCCATTGCCAGCTCTTTGAGAATTCTCATCACATCGTAAATGTACCCTTCCACCTTTTCTTCAGTGAAAGGATCGACCATGTCCTTTAGATCACTATCTTCTTTTTCGGGTTTGAATCCGAGCAGATCTGCATCCGGGTCTATATCTGCTAACCCCACATTTTTTCTATCTATCCAGAAAGTAACAGCATAATTTTTGAAATCCTCAAGAATATGAGCATAGCCCATGAGCAGCCCTGCTTCATAACGATCGGTGTTTTTGTTTAGGCGACCCACTTTTTCTTTCACATGGAAGGCCTGTTTTTTAATCAGTGCTATGGTTGCAAAAATGTATTTTCTAAGTTTTCTATTCTCCATGAGTCATCCTTTCCGTGAGAATTTTTCAAACAATTCTATTTGTTCTTCCCACCCTTGAGGTATCCTCAAGAGATAGAAAAAAGTCGGTAAGAGCTTGATTGCAGCCCCTAATTACTCTTTATAAGTCCTCTGTTTTTAGACATGGGGAGGTTCAAGTTCATTCCTACCAGTCAGTTGCGTTTTGTTTGCAAGGCGTGTGGAATGTATTTCCTTAGGCTCTTTGATTAGCATCAAAGCGATTAGAGCAAAAAGAAACCCTAATGGAAAGAGAGTAAAGGCTAATATAAACCCTTTTTGCGTGTCGAGTGGCAATAGATCGAGAATTTTACCAAAAATTGGTTGGATCAAGGCGGGCATTCCCATAATGATCAGCGCCGCAGTTCCCATCGAGGTTCCCACAAGCTCTTTGGGATTACTTTCGCTAATCGTGGGGTAGCCAAGCACCTGGCTGCTCGTGCATATTCCCAATGAAAAAAAAAGGGCAATGAGCATTGCCTCACTGGGATGTGGAATCAACATAATCCCAAGCACTGCAGCAAAAGAGGTAACAATTCCCACACACATGGGCAAACGGCGCCGCTCCATCTTATCTGAGATCCATCCATAAAGGGGGGAGCCGACAATGGTTCCAAAACAAATCATGCTCACGATAAACGATGCGCGCACAGTGGGTATGTGGTGCACCCCTTTGAGAAATAGTGTTCCCCAAACAGCGCCAATGACCATCAGAGGCATGTTCATCAAAGCGATGTAAAGACCAGAGCATATATTTTGCCTATCAAAAAGACACCGCACAATACCCTTCCAAAAGGGAAAAGAGGTACTCTTTTGTGTTTGGGGTAGATGATTTGGACCATCTTTGACCACACAGAAGATCAGAGCAAACAGGGCGATGCCGACAATGCCATTGGTAAAAAAGGCCCAGCGCCAATTGAAAGTTTCTGCTAAAAGGGAAAAGGGGAGCTGCGCTATCACCCCGCCGAGCATCCCCACTGTGATCATCAGGCCGACGACAAAGGCTTGCCTTTGTTTGGGAAACCAGCGAGACACGAGCATCATACAGCTCAAAAAGCAAAATCCGTTCCCAATCCCTGCACTAAAATGACACAAACAAGCCGCTTCAAATGTCTGGACTCGGCAAAATCCCACTGTTCCCAAAATACATAGAAAAAGCGCTGCCAATATTACCTTCCGCACCGAAAAGCGGTCGAGAATGATACCTGCTGGCAAGAGGAAGATGATGTCGGCAAAAAGATAGGTGGAGCTCAGGTACCCAAATTGCGCGTTACTGAGTTTTAAATCTTGTATGAGCATGGGGGATAAAGCGCTCATTATGTGCATTTGGAGTAGTTCATACGCAAAAAAAAGGGCAGCGGAAAGGCAAACAAGCCAAGGCAAATATTTCCTTGAAACCTTTGCTTTAGTAAAGCTGCTCATTTTTTTGCCTCTAAAAACCCTGTTTTTGCACTGCGCTCAATGTGTTTCACTGCTTGCACAAAATGCTTCATACACACAGAGAGGTAACTTTCGTTCCCTCCAATGTGGACCTGAGCACCCGACTCAATTGGCTTTTTATCCCGATCAATTCTCATATTCATCGTCGCTTTGCTCCCGCAGTGGCAAATGGTTTTAATTTCGACGAGCTCATCAGCCCAAGCAAGGAGGTACTGGCTTCCCGGAAAGGGTTCTCCCAAAAAGTCGGAACGCAAGCCGTAGCAAAGCACAGGGATGGTGAGCTTTTTGGTAATCATGATCAGTTGTGCTACTTGCGTTTTGGTTAAAAAATGCCCCTCATCAATAAGCACACAATGCACTGCTTTGCAATTTTTGGCATGCTGATCGACATGAGCATAAAAATCAAGGTCCTGCCCAAAAAGGCACGCCTTTTGCTTTAATCCGATGCGCGAATGGATTGCGGGGTCACCAAAACGATTATCAAACGTGGGGGCAAAGAGCAGCGTTTGCATCCCCCTTTCCCGATAGTTGTAACTCGACTGCAAAAGCACAGTACTTTTGCCCGCATTCATTGCCGAATAATAAAAGTAGAGTTTTGCCATAACTAAACATTTCCTTAGGTTACAGGCGCCATTGCATTGTGTGTACGCTTTGCTCTCTACACATTATAAAAAGTTTTCTATAAGTCTTGCTAGATCGTTAAAGGTCAAATAGACGAATGCGAGAATAAGTAAAATGACAAAGGGAATTGTCAACCAATTGATTACTTTTCTTTTCAGTGGCTTTTTGCGGATCTTTTCAATCAACGATATACAGATATGCCCTCCGTCTAAAACGGGAATGGGAAGGAGGTTGAGGATGCCGAGATTTAGGCTGATCGCTCCGAGCCAAAAAAGTGCTTCTCTAAAGCCAATGCCCCAACTTTCCTTCATGACCTGCACTATGAAGACGGGGCCACCTAGATATTTTGGACTAAAATAGCCCGAGAACAGGGCGGTGAAGTTACGGGTGATTTCCCGAAATACATCTTTGTAAAGAGCAAATGGATTGGGGTTGTAAATGACAGATCGATCCCGAAAATCGGCGCCTAGCATCAGTTGATTTTGGTATTTCTCAATCTTTTTTATCTGCTCTTCCCTTATGTTTGCATCAGCAATTTTACTGACTTGAACGAGTTGCTGTCTGATGCGATCCTCTATTTCACTTTTTATTTCTTCGGGAAAAGGAAAGCTTTTCAAGCTAAGCGGAGTAACCGGATTGAGTAAATGGAAGTGCCCGTTTTCACGTAAAGGGCTTGGCAAGCCAATTGAGGCGATGAGTGGAACAAGATCTTGCCAGTTTGTCTCATTTTTAAATTCTGCATCCTCTCTTTCCCACAAAATCGGTTCGGTTTGTTCCGCCCGCTTGACAATGATCTGGGTTTGTTTGGTTTGTAGAGCTTTGAGCAGGTCTTGGGGTGAAGATACAGGGAACCCTTCGACGGCGATGATCCGGTCTCCCTCCTCTAGAGGGGAGTCGAGCGGTGAAGTGGTGGACATGCCCATAGCATGGGCCATTCTTGCGTCTTTGTTTAGAAAAAACACCCCTTTTTCTACGGTCAGGGTGTCGCTGATCATGTAAGGGATAAAGGTAGTTATTGCCTCTTTTGTATGCAGACCCAATTCATACTTCCAGTCTTCGATCTCCGTAGATTCCTCCTCGGTGAGTTGCAAATCGGTCAGCGGCAGTCGGGGAACCCTTGCGAGCCATGTTTTTCCCCCCCTCTGAAGCGTGAGAAGCGCTTTGTTGCTATTTAAAATTTGGGTTAGCTGCTCTGACGAAAATATCAATTCTCCATCGACCCATACCAGGCGATCGCCTGGCTTGATGCCACTCGAGGACAGGGGGGAGTGGCGAAAGATGGGCTCTTTTTGCCATTGGGTCTCCCTTGCGTAGATGAGATAAGAAGCGGGCGAGAGGACACCGATTGTCTTGAGCCCTTTTTTGATTAAAGGGCTGTCGTAAGGGGTGAGGAGATAGTCATAAGGGGTTTGGGTTTCTTTGAAATAGTTGATCTTATTGCCCTCAACAGTTGCCGGGCGGCCGTTGACGAGGGCCGCATAGATGAGATCCTTGTACCCTTCAAATTTTTCTTTATTGTAAACGGTGATCTCATCTCCCGGACGCACGCCGTTCGCATAAAGCTCTGATTGGGGATCCATTGCCCCAATCAGGCGAGTGAAATGACTAAAGGGTTTCTGACGCCCCCCTAGGCCCCAGATCGTGGTGAAGGCGATCAGAGCAAAGAGGAGGTTGACCAAAGGGCCGGCTAGGGCAACCTGAATGCGCGCCCAAGGGGTTTTTGAATAAAATCCATCGGGAATCTCTTGGGGTTCTTTATTCCCTTCTTTTTCCATGCCGGCAATCTTTACATATCCCCCCACCAAAATCAGACAGATTTGCCATTTGACCCCTTTCCACTTCCAAGAAATCAGTGGTTTTCCAAAGCCAATACTAAATGTCTCGACCTTCATTTTGTGACGTCTTGCGACCAAATAGTGGCCAAACTCATGAATAAAGACGAGAAAGGTGAGTCCGAGAAGGGCTAATATTATATACAATGCACTATGCATGATACCTCTAAATAATCGATGCCTCTAGACGTGCCCGCTGATCTACAGCAAACACAGTTTCCACATCAGTGAGGGGAAGAGCGGGGTGATTTTCCATAAGAGCTTCAAGTTTTTTCCCAATGTCCGACCAAGGCATGCCTTTGTACAAAAAGCGATCGACCAAGACCTCGTTGGCGGCATTCATAAAGCAGGGCATCGATCCCCCTATCTTTGCCGCTTCGTAGGCCAACCCCAAGCAGGGAAACCGATTGTGGTCTGGAAGGCAAAAGTCCATCTTAGAATACCTGCGAAAATCGAAATAATCAACAATTCCTTTTTTTCTGCTCGGATAGGTCAAAGCGTATTGGATAGGAATAGCCATGTCATGCCCTGCTATTTGTGCGAGGAGCGCACCGTCGACAAATTCTACGAAGCTATGGATGAGGCTTTGAGGGTGAACTACAACCTCAATTTTTTGAAGCTCCATCCCAAACAAGTGTTTTGCTTCGATCACCTCTAACCCCTTGTTCATAAGTGTTGACGAATCAACTGTTACCTTTTTCCCCATGTTCCAATTGGGATGTTTGAGAGCATCATGCGGGGTGATTGTTTTTACTTTCTCTTCGGAAAAATGGTGAAAAGGGCCACCCGAAGCGGTTAAAATAACTCTTCTCACCTCATTTTTCTTTGCGCCGCTCAGACATTGGAAGATGGCGCTGTGCTCACTGTCGATGGGAATCAAAGCTGTTTTTTTCTCTCTTGCCCGCGCCATGATCAAATCCCCTGCCGCCACAAGCACTTCCTTGTTGGCAAGGGCAATAGACTTGCCCGCTTCAATAGCGCGCAAAGTGGGGAGAACCCCCTGGGCACCGACTATAGCCGAAACGAGTAGATCCACATCGGGATCGGTGGCTACCGCTTCGAGCCCCTCCATTCCATGTACAATAGGCAAAGAGGGAAAGCGGCGCCTTAAATCAATTGCTTTCTCTTCTACATACACACAGACGAGCTTGGGGTGTAATACGCGGATTTGCCCTTCTAATGCATCGATATTGGAGTGCGCGGCCAAAGCAACCACTTGCACCTCATCCTTGAGGTGTTTTACCACTTTGAGTGTGGAACGCCCGATCGATCCGGTGCTTCCCAGGATGGCAATCTTTTTTTTATTCATGGGAAAGCGACTTTGTGTTCTTTATTGAGGGGGAATTGACATTGGCCATTCTTATGAAAGGAGCAAGCAAAGGGGAGCGTAACATATATCGGTACGCAATCCCAATGAAAAAAAACAAAGCGAGCATGAGGGTGGTCAATCCAGATGTAGAAAAGGGAGTGTGATGCACAGAGAGGGTATGACGAGAAAGGGCGACGGCAAAAATCGAAGACAAGGCGCCGATTAGGTATGAAATAAAGAGTAGAGGCTTAAGGCGGAAGGTAAAAAAACGAGCAGTCAGAGGGGGCAAGACGAGCAAGGCGAGAAAGAGAAATGCGCCGAGCGCTCGGAAAGCACCGACTGCGGTGGCTGCTGTCTGCACCATCAACAGATGATTTAACCAAGTGGTGGGAATGTGGAAGCTTTTGGCAAGCGTAAGGTCAAATGTCATCAGGGCGTAGCGCGGATACAAAGCAAATGTGACAACGGCATTGAAGAGAAAAAGGTAAAAAGTAAGCAAGAGATCTTTGAGGTGCAAGGCATCCACATTGCCCATGATGGTCTCGGCTCCCAAATGAGCATTGCGTAAAAACAGGGTGACGCTAATGATGCCAATGGCAAAAAGTGTGGAAAAAACCAAACCGATGCTCGCATCTTTTTGCAGACGCAAAACTTTGTGAAGCCAATGGGTGGTAAGGGCAGTGAGCAAACTACTTATCAGTGATGCGAAAATAAGTAGTTGAAGATTGGGCCCCCTTTGCCCTTGCTTGATTGAGATAGATGCGATGACTATACCCAGTAAAACGGTATGAGATAAAGAGTTTGCGAGCATAGTCATCTTGCGCAGTACGAGAAAAACTCCCACGAGCACAGAAGAGCCAGCAATTAAGAGTAAAACAAGTATTTGGATCTCATCTGTCGCCAAATCTTCCCATGCTAGCTGTCCTCGTAATCCTTGCCAAATACGACCGAATAGGACATAAAAAAAACTGAAAAAGGTATGTCCCCAATACGGGTTCATTTGTTACATGTCCCCCTTTCTTGGAATGGGTTGTTGGTGGGGATCTCTTGTGGGATTGTTGAGTAGATGGGTTAACCTCTCTTCGATCTCGGGAGTTAAGATGTGTTCCATCTCTTCTGCGCTTCTGTGCACGCGCTTTTCTTCTAATTTAAGCTGTGAGGTCAAATAAAGCTCCCACAGGCGGTGTAAACGGACGATATAGGCCCCTTTGCATCGGCCGCTCTTTGTGAGTGCAATCCTTTCCCCCCTCTGAATCCAACCCCTTTTTTTTGCAATAAGTAGCAAATAACGCAAAGAGAGCAAAGAGATCCCCAATTCGGATTGAAGATGGCCTATGTGCAAACTGTTTTTTTTCCAAAGTATTTTTAGCAGGTGGTCCATCTGTTGCTGTGCGCGGATAGTTCGGACTCGAAGCACTCTGGATAACCATCCCCTCTTGGGGGCAAAAAGCAAAGAGAAAAATGTAAGTGCACTGGCTACAAGCACAATCATTGGGCCCGTGGGCAAAGAGAGGGGGCGTTTACACAGGAAGGGGATACAAACAGAGAGATACACGCCAAAAAATCCGCTCAGCAATCCTACGACGGCTGAAATTGTAAACATGGCTCCGAGGCGATCAGTCCATTGACGTGCACAGGCTGCTGGAGCAATCAGCATCCCAGAAATGAGCACAATTCCCACACTGCGCATTCCAACTACCAAAGTAAAGACCAATAAAAAATTGCTTATAAAATGGCAAAAACTAAGCGGCAGACACAAACTTCGCGTAAGCACTTCATCAAAGTGCATCAGCTGAATTTGCCTAAAGCGGCAGATGATCAGGACCAAAATTGCCAGTGATAACGCAGCATACACTCCGATGTCTGCATCTCCCATTGTGGCTGCTTGACCAAACAAAAAGGCCTGTCCTTGCTGATACCAGACCGGATGAGTTGCTTGTATGCGACTGGCCAAGGTCACCCCGAGTCCGAGAAAGGTAGAGAGGATGAGACATAAAGAGAGATCTGCATGCAGATGGAGCCGTTTTTCGCATGTTTCGATGGCGATCAATCCAAGCCAAGAACAAAGAAAACCGCCGATCAAAGCGGGGAATAGGGGGAGTGGACGGTTTGGCGCGTAAAAAAGTGTGCTGACCAATACACCCAAAATTACGCCGGGATAGGTCGCATGGGATAGAGCTTCTCCGATCAAAGAGCGCCTTTTGACAAAGGTAATGACCCCAATGAGCGAGGATGCCAGGCACATGAACATCGAGCCAACGGCTGGAGCTCGCAAAATAGGGTCAGTAAAAAATTGGATCAAAGAAGGGAGCTTCATCGCAGCCCTGCAGACTGGGCCAGAGAAAGGCGGAGTGCTTCATCAAATATTACACCCTTTGCTCCGTAGGCGCGATTTAAGTTTTCCAAATGGAAAACAGCCTTTGTGCTTCCGTAGGCAATCAGACTGGTTTTGAGGATGACGAGGGCATCAAAATAGGCTTCGACCGTGTTGAGGTCATGATGCACAATTAAAATTGTTTTTCCCTCCGTTTTCAAGTCGGTCATGATCTTCATAATGAGCGTTTCCGTTGTTTTGTCCACTCCGGCAAAGGGTTCGTCAAGCAAAAAGAGGTCGGCATCTTGCATAAGAGCACGGGCGACGAAAAGCCGTTGCTGCTGACCGACCGAGAGCGCTCCAATCTGCCTGTTGCCTAATTTCTCCATGTGCATAAGCTCGAGCAAATGAAAAGCTCGATTTCGCTCTGAGCGGTTGCACCACTTAAGACCTTTCAAACGGCCATAACACCCCATGAGCACCACATCAAATGCGGTGATCGGAAATTGCCAGTCAATCCCTTTTTTTTGGGGAACGTAAGCCACCCGCTTTCGATTTTTTTTGATATCTATTTTGCAAAGCTCTGCCCCACCCGAAATAGGCTTGATCAATCCGATGATCGCCTTGATCAGGGTACTCTTGCCAGCGCCATTCGGGCCGATAATGCCGACGATTTGGCCGCAGGCAATCTCAAAGTTGATGTCCCAAAGGGCGGAAAAATGGTCGTAGCTGACCGTGAGATTTTTCACGACTAGTCCGTTTTTCAAAAAGACCTCGACATGTAGTTGAAAAAGGTTTGCACGTTGTGTTCCATCATCTCAATATAGGTGTTCGCTCCGGCCATGCTATCCCCGTATAAAGGGATTTCTGCCATCTGCACCTCAAGCCCCTTCTTGCGACAAACGGAGATAATTTTTTCAAGTGGAATTCGGTTCATGTTCGTTTCTGGAAAAAGGATGCTTACTTTGTTCGCGCAGACAAAATCGGTGACTTTTTGGATATCGAGAATGCTCATCTGCCCTTCCGGAGCCAGCCCTTCTGGTGCTCGGACCCGTTTTTTCCAATTTTCCGGATCTTCTAGAGCCAAATATCGCTTGGTAAAGTACCCAAAAGCGTCATGGCTCGTTACCAAAAACCGATTTTTGTCGGGGATGAGTTTCATGGTTTCACGCAAAGCACAGTCTTTTTGTTGGAGCCGCTCCTTGACCTGTTTCCCCCGCCTTGCGTATTCATCGCTGTTTTTGGGATCTTTGGTGCTGAGCGCTTCTACGATGGGGTCGATTATTTCGGAAAAAAGGGACATATCCATCCATATATGGGGATCGATTTGACCTTCCACTTCCAAAAACCGTTCGGGAAACTTTTCAAAAACTTTGTTTCCAAGAGCAATGGCATTTGCATTGTTTTCCAACTGGCACAGCACGGTCGCGCCATGTTCTAATCCCACTCCATTGTAAAAAATGAGGTGGGCATTTCCGAATTTTTCATCGTCCCCTTTTACAAGTTCATAGCTATGCGGATCTATTTCACCCACTACTAAGCAGATAGAAGAGACCAAAGGTCCCCCCACTTGCTCGACTATGTCTGAAATCATCGCCGTTGTAGACATTACTTTCACCGTTCCGTCCGAGCGCATCCAATCCAGGAGGTCTTGTTGCTTTTCCTTTTTGGAACAAGAGGTCAGTAACAAGAGAAAAAAAATGGCAAGTACCCTCTTCATCATTCGATTTCTCTGAGCAATTGAAATGGATAAATTCCTTGAGAGCACCCCTCTGTGAACTGAATTTGCAGGGCATAGTTGCCCACTTGCTCGCACGAAATGATTTGGACCCCGGGATTGAGCCTTAGCTGCTTTGAACCTATGCAGCGGCTACAGGGGCATCTTTTTTGCACGTCTGCAGGGCAAAGTTTTTTTTTGACACCATCTGACCACACGATTTCAAAATAGGAAACGCCTTGCTTTTGAAGCGTGCGAAATTGCATGACTCGGCCTTGACTTTCCTCCTGCTTTTGGTCGGCATAAATTTTTTTTAAGCGAGATTGTAGTCGCTGCGCGATCTTCTCAAAGCTCGAGCGACTGGGGGCATCGGTATCAAACAGAGAAAAGCCCTCGTCTCCCGTTTCAGCAAGCTGGGGATCGAGTGGAATCTGTCCGAGCAAGGGAACCTGCCATTCATCTGCCAGTCGCTTGCCGCCCCCCTCTCCAAAAATGGCCTGTCTTGCTTTATTGCAAACGAGGTAACTCATATTTTCTACAATACCCAAAATATTAATCCCCATGTACTTGCACATTTGCACAGATTTTCTTACGTCGATAAGCGCTATTTCTTGCGGCGTTGTCACGACGATCACACCGGTGAGCTTTGCTCTTTGCGCCAGCGTCATGGGGATATCACCCGTGCCCGGAGGAAAATCAATGAGCAAATCGTCGAGAGGGCCCCAATTGACTTCGCCCAAAAACTGGTCGATGATTCGATTGGCAATGGGAGCTCTGACAGCCGAAGGGGTACCCCCTTCGTGCAAAAAAGAGGCCGAGATAAAGGAAATGCCTCTAGCTCGCGCGGGGAGAATACGCCCTTTATCGACTTTTGGCAAATCGGCCCTCCCGATCAGATGGGGAACAGATGGTCCGTAGACATCCGCATCCAAAACCCCAACTCGCCTATTTGCAAGGCGCAAGGCCAAAGCGACATTCACAGCTACAGTCGATTTGCCCACCCCGCCCTTTCCTCCAAGGACTCCGATGATATTGCATGCGCTTTTCAAATCAGCTTGATCTGCGTTTTGACCATGCATTTTAAATGGCATCTTTTATTTCCTTCAAGCTTTGTCTCGTGCCCCCTTATCCGGCGTCAAACATCCAAGCAAAAAATGAATTGGTGGATGAGACTGCCCCTTTTCGCACTTTGTGCGCGGTATTGCCTGAGCAGACCGAATTCGGCCCTTGGGAGCGCTGCTTTACATGAATTAAAACAGCTTTGTTTAGATCGATGGCATCCACACTGACAATTTAGATCAAAAAAAACAATATTTAAAGAAATAAACGAAATCTGCCCTCCCCTTTTAGGGGTGCAATGGTTTTAATTTTTTTTCGTACCCAATTTTGGTTGATTAAAAAAATCATCAAATAAATTAATGACTTGCATAAAACACCTATTTCATATTACCCTTGTCGAGGGCACGTAAAGATTGCAATGCCTCCAATGAAAATTGATCGAAGAGTAATGTCATCGTTAGATTTTCGACTAAAACGGGCTTTTTGTTTTTATCTTAAGGAGTGCCGCTGAATTTGTTTTGCTTGCAGAATAAGCAAAAGCTTTTTTCCTTTGTTTGCGTTGGATATGTCATGGACGTTTTATTGAACTGTTTTGAGAAATCTAACAAATAATAGTTGCAAACAAAGATCAAGTAGTATAAAAATTTATTGAAAGAGACTAAAGGGAGGATTTTTCGATTACAAGAAAGACAGTCTGAGATCTAAAAAATTGTGATTGGTATGCCCCAATCGCTGCAGTTTTCCGTTTTGTAAGTTCGGATGTGTGCACCCTCACCCTTACATTAAAAAGTTAAGGATAGAGTAGAAAGCGCTTTCTGTAGCCTGTAAGCAACGTTACATAATTTTTTCTACACTCAAAGCAGTCTTTTTAGAAAAAAGGGGCGACTTTATACAGGTTACTGTCTAGAATTAAGACCAAAAGGAATCATTATGTTCATGGAAGAAATGAAAACTAACTCTAGAAAACTCGAAGAGCTCGAGGATGTGATTGCCAGAGCGATTAAAAAAGTTAGAGGCTCAAAAGAAAACGACCTTTGTAAGTACATACCAGTTGCAACTGGTGGTTATATACACCATTTTACTATGCGTAAAATGAAATACAAAAGTCCAGAAAAGCTCGTTTCTTTAATTGAAAAATTTATTATTGAGTCTGAGCGTCCCCTCGTTATACCCCCCAAGCCCCGTTTGGCGCGCGGAACTCGAAAAAAACGGGATCAACTCAATTTTACCAAACTTCAGTTAGAGCGGCTTCTCAATATGGCTCGGCTTTCTGGAGATAAAGAGATGATTTCAATTCTCAGCCCAAAAAAATCGCTCGCGCAGTGCAAGAGAGAGTTAATCTACGCAATTCGAAATCAGGTGGTCGACCACGAACTGTGGAATGCATATGTCGAATCAGTAAATGTTCAGCAGGCGATGGTAGCGGCTGGGGTTGAGTCGATTTCGAAAGAGACGTAAAAAAAGTAAGCAGCCCGGTGCGTTTTCGCACTCTTTATGCGGGCAACATGCTCGGCATATGAAAGCTGTCTATAAAAGTTGTTCGCTGCGTAAAGCAGAGCTTATAATTGGGGACGATCCAAAACAGATGTATCGCTTCCCTTAAGACGTAAATAAAACTCCCTCAAGGGAGCTTGCAGGTTTTCTCCCCTCAAGAGTTAAGAGTGGGGAATCCCCCCTAAGGAAATTTTAACTCAAGGTAGGAATGCGAATATGGCACAATCAGATCAATCATTTGGTAAAGTGCGATCCATTTTATGGCCTGTTCATGGCTATGAGCTAAAAAAGCTCGTTCCAATGGTTTTGCTCTTTTTCTTCATTTTGTTCAATTACACAGTTTTGCGAGATACAAAAGATACTCTCGTCGTAACGGCTCCAGGTGGTGGCGCAGAAGTGATCCCATTTTTGAAATTTTGGGGAGTGCTCCCCTCTGCGGTGATCTTCATGTTGATCTATGCAAAATTAAGTAATAAGTTGAGCAAGCCCGGATTGTTCTACTCGATCGTGTCCCCTTTCTTACTCTTTTTTGGCCTCTTCGCGGCTGTGATTTATCCCGCGCGTGAACTTTTGCACCCAAATGCATTTTGCGATTACCTGCAAGAAGTGTTGCCGGTGGGGGCAAAGGGATTCATCGCTGTGATACGCAATTGGACTTATTCCATATTCTACGTTATGGCCGAGCTGTGGGGAAGTGTGGCCCTCTCTCTCCTTTTTTGGGGTTTTGCGAACGATATCACGAAAGTATCCGAATCCAAGCGGTTTTACTCTATTTTCACGCTATTTGCGAATGTCTCACTTTTGATCGCTGGTGGAAGCGTTCGCTGGTTTTCGAGTGTACGCAGCAATCTTCCCGCTGGAAAAGATCCCTGGCAGATCTCTTTGAACTACCTTATGGGAGCAGTATGTATATCCACTTTGCTGATTCTCGGCATCTACTGGTGGATCAATCGTTACGTTCTGGTAGACCCCCGCTTTTACAACCAAGAAGAACAAGCAAAGCAAAAAAAGGCAAAGCCCAAACTCTCGATTAAAGAGAGCTTCCTCTACTTGGTGCGCTCGAAATACCTCGGATGTATTGCCATTTTAGTCCTCTCGTACGGCATTGCAATCAACTTGATTGAAGTGACTTGGAAAGGGCAACTTAAATCCTATTACCCCGATTCCAACGCGTATAACAGTTTCATGGGGATGTTTTCACAAATCACAGGTCTCGTTACGATTGGGGTGATCTTTTTTGGGAGCAACTTGATTCGTCGCTTGGGATGGAAACGAGCGGCCATGATTACCCCTTTTGTCGTCTTGATCACCGGTGTCAGCTTTTTTTCATTTGTGATTTTCAAAAACCAGCTCTCCGGGGTCACTGCTTTTTTTGGCACCTCTACCCTTCTCTTTTCCGTCGTTTTGGGTGCGATTCAAAACATCTCGAGTAAATCTGCGAAATACGCATTTTTTGATCCAACAAAAGAGATGACTTACATTCCCCTCGATCAAGAGCAAAAAGTCAAGGGGAAGGCCGCTGTGGATGTTGTGGGTGCGCGTCTGGGTAAATCGGGTGGCGCTCTCATGCAACAGGGACTAATCCTCGCTTTTGGGTCCATTGCAGCGATTACCCCCTATGCATGCGGCATTTTGCTCTTTATTATTTTTGCCTGGCTCGTAACAACCAAATCGCTTAGCAAACAGTTTGCTAAGGAGACCGAAAATATAGGAAAAGAGGATAAAGACGTTCCTTCAGATGGAGTGGACTCTAAAGTAAGTCCCGCCCTAAGCAAAGCGCCTTCTGGGACGTAAAAACCCTTTTTTGGGGGGCTGATTCGAGGTCTCTGCCCCCTTAACCCTACAAGGGGGGATGTACCAAACTTTTGCCTCCCTCCCCCTTTTAGGGGCTAATGCAGGTCTTTTCAAAGAAAAGCGGTTTGCACTTTGTATCTTCCTAGCTTTCTTGTATTTTTAAAATGGGTATATTCTTCCTTATGCATTTCAAATATGATCCCAAATTCATACGTAATTTTTCGATTATCGCTCATATTGACCACGGAAAATCTACCCTCTCCGATCGATTGCTTGAAATTACCAAAACCGTCGCTCATCGGGATATGCAAGAGCAGCTTCTCGATGACATGGATATTGAACGGGAGCGGGGGATTACCATCAAGGCGCACCCCGTGACCATGTATTACAAATCTAGCGATTCCCACATCTATCAGATCAATTTTATCGATACCCCTGGTCATGTCGATTTTTCCTACGAAGTATCCCGATCTCTTGCGGCGTGTGAAGGAGCCCTTCTCGTAATCGATGCAACACAAGGAGTTCAAGCACAGAGTCTTGCAAATGTGCATCTGGCTTTTGAACGGGACCTAGAGATCTTGCCAGTTCTCAATAAAATTGATTTACCCGCGGCGCAAGTCGATTCGGTAAAAGAGCAGATAGAGGGGATCATCGGAATCGGAGCGGATCAAATAATTTTGTGCTCGGCCAAAACGGGCAAGGGGATTGCCGAAATTTTAGAGAGAATCTTAACCGACATCCCCCCCCCTAATTTAGAGGAAAACAGTGTGCTCAAAGCGCTTATTTTTGATTCCCACTACGATCCATACCGAGGAGTCATGGTTTACATCCGCTTGATGAGCGGAGAGATACGCAAAAAAAGTCAAATTCTTTTTATGGCAACGGGAAAACAGTTCGAAGTAATCGAAGTGGGAATTTTTTCCCCTCATGCAAAGCCCGTGGATGTTTTGCGCCCAGGTGAAGTGGGCTACGTAGTGGGCAATATCAAAAACACCTGCGATGTAAAAATTGGGGACACTATTACTGACTTTCGGGGAGGAGCCACCACCCCTCTGCCCGGATTTAAGATGATCAGACCGGTTGTGTATGCGGGTATTTATCCCATTGACTCTTCTGAGTTTGCCACTCTTAAGGACGCCCTCGTCAAGCTCCAACTCAACGACTCTGCCCTCTACGTCGAGCAAGAAAGTAGTCTCGCCCTAGGCTCTGGATTCCGATGTGGATTTTTAGGGCTCTTGCACTTAGAAATCACCTTTGAGCGATTACAAAGAGAATTTGACCTAGATATCATGGCAACGGCCCCAAGTGTTTTGTACCAAATCACAATGACAAGTGGAGAAATAAAACAGATTGACAACCCAGCTCACTTCCCTGATTTTTCGATGATTACCTGCGTTAAGGAGCCGTGGGCCAAAGCCCACGTGATGACACCGGCAAAGGATCTGGGGGCTATTATGAACTTGAGCATGGAAAAACGGGGTATTCTTGAGCAAACCGAAGTGATGGGGCAAGATACTTTGTTGCTGACCTTTCGCTTCCCCATGAATGAAATTATGACCGATTTCAACGATAGGCTCAAATCTGTCACACGTGGCTACGGCTCATTTGATTATGAATTTTTATCTCATCAGATCGGTGAGATCGTCAAGTTAGACATCCGGGTAAACAATCAAGTGGTGGATGCATTTTCTTGTTTGGTAAGTAAAACAAGAGCGGAGTCCAAAGGAAGAGCGATTTGTGATAAGCTAAAAGAAGTGATTCCACGCCAACAATTTAAGATTCCCATTCAAGCAGCGGTTGGGGGAAAAATTCTCGCTAGAGAGACAATTCCGGCCCTTTCTAAACATGTAACAGCCAAGTGTTATGGAGGGGATATTACCCGTAAGCGAAAACTTTGGGAAAAGCAAAAAAAGGGGAAGAAAAAGATGAGAGAAATTGGCAAAGTCAGGATTCCTCAATCCGCTTTTATGGCGATTCTCAAAGCGGAAAAGTAACACTCTTACCACGAATTATTTAAAAAAAAAATGTGAAGATCTCTAGCCAAGTAATAGTTTTTAATTTTACAATAAGTTTGAGGCTTTGATAACAAATAGGAGGCGTAGTGCAGGAAAAAGAAGAGGAGCACATAAAGGCAATGGAGCTGCTCAGGTCCACGCTTCAGGAAATGAAAGGGGAGCTCATAGAGGTGGAAGGTATGCCGCTCAAAGGCTCTAAAAAAGAGATGGCCAGCAGCATGCATGACATCTACTTAGAAATCACCGATCTCGTCGAAAAATATGAAACTTCACATCACCACGACGACCTCAACCACGTTTTTAAACAAATTGAGGTGCTCAAGCCGGCATTTGTGCTCAACTACAATGAAATACTCAATTGATTAAAAAGGCGCTCTAGGCGTTATAAGAAGTGGAGCTGGCCTCCCCCCCCTCTCCTGTCCAATTGGTATGAAAAAAAGTGTTTCTGGGGCTGTCCAGCCGCTCGTATGTGTGAGCTCCAAAAAAATCCCGCTGCGCTTGCATGAGATTGGCGGGCAAACGGCTCGAACGGTATCCGTCGAAAAAAGCAAGAGAACTGCTCAAACAGGGGATGGGAACTCCAAATTCAGCTGCGTACCCAATTACGCGGCGCCACGGTTTTTCGGCCTTTACAATCTCTTTTTTAAAAAAATCATCCATGATCAATGTGGTGAGGTCGGGGTTTTTCTCAAAAGCCTTTTTAATCTCCTCTAAGAAGCGGCTGCGGATGATGCATCCCCCCCTCCACATCAGGGCAATCGATCCATAATTCAGAGTCCAATTCATTTCAGCAGCAGCAGCTCGCATCAGCATGAATCCTTGGGCGTAGCTCATGATTTTTGAGGCGTAAAGAGCCTGACGGATCTCTTCGATCGTTTGTTTTTTATCCCCCCTAAACCGATTGCTCGAATCCTTAAAGTGCTGACTCAATGCGAGCCTCTCCTCCTTGAGGGAGGAGAGGCAACGGGCAAAAACAGCCTCTCCGATTAAAGTTACGGGCATGCTGCGCTCTAAAGCGCTCATCACAGTCCATCGGCCCGTTCCCTTCTGCCCCGCCACATCGAGAATTTCTTCAACGAGAGGGCGCCCTTCTTTTGTTTTAAAAGCAAAAATCTGACTGGTGATTTCGATGAGGTAGCTACTCAGTTCCCCCTGATTCCAATCAGAGAAAATAATGCTAAGGTCATCTGCCTTTAATTTCAGTAATCGAGAAAGCAGGTCGTACGATTCACAAATGATTTGCATATCCCCATATTCGATTCCGTTATGGACCATTTTGACGTAGTGACCGGCTCCCCCTGTGCCCACAAAGTGGCAGCAGGGCTCTTTCTCTTCAGATTGCGCAGCAATAGCTTGAAAAATCGGTTTTATTTCTGGCCATGCATGCAGATGGCCTCCGGGCATAATGGATGGTCCATGGCGCGCTCCTTCCTCCCCCCCTGAAATGCCAGCGCCTATAAAAAAAATTCCCTTCTTATCGAGGGCGTGATACCGGCGCTCACTGTCTGTGTAATGGCTATTGCCCCCGTCTATCAAAATATCCCCCCTTTCGAGAAAAGGGGTGAGCTCATCAATGACCTTATCAACGCTGCTGCCCGCTTTGATCATCAGCATCACTTTCCTAGGTCTTTTGAGCGACTCTACCAGTGCTTTGATATCCTCAAAACCGCTTATGAGACACTTTGCACCCCATTTTTTTACAAAGTCGTTCATTTTTGCAGTCGTTCGATTATAGACGGCCACCCTGTATCCGTGGTCGCTCATATTTAGGGCGAGATTTTGTCCCATTACGGCGAGACCGATCAACCCGATGTCTGCTGTTTCTTTCATCACCTCTCCAAAACGGCTTGAGATAATAACAAGCCTTGCCTTAGAATTATTTTTCTTATGTCCTCGTAGCTCAGTGGATAGAGCGATTGCCTCCTAAGCAATAGGTCGCGCGTTCAAATCGCGCCGAGGACGATCTCTCGCCTTAAGTCACTTACGAATAAGCCAACGTTAGGGCGCGAGCTTGATTGGCAATCGCGCTATTTGTGCTTTTCTCTAGCTTGCTAGACTGAGCAAGGGCCTGTTTTTTATAACCGAGAAGGAAAAGAGCTTTGGCCCGATTCAAGAGGGTCGGTTCATGCGAGCCTTCTATTTTTAGTGCTCTTTCCAAGCAATCCAAAGCGGATAAATGGTTGCCCGTCTCAAGGTAGAGAGCCCCTAGTGTATGCAAATCGTAGAGATTATTTTTCGAGAGAACGACGAGGGCCTCGAAAAATTTTAACGCATCCATATACTTGCCCTGTTTAATATAAGAAAAACCGGCAAACCGGAGGTCTTCCAGATGCCCTCGGTTCCAACCAAGTAAATCTAACCAATTGACTTGACTCATTTTACCCTTTTAGGTACTGGCTCCGTTTCCCGTTGATATCCAATAGGAGGTCATCTAAGCTGTGAATATATGTCATGAGATCTAGCAGGGTTTTAGATTCGGTTTGTCTCTCCTCCTGTTCCCGCTTTTCTTCCCAGTCATATCCTTGCGAGTAAGTAGAAGCTTTTTTCTGCTCGCTCGGATTGCTACTTAGGAAGTCGTTAATTTTTTGCATTTGCTGTTGTTGCAATTCTTCGCTGCCCAGAGAGGGAATGACCTGATGGGTAAAGAGCCGTTTTTGTTGCGAATGGTACCCCTCGGGAGGGGAAAACATGGCCCATTGTTGGTGCCGCTGATCAGTTTGAAAAATGAAATCGAATTCACTTTTGAGAAAAGGTGCATAGATATCGATTTCCGTTTGTTTGGAAATGCGAGCCGCTTCCTCGATCATGCTTTTATCTAGCAATTCTTGGTCAGAGGCCCAACGGATCGACGGTTCGACACCTAAGTTATCTATTGTGCGTGGCTCGGGCATTATCTGTTCTCCATGTGCTATTTGTTGACCCCTATATAATGATTTTACCCATTTCTCGCCACCATTTGAGAGATTATATGCGAGATTACTTCCATCTATTTCGACTTTGGAAAGAGTGGAAGCTTTTTTCTATTTTGCATAACTGTATTGAAAAAAACTTACAAAAATTCCTTAAGAAAGAGTTAAGAGTAGTGGATTACAACTGAAAAGTGCTGAAAGAAAATGGATACTATTAGTTTCTTTCTAAAACAAATCGCTTTAGTTCTACCCATAAAGCCGCCCCCGTTACCACAAGGAATCCCATTGTTTTAGCATAGGGAACCAAAGCGCGTTTGAAAGAATATTTTCCATAGATCTCATCGACGATTTTGGTGAAATCGGCAGTGCTGACGTGCCCTTCAAACAAAGACTTGGCAAGCATGGCACTGTCGAGCATTTCTGTGCGTGGGGACGGCTTTTCTCCTGCGCCCTTCCCCTCTTGCTCCGAACCAGATCTGTCATCAAGGCAGACATAAGAGATGCACGCTTCACAGGCTTCTTTGCTTATTTCCCGAGAAAAAACGGAATAAACTATCAAAGCGAGTTCTTGTTCATTGCAGGAAAGGAGGTTTAAGGGATTTTTACCCCTTTGGGTATATGTGTGCGCTACGATAGGGGTAACGACCATGGCAGTGATATTTTGCTCTTGCATTAAATCTGCAATAAATCCTTTTTTTTGAATACATATATCGATAGCTAATTGTTTGGCTAAAGAGGTCATCGCAGGGTTTGCTGGCCGATTTTGCATAAAAGCTGTCAGAGAATCACCTGCAGCAAAAGTAGGGCATTCTGTGAAAGAAGTTACTGCTTGATTAAATACTATTTGCTTTGGAGGCACTTTAGATCGGGTAGGTATAGGCGTCTTGTTTTTCCTTATAAAAATAGAATTTATTATTTCTATTATTGTTTCATAAGAAAAAAAACTAGTGGAAGAAGATTTTTTATAAATCTTATTGATGATGTTAATGAAATCATCTCTACTGACGTGCCCCGCAAACAAAGAATTAGCAAGCATGGCACTATCGCGCATTTCTGTGCGTGAGGACTGATTTTCTTTTGCGCTTTTTTCCCCCCGCTTCGAATAAAATCTGTCATCCAAGCACACATAAGAGATACACTCTTCGTAGGCTTCTTGACTTATTTCCTGAGAAAAAACGGAATAGACTATTAAAGCGAGTTCTTTTTCATTGCAGCAAGCGAGTTTTAAGGGATTGTTACCCCTTTCGGTATATGTGTGCGCTACGATAGGTGTAACCACCATAGCAGTGATGTTTTTCGCGTGGAGTAAATCTGTAATACACCCTCTTTTTTGAATACATATATCGATAGCTAATTGTTGGGCTAACAAGGTCATGGCCGGGCTCTTTGCCCAATTTCGCATAAAAGATGTTAGAGAATCACCTGCAGCAAAAATAGGGCAGTCTGTGGAAAAAGTTGCTGTCTGATTACACTCTATTTGCTTTGCAGCCACTTGAGATCGGGTAGATATAGGATTCATGTTTTTCCTTGTAAAAATAAAATTTATTTTTTCTAGTATCGTTACATAAGTAAAAAAAATCAATGATTATGTAATGGTTGCTTTTAGATAGAGCCTATAGATGATATCGATGAAATCGTTTCTACTGACGTGCCCTTCAAACAAAGACTTGGCAAGCATGGCACGATCGAGCATTTCTGTGCGTGGGGACTGCTTTTTTTGTGCGCTCTTCCCGCTTCGCTCTTGATCAGATCTGTCATCCAAGCACACATAAGAGATGCACGCTTCGTAGGCTTCTTTACTTATTTCCCGAGGG